>CAXTRJ010000197.1:0-5522 GCA_964246585.1 uncultured Sphingomonas sp. | reverse complement strand
CGCGACGCCGACGCGCGGAGGGATTGACCGGACGGCGGCGGTGGGCCAGCCAGCGATCATGGCCGATGATGTCCTGGACCGCCTCGAGGCGACGATCCGCGCCCGCCGCTCGGCCGAGCCGGGCTCCTCCTATGTCGCGACGCTGTTCTCCAAGGGGCGAGGCCGGATCGCGCAGAAGGTCGGCGAGGAAGCGGTCGAGACCGTCGTCGCGGCGATGGCCGCCAACGGCAAGATCGCGTCGGAGGCGGCGGACCTGGTGTTCCACCTCCTCGTCCTGCTGGCCGACGCCGACCTGTCGTTCGACGACGTCCGCGCCGAACTGGCCGCGCGCGACGGCGTTTCGGGGCATGAGGAAAAGGCGGGTCGGCCGCTGTCGTTCCGACCCGAATGAGCCGGCAACACGCGACGCCGCTGTTGATCCCGGCGGATGGCGGCGCGGCGACGCCGCTAGTGCCACTCGCAATGGGTGCGGGCGGCCATCAGGTCAGTGAGGCGGAAATCCAGGCGCTGGTCCAGGCGCACCCCGCCTGCCTGCCGATCACCGAGATTGATCCGCTCTTCGCCGCCCCGGTGCCGATCTGCATCGAACTGAACACCCCCGCCGGTCCGATCGACAATTTCATGGTCACGGCCAGCGGCCTGCCGGTGCTGGTCGAGTGCAAGCTGTGGCGCAACCCAGAAGGCCGGCGCGAGGTCGTCGGCCAAATCCTCGATTACGCCAAGGAGCTGAGCCGCTGGTCGTCTTCCGACCTGCAACGCGAAGTGAGCAAGAACCTCAAGCGACCGGGCAACGCGCTGCTCGAACTGGTACGTGAAGCCGGACACGACGTCGACGAGATCGCCTTCAACGACGCGCTGACGCTCAACCTGCGTCGCGGCCGCTTCCTGCTGCTTATCGTCGGCGACGGCATCCGCGAGGGAGTCGAAGCGATCGCCGAATATCTCCAGGCGCATGCCGGCCTGCACTTCACGCTAGGGCTGGTCGAGCTGCCGATTTACCTGGCTCCCGACGGCCAGCGCCTGATCGCGCCACGCGTACTGGCGCGGACCGCGCTGATCACGCGCGAGGTGGTATCGGTACCCCACGGCATGAGGCTTCGAGACGACAATCACGAAGAGGTCGAGTCCGCCCAGGCAATCTCGCCTGACGAAGAAGCGCGTGTCTCGTTCATGCGAGAACTGCTCGCGGGACTTACACTCGACGATCCGGAGCAACGCATTCCAGCTCTCTCGCCCAAGGGCTGGGTCGCCTTCTACTTACCTGCTCCAGCGGCGAGCTGCTATATAAGCATCCTCTTCAAGCGAGCGCAGCGCCAAGTAGGGCTGCGGCTCACGTCCGACACTGGCACTATCGGCGAGGCAGCGATTGCCAGAGTCGTTGCCGAAGATTGGTCGAAAATCGAAGGCGAGCTTGGCGGCACACCAGTCCTGGATCAGATGAGCAACACGCGCGTCCGCGTACATGAGTTCTTTACCTTTGATGGCGAGGGAACCGGACGCGAGGACGCCATTCGGTGGCTACGTGTGCGTGTCAACGATTATGTCACCGTCTTTCGCCCCCGCATCAGAGATGCCGTGGCGACTCTCACGGAGAGCTGACCCATGCCGATCGACGCCACCCTGCCCTATGACGACGGCAATGTGTTCGCCCGTATCCTGCGCGGGGAACTGCCCGCGACGCGAGTATACGAGGACGAGCACGCGCTGGCGTTCGACGACCTTCATCCGCAGGCACCCCGCCATGTCTTGGTCATTCCCAAGGGCGCGTACGTGTCGTGGGACGATTTCAGCGCGCGGGCGTCGGACGCCGAGATCGCCGGGTTCGTCCGCGCGGTCGGGATCGTCGCGCGCGAGGCCGGGCTGGTCGCGCCGGGGTATCGCCTGCTCGCCAATATCGGCCTCGATGGCGGGCAGGAGGTGGCGCACCTTCATGTGCACCTCTTCGCCGGCCGGCCGCTCGGGCCGATGCTGGCGCGATAGGGTATTGCCCCCGCTCGATTTAGGGCTAGGCTTCTCCCATTGAGAAATGGGCAAAGCCCATCCCTTGGGGGGACGTGAATGATTTTCGGACGGGTCAAGTCGCTCGACGCCATCCTGGCGACGGCGGAGAAGAAGTCGCTGCACCGGACGCTGGGCTGGTTCCAGCTGACGTTGTTCGGCATCGGCTGCGTCATCGGCACCGGCATCTTCGTGCTGACCGCCGTCGGCGCGCAGAAGGCCGGGCCGGGCCTGATGCTCAGCTTCCTTATCGCAGGCGGCATCTGCATCGTGGCGGCGCTCTGCTATGCCGAGATCGCCGCCATGATCCCGGTCGCTGGCTCCGCTTACACCTACACCTATGCGACGATGGGCGAGTTCCTCGCCTGGACGGTGGGCTGGGCGCTAGTGCTCGAATACGCAGTCGCGGCGAGCGCCGTCGCGGTCGGATGGTCGGGATATTTTTCTGGAACTATCCTGAACGAATTTTTCGGAATACAGCTACCGACATGGCTATCGGCCGGGCCCTTGGCTCTGGGCGGGTCTCCCGGCGGGCTGATCAATTTGCCGGCCGTGGTAATCGCGCTCCTTGTCACCTGGCTGTTGATCATCGGCACGTCCGAAAGCGCAAAGGTCAACGCGGTTCTGGTGGCCATCAAGGTGACCGCGCTCACGGCCTTCGTCGTACTGACCCTGCCAAGCGATCAGTTCGACACCGCGCGCTTCAATCCCTTCCTGCCGGCTGGTATGCTCGGCAGCTTCGGATCCGGCGTCGGCGTGGTCGGCGCCGCGGCGACGATCTTCTTTGCTTATGTCGGCTTCGACGCGGTCTCGACCGCGGCGGAGGAAACTAAAAACCCCCAGCGCAACGTACCGATCGGGCTGATCGGCTCCCTGCTGTTCTGCACGGTGTTCTACATCCTGGTCGCCGCCGGCGCGGTCGGCACGATCGGTGGCCAGCCGATCATGGGGCCGAGTGGCATCCCCTTCCCCGCCGGGTCGGAAGAACTCGCCCGCCAATGCGCGCTGCCGCAATATGCCGAAATGCTGGTCTGCTCGAACGAGGCGCTGGCGCATGTGTTGCGCCAGATCGGTTTCGGTACGGTCGGCAACCTGCTCGGTGTCGCCGCGTTCCTCGCGCTACCCTCGGTCATCCTGGTATTGATGTTCGGCCAGACTCGCATCTTCTTCGTCATGAGCCGCGACGGCCTGCTGCCTGAGGTGCTGAGCCGGGTGCACCCAAAGTGGAAGACGCCGCACATCGTGACCGCGCTGACCGGTACCGTGGTCGCCTTCGCCGCCGCGTTTCTGCCGGTAGGACAGCTAGCCGACATCGCCAATGCGGGGACGCTCTATGCGTTCATGATGGTCGCCATCGCGGTGGTGGTGCTTCGACGCACCGAAGCAAATCGGCCACGCGCTTTCAAGACGCCGGCTGTTTGGCTCGTGGCCTCGTTGACCATTCTCGGCTGCGTGTTCTTATTCTTCAACCTGCCCACGCTGGCGATGCTCGGCCTTGTGATCTGGGGCGGCGTCGGGCTGCTGGTCTATTTCCTGTATAGTCGCGGGGCGAGCCATCTCGGCCGCGGTGTGCAGGAGATGCCGGAGGCGATGGCGAGCACGCTCAATCCCGACGTCCCCGGCACGCATTGATCGAGGCCTCCCCTTCCGCGACGCGGGAGGGGTTGGCTCACCCCAGTTTTTCCGCCGCCAGCGCCCGGAGATCGACCATCGGGCGGGCGCCGACATGGCCGATAATCTCGGCGGCGCAGATCGCGCCCAGTCGCAAGGACTGCTCTACCGGGCGGCCCTCGGCCTGGCCGCGCAGGAAGCCGGCGGCGAACAGGTCGCCCGCGCCGGTGGTGTCGACCACCGCCGCGATCGGCTCGGCCGGAACCTCGGCGCGGACGCCGCCCTGGAAGGCGCAGGCCCCGCGCGCGCCGCGCGTGACGACCAGCGTCGGCACCTTGGCCGCGACCGCCGCGACCGCCGCCTCGAAATCATCGGTGCCTTGCAGCGCGACGATCTCCGCTTCGTTGGCGAACAGGATGTCGATCAGCCCCTGGTCGATCAGCGCGCGGAAGTCGCCGCCGTGCCGGCCGATGCAGAACACGTCGGACAGGGTAAAGGCGACTTTCCGGCCCGCCTTGCGCGCGACCTCGATCGCCGCGCGCATCGCGGCGCGGGGCTGTTCGGGATCCCACAGATAGCCCTCGAGATAGAGGATCGCGGCATCGGCGATCAGCGCGCGGTCGAGCGCCGCCTCTGGCAGGAACTGCGACGCGCCAAGGAACGTGTTCATCGTCCGCTGGCCGTCGGGGGTTACGAAGATCAGGCAGCGCGCGGTAGTCGGGTCGCCGGCGCGGACGGGGGTGTCGAAGCGGATGCCGAGCGCGCGGACGTCGTGGGCGAAGACTTCGCCCAGCTGGTCGTCGGCGACCTGGCCGATGAAGCCGCACTTACCGCCCAACGCGGCGATGCCGGCGACGGTGTTGGCCGCCGACCCGCCCGACACCTCGAGCCCCGGGCCCATCCTGGCGTAGAGCGCGTCGGCGTCCTCGGCGGAGAACATCAGCTGCATCGAGCCCTTGGCGACGCCGATGTCGGCGATGAATGCGTCGTCGGCGGTGGCGAGGACGTCGACGATGGCGTTGCCGATCGCGACGACGTCGTAGGTGGGCTGGGTCAAGGCGATACTCCGGCATCCGACGTCCGGCTCTTCCCGACCAGCGGGAAGAACGACCCTTCGACAAGCTCGGGGCGAACGGGAGAGGTGAGGCGTCGCCCTACGCAGCGCTCCCGACCGGCGCAACCGTTGACGGTTGGCGGGGCCTGCGTCATCGCCCTTCCGATGATCGCCGCCTTCTTCCTGTCGCTGGCCCAGCTCGGCGATCGCCGGGTGTTGGCGGTGCTGGCCAAGTCGCTGGCGGTGACGCTGGCGCTGTTCGGCGTGTTCGGGGTCGGGGTGTTCCTCGCGGTGCGGTGGGCGGCGCCGAGCTACGCGGTCGGCGGATGGGGCGCGATCGTCGCGGTCGTCGCCATGGCGCTGGCGCTGTGGGCGTTGTTCCGGGCGGTGGCGATCGCGGTCGTCGGGGTGTTCGCCGACGAGGTGGTCGCGGCGGTGGAGGCGCGGCACTATCCGGCGGCGCTGAAGACCGCGCGGCCGGTGCCGCTGGCGCGGTCGGTGGCGATGGGGCTGCGGTCGGCGGCGCGGGTCGTCGCGGTCAACCTGCTGCTGCTTCCCGCCTATCTGGTGCTGTTGCCGACGGCGGTCGGGGCGCCCGCGCTGTTCTTCGCCGCCAATGGCTGGCTGCTCGGCCGCGACCTGGGCGACATGGTGGCGAGCCGGCACGGCGACGCGGCGGCGGTGCGTGGCTGGCGCGAGACGACGCGGGGGCGGCGCTTCGTCCTAGGACTTGCGAACAGCGCCTTGTTCGTGGTTCCGGGGGTCAATATCGTCGCGCCGGTGCTGGGCGCAGCGATGGCGACGCATATGTATCATCGGGGGCGGGCATGAGGCGAGTGGCGCCAAGGATGTTGGGGGC
>CAXTRJ010000196.1:4156-5562 GCA_964246585.1 uncultured Sphingomonas sp. | reverse complement strand
GGGACAGGCGGACGACGTTGCAGTGTTTCCACCCGCCATAATAAAGCAGCACCTGCCCGTCGTCGTCGCGAAAGGCGAACGGGTCGATCGGTTGCGCGCCGTTGACGAAGCGGTCGATCAGCGGCTTGCCGATGGCGTCGCGGAAAGGGCCCCTCGGACGGTCGCTCACCGCCACGCCGATGCCGCCCGGCTGCTTGTCGTTCTGAATGTCGTTGGCGCTGAAGAACATATGGTAGCGCCCGTTCGCCTCGATCACCGACGGCGCCCAGACGGCGAACCCCGCCCAGGCGACGTTTCGGACGTCGAGGACGTGGTCGTGCCTGGTCCAATTGACCAGATCGGGCGACGAGAAGGCGTTGAAGAAGGTCTGCTCGCGGTACGACGGATACACCTGCTTGCCCGCCCGGAGCGCGGCCTGGGCGGGGGTGAAGCGGGTCGACCGGTCGGGCACAGCGCGGTGGTCGGAATAGGTCGGGTAGATCCAGTAGCGCCCCCCGAACACGCGGATCTCGGGGTCGGCGTACCAGCCGGCGACGATCGGATTGGCGGCCTTCGCCACCCAGGGCGCGAGCGCGGCCCCGGCCAGGAGCAGGATCGGCAGGGCGAAGCGGGTCGGGGCGAAGCGGGTCGGGGCGAAGCGGGTCGGGGCGAAGCGGGGCAGGCGCATGGACGACCTTTCTTCAGGCGATCGGGTGCCCCAGCCTAACCCGGCGATCCCGCGCTGTCACCGCGTCCGGCGCGGCTGTCCTATCGCCTTGGCCGCGCCGCCGCGACGGCGTAGGATCGCCGGCGAGCTGGATGAGGGGTGTTTGGCCGATGACGGGCTTGGCAAAGGTGACGGGCGCGACGCTGCGCGTTCTGGTGGCGGCGGCGCTGTGCGTGGCGCCGCCGGCGGTGTCCGCCGCGCCTCAAGCGGCGTCAGCCGCGCCGGCCGAGCCGGACTTGGTCTCGCTGGTCAATCCGCTGATGGGCACCGATTCCAGCCGCGAGCTGTCCCATGGCAATACCTATCCGGCGGTGTCGGTGCCCTGGGGCATGAACGCCTGGACGCCGCAGACGGGCAAGATGGGCGACGGGTGGGCCTATACCTATGACGCGAACAAGATTCGCGGGATCAAGCTGACGCATCAGCCCAGCCCGTGGATGAACGATTACGCCGCGATCTCGCTGATGGCGCAGACGGGGGCGCTGAAGGTCGACGAGGAGGCGCGCGCGTCGTGGTTCTCGCACAAGGCGGAGGCGAGCGCGCCGCACCGGTACAAGGTCTACCTGGCCGATTACGACGTGACGGCCGAGGTGACGCCGACCTCGCGCGCGGCGCAGTTCCGCTTCACCTTTCCCGAGAGCGAGCAGGCGCGCATCCTGATCGACGCGTTCGACGGTGGCTCGACCGTGCGGATCGACCG
>CAXTRJ010000196.1:0-4146 GCA_964246585.1 uncultured Sphingomonas sp. | reverse complement strand
CCATGGCGGCGTCCCGGCGAACTTTCGCAGCTGGTTCGTCGCGGAGTTCGACAAGCCGTTCGCCGAGGTGGCGACGTGGAACGGCGAGGCGGTGCGGCCGGGGTCGACCGCCGACGAGGGCGCGCATGTCGGCGCGGCGATCGGCTTCGCCACCCGGCGCGGCGAGGCGGTCGGCGTCCGGGTCGCCACCTCGTTCATCAGCCTGGCGCAGGCCGAGCTAAACCTGCGGCGCGAGATCGGCGGCGACGGCTTCGACGCGACCGCCGCCGCGGCGCGCGCCGCCTGGACCAAGGAGCTTGGCCGCATCCGCGTCGAGGATCCCGACCTCGACGCGCGGCGGACCTTTTATTCGTGCCTGTACCGGATGCTGCTGTTCCCCCGGCCGATCCACGAGGTCGACGAGGGCGGCAAGCTGGTCCACTACAGCCCCTATGACGGCCGGGTGCATCCGGGCGAGATGTACACCGACAACGGCTTCTGGGACACGTTCCGCGCGGTGTTCCCGTTCTTCGCGCTGATGTACCCCGACGTCGAGGCGAGGGTCATGCGCGGGCTGGTCAACACGTACCGTGAATCGGGCTGGTTGCCCGAATGGGCCAGCCCGGGCCACCGCAACGTGATGATCGGCGCGAACTCGGCGGTGAACATCGCCGACGCCTGGCTGAAGGGGGTGCGCGGCTTCGACGTGGAGGCGCTGTACGAGGCCGCCGGCAAGGCGGCGACGACCAGCGAGGGACGCCCGCGCGACGAGGGCGGCAAGGTCATCGCCGCGGTCGGGCGCGAGGGCGTCGAGCATTACAACCGGCTCGGCTACGTCCCCTATGACGTCGGCATCGACGAGAGCGCGGCGCGGACGCTGGAATACGCATTCGCCGACTTCACGCTGGCGCGGCTCGCCGACGCGCTCGGCAAGCCGGCGGACGCCCGGCGGTACCGCGAGCGGGCGGGGAATTACCGCAAGCTGTTCGACCCCTCGGTCGGCTGGATGCGGGGGCGCAACAGCGACGGCAGCTTCCAGTCGCCGTTCAACCCGCTGAAATGGGGCGACGCGTTCACCGAGGGCAACAGCCTGCATTACAGCTGGTCGGTGCTGCACG
The DNA here is from genome assembly GCA_964246585.1 of uncultured Sphingomonas sp. GTDB lineage: Bacteria > Pseudomonadota > Alphaproteobacteria > Sphingomonadales > Sphingomonadaceae > Sphingomonas. The sequence continues at coordinate 3,049 of CAXTRJ010000196.1, read as the reverse complement.
ATGTCGAGGGGCTGATCGGGTTGATGGGGGGCGACGCGGCGTTCGTCGGGAAGCTCGACGAGGTGTTCGCGACGCCGCCGCGCTTCGACGAAAGCTATTACGGGCAGGTGATCCACGAAATCCGCGAGATGCAGATCATGGACATGGGGCAGTACGCGCACGGCAACCAGCCGATCCAGCACATGATCTACCTGTACAACCACGCCGGCGCGCCGTGGAAGGCGCAGGGCCGCGTGCGCGAGGTGATGCGCCGGCTCTACGCCGCGACGCCCGACGGCTATCCGGGCGACGAGGACAATGGCCAGACCTCGGCCTGGTACGTGTTCTCCGCGCTCGGCTTCTATCCGGTGACGCCGGGGGCGGGGCAGTATGTCATCGGCGGCCCGCTGTTCGCGCGCGCGACGCTGACGCTGCCGAACGGGCGCGAACTGGTGATCGAGGCGCCGGGCAATGCGGCCGACGCGCCGTATATCGGGCGGGCGACGCTGAACGGACGGCCGATTGAGCGAAACTGGATCGGCCACGACGAGGTGACGCGCGGCGGCGCGCTCCGTTTCGAGATGCAGGCCGCGCCGAACACGCGCCGGGGCGCGGGCAAGGACGCCGCGCCCTATTCGATGTCGTAACCGGAGTAAGGGGCGCGGGCGTCTAGCGCGCGTCGTCCTTGGCCGATCCGTCGCCCAGGCGCGGCACCAGGAGGTGGATGATCCCCAGGGCGATGAGGTAGACGCTGCCCGCCACGAAGAAGATCGGGCCGTAATTGCCGAACGTCGTCAGGATGAAGCCGGTATAGGTCGCGATCAGCATCCCGCCGATGCCGCCGGCCGCGCCGCCGATGCCGATCACCGATCCGATCGAGCGGCGCGGGAACATATCGGACGGCAGCGTGAACAGGTTGGCGGACCACGCCTGGTGCCCGGCCGCGGCCAGGCTGATGAGCGCCACCGCCGCCCACAGGCTGTCGACATATTGAGCAAAGAAGATCGGCGTGACGGCGAGCGCGCAGACCAGCATCGCCAGCTTTCGCGCGCGGTTCGCCGACGCGCCGCGCCGCATCAGCGTCGACGACAGCCACCCGCCGGCGACGCTGCCCAGGTCGGACATGAGATAGATGACGAGCAGCGGCGGGCCAAAGCTCAACAGGTCGAGGCCGTGCCGCCGCGACAGGAAATCGGGCAGCCAGAACAGGAACAGCCACCAGATGGGGTCGGTCAGCAGCTTGGCGATGGCGTAGGCCCAGGTCTCGCGCTTGGCGAGCAGGGCGAGGTAGCGCGGCGGCGGCGTCCCGTCCGCGGCAGCGGCGGCGTCGCGCGCGGTCGCCTCGGCGGGGGTGCGGTAAAAGGCGAACCACGCGACGAGCCACACCAGGCTGACGACGCCGGTGATGACAAAGGTCGCGCGCCAGCCATAGGCGAGGACGAGGATGGGGACGAGGAACGGCGTCACGATCGCGCCGACATTGGCCCCAGCGTTGAAGATGCCGGTGGCCAGCGCCCGCTCCCGGGCCGGGAACCAGTCGGCGATGGCGCGGAGGCCGGCGGGAAAGTTGCCGGATTCGCCGACGCCCAGCAGCATCCGCGCGGCGGAGAAGCCGGCGACGGTGGCGGCGGCCCCGTGGAGGATGTGCGCCACCGTCCAGATGGTGAACGCGGCGGCGTAGCCCAGCTTCGCGCCGATCCGGTCGACCAGACGCCCGAAGACGAGGTAGCCGACGGTGTAGGCCGCCTGGAACCAGAAGATGATCCCGGCATAATCCTGGTCGGTCCAGCCGAGCTCGCCCGACAGGGTGGGCTTGAGCAGGCCGATCATCTGACGGTCGATGTAGTTGATCGCGGTGGCGACGAACAACAGCGCGCAGATGACCCAGCGGTAGCGCGACGGATCGCGCGGGCCGTCGATCGCTGGAATGATGGTCGCCAAGCCTCGTCCTCCCCGTATGCGTACGTGGGCGGGCGCGGGCTTTTCCCGTCGCCGCCGTTCGCTCAGCGCGTCAGAGCGTCACGCCGCGTTTCCAGATGCCGATGGATCGTTCGTCGTTGCGCTCGTTGCGGGTCCGCGCGCCGCTGGCGGTCGCGACGACGAGATCGAGCAGGCGTTCGGTCGCGGCCTCCGCGCCCTCGTCGATCAGCGCGGCGGCGTCGAAATCGATCCAGTTCGCCTTGCGCCGGGCGAGCAGGTGGTTGGACGCGAGTTTCAGCGTCGGCACCGGGCTGCCGAGCGGGGTGCCGCGGCCGGTCGAGAACAGCGTCAGCGTCGCGCCGGCGGCGACGAGCGCGGTGGTCGACACCGCGTCGTTGCCCGGCGCCTCGACCACCGACAGCCCGGTCCGGCGCAGGCGATGGCCGTAATCCAGCACGTCGGCGACGGGGGCGGCGCCGCCCTTCTGCACCGCGCCCAGCGATTTCTCCTCGAGCGTGGTGATGCCGCCCTCGAGATTGCCGGGACTGGGGTTCTCCGAGACGGGCTCGCCATGGTCGAGATAGTAGCGCTTGAACCGGTTGACCACGCCGGCGAGGCGGTCGAACACCTCCTCGTCCAGCGCGCGCGCCATCAGCAGATGCTCGGCGCCGAACATCTCGGGGATCTCGGTCAGCAGCACCGTGCCGCCCGCCGCGACGACGCGGGTGGCGACGCGGCCGATCAGCGGATTGGCGGTCAGGCCGCTCATCCCGTCCGACCCGCCGCACTTGACGCCCAGCCGCAGGGCGGCGAGCGGAACGGGTTCGCGAACGTCGGTCGCGAGCATCGCCGAGAGCCGCGCGATCGCCTGCGTCCCGGCGGCGTATTCGTCGTCGGACGCCTGGCCGCGGACCACCGCGATCCGGTCGCGCCGCTCGGGCGGGATACGGTCGATCAGCGCGTCGAGCTGGTTCGATTCGCAGCCGAGACCCACCAGCACGACGCCGCCGGCGTTGGGATTTCGCGCCAGCGCGGCGAGGATCGCGGCGGTGTCGTCGCGGTCCGCGCCGAGCTGCGAGCAGCCAAAGGGGTGGTTGAAGGCGTGGACGCCGTCGACGCGGCCCCGGTGCACTTCGTCCGCCGCCGCCGC
>CAXTRJ010000195.1:0-5601 GCA_964246585.1 uncultured Sphingomonas sp. | reverse complement strand
ACATTGCCCTGCGCCGTCGCGATGAAGCCGATCACCGCGCAGACGCCTTCGTTCAATCGCGGCTGGCTGTTGTATCCGCTCGCGTCGCGGCACTCGGGGCCGCGCGCCTCGAGCAGGATGACGTTGCCGCTGGTCAGGCTCGCTCCCTCGCCCAACAGCCCGGAAAGCCCGCCCGTGACCGCCTTCTGCTTGGCGGCGAGGGCGCTGCTCGCCTCGTCGGGCGTCTTGCCCTCGCCGAGAAGGTAATAGTCGATCACCGCGATGTCGGGCGCCGTCGACACCTTGCCGATGCCGGTCACCTGGATCGTGCGGGTGGGGACGCGATCGTCCTGCGCCACCGCCGGCGCGGCGACGGCGATCAAAAGCCCGAATATGACGGAACGCATCGTCATCTCCTCTCAGACGTTGAACCGGAACAGCAGCACGTCGCCGTCCTGGACGACATATTCCTTGCCCTCGGAGCGCAGCTTGCCCGCGTCGCGCGCGCCGCTTTCGCCGCCCAGCGTCACGTAATCGCCGAACGCGATCGTCTCGGCGCGGATGAAGCCGCGCTCGAAATCGGTGTGGATCGCCCCCGCCGCCTGCGGCGCCTTCGCGCCGACATCGACCGTCCACGCCCGCGCCTCCTTTGGCCCGACGGTGAAAAAGGTCAGCAGGTGAAGCAGTTCGTACCCGGCGCGGATGACGCGGGCGAGCCCGGTTTCCGCCAGCCCCAGCTCGGCCAGGAACTCGCCCCGGTCCTCCGTCGGCATCGTCGCGATCTCCGCTTCGATCGCCGCCGACACGACCACCGCCTGCGCGCCCTCCGCCTTGGCCTTGGCGAAGACTTGGCGTGAATGCGCGTTGCCGTCGGCGGCGTTCGCCTCCTCGACGTTGCAGACGTACAGCACCGGCTTGGCGGTCAGCAGCTGCGCCTGCGCGAACAGCCGCGCCTCCTCCGGGTCGGCGGGCACCGTCAGCCGCGCCGGCTTGCCCTCGCGGAGCAACTCCAGCGCGCGGCCGAGCACGGCGGCGGCGGCGCGCGCCTCCTTATCGCCCTGCTGGCCCTTTTTCAGGAGGTTGGGGGCGCGCTTCTCCAGGCTTTCCAGGTCGGCCAGCATCAGCTCGGTCTCGACCGTGTCGGCGTCGGCGACGGGATCGACCTTGCCCTCGACATGCGTCACGTCGCCATCCTCGAAACAGCGCAGCACATGGACGATCGCGTCGACCTCGCGGATGTTGCCCAGGAACTGGTTGCCCAGCCCCTCGCCCTTCGACGCGCCGCGGACCAGCCCGGCGATATCGACGAAGCCCAGCTGCGTTTCGATGATCTTGGCCGACCCGGCGATCGCGGCGAGCTTGTCGAGCCGGTCGTCGGGCACCGCGACGTTGCCGACATTGGGCTCGATCGTGCAGAATGGGTAATTCGCCGCCTGCGCCGCCGCCGTCTGCGTCAGCGCGTTGAAGAGCGTCGACTTGCCGACGTTCGGCAGCCCGACGATGCCGCAGCGAAAACCCATGACGTGACCTTGGATGCTGTGTGGGAAGCCGCGCTCGATAGGCGTTTCGCGTGGCGTAGGCGAGCATCATGTTTCCGCCACATCCTCGCGGCATGGCGCGACCATGCGTTCCATCCTTCTCGCCACCCTCCTCCTCATCCCCGCGCCGCTCGGCGCCCAGGCGGTCGCGCCGGGCGGCTGGACCGCCAAGACCACCGTCCGCGAGCTCGACGTGCCGGGCCTCCCCAAGTTCCTCGTCCGCAGGGCGCGCGGCAAGTCGCGCAGCGAGGCCAAGTGCATCGCGCCGGCGCAGGCGTCGACCGGCATCGCCCAGCTGCTCACCCCCGCCCCGAAGGCGAAATGCACCGTCGAGCGCCAGCAGGTGGCGAACGGCCGCTTCGAGCAGGTCATGCTGTGCCCGCAGAAAAAGGGTTCGCCGATGCGCGTCGAGCGCGCCGGCGCCTACTCGGCGGCGGGCATCGTCGGCACCGTGACGATGAGCGGCCAGACGCCGAAGGGCCCGATGAAGGCGCTCGCCGACCAGACCATCACCCGCACCGGCGCGACCTGCAAATCTAGCGGTAGTTGAACGACGCGCTGATCCGCTCGCTCTTGCCCGCATGCGGCATCACCTCGTGCCGCAGCCAGCTTTCCCACAGGAACACGCTGCCCGCCCGCGGCTCGGCATAGACGAAGGTGTCGGGCCGGCCCGGCGCGGCCATCATCATGGCGAGGCGCGGATCCTCCAGCTTGAGCGCCCCGGACCCGGGCGGCGCCGCCAGGTAGACCGTGCCCGACACGACGCTGTGCGGATGCAGATGCCCCGAATGCGCGCCGCCCGGCTTCAGGACATTGACCCACAGGCTGTCGAGCTTTAGCCGCTTGCCGCCCAGCTCGAACCCGCACGCCTCGGCGAACCGCGCGACGTGGCGGTCGAGCCGCCGCTTCAGCTCGCCGAACGCCGGATCGCGCGTCGGCAGGTCGTTCAGCGACGCGTAGGACGTATACCCGCGATAGCCATGCTCGCGGCTCCAGCGCCGCCCGGCGCCGTCCTCCTCCGCCAGCACCCGGCACGACCGCTCGATCTCGCCGACCAGCGCCTCGTCGCCAAGCATGTCCTCGTAGAACAGCGTCGGGAACAGTGCCCGGACGCTCACGCGAGGCGCGCCGCGACATCGCTCAAGAACCGCGCGTCGTCGCCCTCCGCGAGCCACGCGGCCTCCGCCGCCACCGCGCCGAGCAGGTCGGACAGCGGCTCTATCTCGCTCTTGGCATAGTTGCCCAGCACATACCCGGTCACCCGGTCCTTGTGCCCGGGATGACCGATGCCGATCCTGACGCGACGGAAATCCGGCCCCAGATGCTGGTCGGTCGACCGCAATCCGTTATGCCCGGCGGTGCCGCCGCCCGTCTTCACCTTGACCTTGAACGGGGCGAGGTCGAGCTCGTCGTGGAACACCGTCAGCGCCTCGGGGCCAAGCTTATAGAAGCGCAGCGCCTCGCCGATCGCCCGGCCGCTCTCGTTCATGAAGGTCGCTGGTTTGAGCAGCATGACCTTGGCCCCGCCGACGCGCCCCTCCTGCGTCCACCCCCCGAACTGCTTCCTGACCGGCCCGAAACCGTGGACCTCGGCGATCGCGTCGACCGCCATGAAGCCGACATTGTGCCGCTGCATCGCATGAAGCGCGCCGGGATTGCCGAGACCCGCCCAGAGCTGCATGCCGTTCTCCAATGAAAAAGGGTGGTGCCAAGCAGTCAGCCGACCAACCTCGCACCACCCTTAAGTCGCTCGCGGGCGAAGCGTTACTGCTCCGTCGTCTCCCCGGTCGACTCGTCGCCACCCTCGGACGGCTCCGCCTCGGCCTGCGCCTCGACGACGGCCGCATCCGCTTCCTCGTCGGCGGCGGTCGGCACCGTCGGCGGCACGATCGTCGCGATCGTGAAGTCGCGGTCCTCGACCGACGGATGCACCCCCTCGGGCAGCGTCACGTCGGAGATGTGGATCGACTCGCCCACGTCGCGGCCCTTGAGCGACACGGTGATCGCGTCGGGGATCGACGACGCGTCGCACACGATCTCGACCTCGTGGCGAACCACGTTCAGCACGCCGCCGCGCTTCAGATACGCCGACTCGTCCTCGTCCTCGAACACCACCGGCACCGACACGGTGACGGTCGAATGCTCGCTGATCCGCAGGAAGTCGACATGGACCGGCCGCTCGGTGACCGGGTGGAAGGAAACGTCCTTGGGCAGCGTCCGCGCGCCCGCCACCATCACGACGGTGGTCATGAAGTGCCCGGTCGCCAGCGCCATGCGCAGCGCCTTTTCCTCAAGGTGGATCGCCAGGGGTTCCTGGTTCTGGCCGTAGATCACGGCGGGGACGCGGCCATCGCGACGCAACGCCCGGGAGGCTCCCTTGCCAACCCGGTCGCGCGTCTCGGCCGCGAGCTCCAACTGGTCGCTCATCATCAATCTCCGAAACACGAGTGTATATCCGCCCACGCCTCCAGGGATGACCATGCGGCGGAAGCCGGCGCGCATAGCCGAAGGGACGGGGAAGCGCAACCGAACCCCTCTCCCTTGTGGGAGAGGGAGGGGCCCGCCGCTCGCGGAGCGGTGGGAGGGTGAGGACAGGGCGCTTGCCGTCCTCACCCTTCCGCGGCTTCGCTGCTCCCTCCCTCTCCCGATGGGAGAGGGATCTAGTACTTCACCCGCACCGCGCGCAGCTTCATCGGCGCCAACCGCTCTTGCACGCTGTCGCGACCCGCCAGATGCCCCGCGCCGACCGCGACGAACACCGTGCCCGGCGCCTTCATCCGCTCCGCGATCCACGTCGCCCAGCGCGCGTTGCGATCGTACAGCAGCGCTTTCGCCACCTCCGGCGAGTCCTTCAAGCTTTCGTTCATGATCCCCGCCAGCGCTCGCGGGTCGCCGGTCGACCAGCTGCCCACCATCCGCGCCATCGTCTCGCCCGCCTTCGGCAACTCGTCGACCGTCGATTCGAGCAGCGCGATCTGCGCCGGCTGCGACAGCCCGTCGAAGATGCCGAGCTGTTCCGCCGTGCTCTCCAGCCCGACGACCGGCTTGCCCGCCGTCTTGGCGGCGGCCGCCAGCACCGTCTCCGGCCCGTTCGCCGCGTCATAGCCGAGCTTGCCGATCGGCGCCTGCGACAAGGTGATCGACGCCAGCCACGGCCGCATCCGCTCCACCGCCGGTTGCGGGATGCCCGTCCCCGCGATCGCCGCGGCGAAGGCGGCGCGCTTGCCCGCGGGCAGCTGCTCGGACAGCGTCGGCCCGTCCCTGGTCATCCCCTTGGCCATCACCAGCTGCTGGTCCGCCGCCGGGTCGCCCGCGACCAGCTCCATCACCAACGTGTCCGAGCGATCGAACGCGGTCTTCACCGCCTCGTCGAACCAGGTCAGCCCGGGTTTCAGCACGTGGACCGTCCCGAACAAATACACGGTGGTGTCGTCGTCCTTCACCACCCACAGCGCCGGATCGGCGTCGGCCGGGGCGGCTTGCGGCGCCGGCTGGGCGCAGGCGGGCAGGGCGAACAGCAGGGCGGCGGTGGCGACGGCGGCGCGAAACGCGGTGGAACGCAAGGCTGGTAAACTCCGGAACAGGTCGGGGCAGGCTTACCCCGCCCCCCGCCGCCACCCCAGCTTGATTCCCCCCGGCGCTTGTCCCAAAACCCCCCCCGCGACCCCGCCGCTCAGTTTTCAGAAGATGATCCTGGCGCTCCACGACTATTGGGGCGACCAGGGCTGCGTTATTCTCCAGCCCTATGACATGGAGATGGGCGCGGGCACCTTTCACACCGCGACGACCTTGCGCGCGCTCGGCCCCAACCCGTGGAACGCCGCCTTCGTCCAGCCCTGCCGCCGCCCGACCGACGGCCGCTACGGCGAGAACCCCAATCGCCTCGGGGCGTACTACCAGTATCAGGTCATCCTGAAGCCCAGCCCGCCCGACCTCCAGGCGCTCTACCTCGGTTCGCTCGCCGCGATCGGCATCGACTTCTCGCTCCACGACATCCGCTTCGTCGAGGACGACTGGGAGTCGCCGACGCTCGGCGCCTGGGGCCTCGGCTGGGAAGTCTGGTGCGACGGCATGGAGGTGACCC
>CAXTRJ010000194.1:277-5631 GCA_964246585.1 uncultured Sphingomonas sp. | reverse complement strand
CCGGGGTCGCGCGCGGTCAGCTCGGCGCGGAGGTCGGCGTCCCACGGGTTCTCGCCCTTGCCGACGATGCGGTGCTCGACCGGGTGGCCGGCGGACCGCAGCGCGCGGACGAAGATCGCGGCGGCGGACAGGCCGTCCGCGTCGAAATGGCCGACGACCAGGGCCGGGCGGTCGGCGCGGAAGGTGGCGAGGGCCGCCGCGAAAGCATCGCGGGCGGCGCTTCGCGAGTCGGCGGTGTCGGCGAGGGCTCCGATCATGGGGGCGTAACGACGGGGACGGGATTGGGGTCCGCGAGGCTGTGGTGGCGCGTCCTTACGCTGACCACCCGGCAATTCAGATCACCGCCGTTATCAACAGCCACCCCGGCGAAGGCCTGGGTCCAGCTACGTTGCGGAAGCGACCAAGGACGAAACGCATCCTGACTGGACCCCGGCCTCCGCCGGGGTGGTATTGTGGAGAGGTGTCCTGACGTAACCGCCTTCACGCCATCAGCAGTTTGTCCATCGTGATCGGCAGGTCGCGGATGCGCTTGCCCGTCGCATGGTACACCGCGTTGGCGATCGCCGCGTTGGTGCCGACATTGGCCAACTCGCCCAGTCCCTTGATCCCGAGCGGGTTCACCCGGGTATCGGTCTCCGGCACCAGGATGATGTCGACCTGCGGAATGTCGGCGTTCACCGCGATCAGATATTCGGCGATGTTGTCGTTGACGTAGCGCGCGCGTTTCTCGTCCAGCTCGGTATGTTCGAGCAGCGCGGACGCCATGCCCCAGATCATCCCGCCGAGATGCTGCGACCGGGCGGTGCGCGGGTTGACGATGTGGCCCGAGGCGAAGGCGCCGGTCATCCGCGGCACGCGGATCTCGCGGGTGAGGCGGTGGACGCGGACCTCGACGAACTCGGCGCCGAAGGCGAACATCAGCGGCTTGGGCGCGGGCTTGCCGCCGCCGCCGCCGGAGGAGCCGCCCTCCTGCTGCTCGCCCTCCTCGCCGCCGCCGCCCAGATTGCCCTTGTACAGCGCGCGCATCGCCGCCGGGCCGGAGCCTTCGGGCCACCACTCGGCGTAATCCTCGATCTGGTTGAGGTTGAGACGGCGGAACGCGTCGGCGAGATCGGCGCGCGCGGGCATCGCGCCGCCGAAGCGGGCGCGGACCTTGGCGGCGCAGGTGAACACCGCCGACCCGGCGCTGGCGGTGGTCATCGACCCGCCCGCGACCGGCCCCGCCGGCAGGCGGCTGTCGCCCAGCGCGACCGTCACGTCGCGCGGGTCGAGGCCGAGCTCGCGCGCGGCGATCTGCTGCACGGCGGTGTAGGCGCCCTGGCCGACGTCGTGGACCGCGATCTCGACATGCGCCTTTCCTTCGGGCGTCAGGCGGATGCGCGCGGCGCAGGCGGCCATGTTGGTCGGGTACGACGTCATGGCGCAGCCGTAACCGATCTGCCAATCGCCGACGGTCATCGAGCCCGGCGTCGGGTTGCGTCCGCTCCAGCCGAACGACGCCGCCGCCTGGTCGAAGCACTGCATCAGCGAGCGGCTGGTATAGGGCGCGCCGTTGATCGGGCTGACCTGCGTGTCGTTGACCCGGCGCAATTCGACCGGGTCCATCTTCAGCGCCTCGGCCAGTTCGTCCATCGCGACCTCGAGCGCGAACATGTACGGCACCTCGGGCGGCGAGCGCATGAAGCCCGGCGTGTTGCGATCGGCATGGACCAGGTTGACGCGCGTCAGGACGTTGGGCGCGGCGTACATCTCGGCGGTGTTCTCGACCCCCCCGACCGAATAATCGTCGTTCCGCGAGGTGACCTCCCAGCCTTCGTGGCCGTAGGCGGTCAGCTTGCCCGACGCCTCGGCGGCGAGGCGGACGCGGTGGCGGGTCTCGGCGCGGTAGGTGGTCTGGGTATAGCCCTGCTTGCGGTGGAGGACGAGCTTGACCGGGCGGCCGAGCTCGCGCGCGGCCCCGGCGACGAGCGCGGTGCGCTGCGTCATAATGCCCTTCGATCCGAACGCGCCGCCGACATAGGGGTTCTTGACCCGCACCTTGGCCGGGTCGATGCCGAGCATCTCGGCGATGCCGTTCTTAAGGCCGTAGACGAACTGGCTCGGCTCATACAGCGTCAGCTCGTCGCCGTTCCACAGCGCGGTGGTGGAGAACAGCTCCATCGCGTTGTGGTGCTGGACCGGGGTGTAATAGCGTTGGTCGACCTTGACCGGGGCGGCGGCATAGGCGCGGGCGAAGTTGCCCGCCTTCTTTTCCTTGGGCGCCATCGACGCCGGGTGGCTGGTCGTCGCCCCGACGCTGTCGAACGTCGCCGACGGCGCGGTCTCCTGATAGCGTACGATGATGCGATTGGCGGCGTCGCGCGCGGTCTCGTAGCTTTCGGCCAGGACCATGGCGACGACGTCGCCGTCGTTGCGGATGCGCGTGTCGATCATCGGCATGTTGGTGTCGGACACCTTGCCGCCCTCGGTCAGGTGCTTCATCGCGATGCGGCGCGGCGCGTCGCGGTGGGTGTAGACCTTGACCACCCCGGCGATCGCCTCGGCGGGGGCGGTGTCGATCGAGGCGATCGTGCCCTTCGCGATGCCGCTGGTCACGAGATAGGCGTAGAGCGGGTTCGTCGCCGGCTCGTCGGCGGCGTAGAGCGGCTTGCCGGTGACCTTGGCGAACGCCTCGTAACGCTGGATCGACTGGCCCATGTTGGCCAGGGGGACGGGGACGGGCGGAGTGGCGCCGCGGGATGTGTCTTGTGCCATGTCAGGCCTCCAGTGCCTTGGCTTCCATGAGCGCGCGGACCAGCGTGGCCTTGCCGAGCGGCACCTTGTAGGCGTTGTGTTCGCGGGGGACGGCCGAGGCGAACTCGGCCTCGGCGGCGGCGCGGGCGTTGTCCTCGGTCAGCGGCTTGCCCTTCAGCGAAGCTTCCGCGCGAGCCGCCCGCCACGGGATCGAGGCGACGCCGCCGAGTCCGATGCGCACGTCGCGGACCAGTTCGCCGTCGAGATCGAGCGCCACCGCCGCGCTGGCGTTGGCGAAGGCGTAGCTCTCGCGGTCGCGCACCTTGGTGTAGAGCGACCGCTTCCACGGCCCGCCGGGGATGACGAAGCCGGTGAGGAGGTCGCCCGGGGCGAGCGACGTCTCGATATGCGGCGTCGCGCCGGGCAGGCGGTGGAGGTCGGCGAAGCGCATCGAGCGGGGACCGCCCGCGCCCATCACCTCGACCAGCGCGTCGAGCGCGATCAGCGCCGCCGCCCAGTCGCCCGGATAGGTCGCGATGCACGACTGGCTGGCGCCCAACACCGCGTGAAGCCGGTTGAACCCGTCGAGCGCGGCGCAGCCCGAACCGGGATTGCGCTTGTTGCACTGGGCATAGCTGGTGTCGCGAAAATAGCTGCAGCGGGTTCGCTGCAGGACGTTGCCGCCAAGCAGCGCGGCGTTGCGCAACTGCGCCGACGCGGCCAGCCACAGCGCCTGGCTGAGCACCGGATAGTCGCGCGCGACCATGTTGTTGTCGGCCAGCGCCGCCATCGAGGTCAGCGCGCCGATTCGCAGCCCCGCGCCGGTCCGCTCGACCGCGCGCAACCGGCGGCCGTCGAGCCGGTTGATGTCGACCACCGTCGTCGGCCGCATGACGTCGAGCTTCATCAGATCGAGCAGCGTCGTGCCGCCGCCCATATACTGCACCGGCGAGCGGACATGCGCCTCCGCAGGCACCGCCGCGAGCGCGGCCGCGGCGGCGACCTCGGTCGGTTGCTGATAGTCGAACGGACGCATTCAGCCCCTCCCGATCCGGCCCTTGGCCTGGTTGATCGCCGCGACGATGTTGGGATAGGCGGCGCAGCGGCACAGGTTGCCGCTCATATATTCGCGGATCTCGGTGTCGGTGCGGGCATGCCCCTCGCGGACGCAGGCGACCGCCGACATGATCTGGCCCGGGGTGCAATAGCCGCACTGGAACGCGTCGTTGTCGACGAACGCCTGCTGCATCGGGTGGAGCTTTTCGCCATCGGCCAACCCCTCGATCGTCGTGATCTCGCGACCCTGGACCGCCACCGCCAGCGTCAGGCAGGCCAGTCGGCGCTCGCCGTCGATGTGCACGGTGCAGGCGCCACACTGGCCCTGGTCGCAACCCTTCTTGGAGCCGGTCAGCGCCAACCGATCGCGCAGCGCGTCGAGCAGGGTGACGCGGGTGTCGACGGTGAGCGGTCGCGCCTGGCCGTTGACGGTCAGCGTGATGTCGCGCGTCACCGCCACGTCTGTATTGGCGGGCACCTGCGCCGTCGCCACCCCGGCCCCCGCGCCGACCGCGCCAGCCGCGCCTAGAGTTAGCGCGCCGGCACCGAGAAATCCGCGCCGGCTCAGGTCCGGTTGGTCTGTGTCGGCCACGAGCGCCCCTCGAATAGAACCATGTTAAACCCTGCAACGATCCGCCAGGTCGCGGGTTGCTGTTGCGATCCATTCTCTTGTTTCCCGCGAAAGGGCCGCGTTTGTCCAACCCCATCACCGCCCCCGCCGACCATCAGGCCGGTCGTGGCGCGCCGACCCCCTGGGCCATCCCCGCCACCGGATGGAAAGCGGTGTTGATGCGGACCTGGAAGGAGGGGGGCGACGACAATATCGGCCTGATCGCCGCCGGCACCGCCTTTTACGGCTTCCTCACCATCGTCCCGCTGCTGGGCGCGATCGTCCTGCTGTACGGGCTGGTCGCGACGCCGGAGACGGTGATGGAGAATGTCCGGGGGTTGTTCGGCGTGCTGCCCGAGGACGCCGCGTCGCTGATCAGCGAGCAGCTGGTCAATGTCGAACAAACGTCCGGGGGGAAGCAGGGCCTGGGACTGCTCATCGCGCTGGCGCTGGCGCTGTATGGCGCGACCAAGGGCGCGTCGTCGATCGTCATCGCGCTGAACGTCGCCTATGACGAAAAGGAGACGCGCGGGTTCGTCGCGCTGAACCTGCTGGCGCTCGGCATCACGGCGGGCGCGGTGCTGCTGGCGTTGACCGCGATCGCCTCTGTCGCGGCGCTGTCGTTCCTCGACAGCCTGATCCCGAACGCGCCGGCGATCCTGCTCTTCGCGATCAAGCTGCTGACCTATGTCGTCATGGTGGCGATCGGGGTAACGGGCGCGGCCTGCCTGTACCGCTACGGTCCGAACCGGCAGAAAGCGCGGTGGTCGTGGTTGTCGCCGGGATCGCTCGCGGCGACCGCCTTATGGCTGGCCGGGACGATCGGCTTTGGCATCTACGCGTCCAATTTCGGCAGCTACAACGCGACCTACGGCTCGCTAGGCGCGGTGGTCGTGCTGCTGACCTGGCTGTGGCTATCGGCCTATGTCTTCCTGCTCGGCGCCGAGCTCAATTC
>CAXTRJ010000194.1:0-267 GCA_964246585.1 uncultured Sphingomonas sp. | reverse complement strand
ACGGGGGCGGAGCAGCCGCTCGGTAGGCGCGGGGCGGTGGCGGCGAACGAGGTCGCGGGCGATCCGTCGACGCACGGGGCCGACGCCGGGGCGGAGACAATGTCGGACGCGCCGAAGGGCCAGCCGACCGCGAGCCCGTCGGGGGTCGCCAGCACGGCGGTCCGCATCAAGTTCGCCGGCCGGATCGGTGGGACGCCGATCGGGCTGCCGACGGTGCTGCTCGCCGCCGCCGGGCTGTCGGCGCTGCGGCGCGGGTCGGCCGGGGCG
>CAXTRJ010000193.1:0-5732 GCA_964246585.1 uncultured Sphingomonas sp. | reverse complement strand
CATGGGCCCCGTGCTTGGCGGGCAAAAGGCGGGCTACATCGCCTCGCGCCTGCGTCGTTGGCGCGGCGAGAAGGAGGTGATCGACGCGAAGAAGTCGCAGAACCCGATGCCCGTCATCGCCCGCCGCATCCCCGAGGAGATGATCGACCCGCTCGCCCGCCATTACGCCGGGGAGGCGCGGTGACGCCGAGCTTGTCGAAGCATCGTTCTTGCGTTCTACTCCGATCGATGCTACGATTACGTCATCGTCGGCGGCGGCTCGGCCGGCTGCACCCTCGCCGCGCGCCTGTCCGAGGATCCCGCCACCAGCGTCTGCCTGCTCGAGGCCGGCGGCCGCAACACCGCGATGTTAGTCCGCATGCCCGCCGGCGTCGGCGCGCTGATCAAGGCCAAGTCGAAGCATAATTGGGGGTTCTGGACCGCGCCCGAACCGCACCTCGACGACCGCCGCCTGTGGTGGCCGCGCGGCCGGGGGCTCGGCGGCAGCTCGGCGATCAACGGCATGATCTACGCGCGCGGCCACCGTCGGGATTACGACGAGTGGCGTCAAAGGGGCCTCGCCGGCTGGGCCTGGGACGATGTCCACCCTTATTTCCGCCGGCTCGAGCGACACCACCGCGGCGGCGAGCACCATGGCTCCGACGGCCCGCTGCACGTCTTGGCGGGCGAGAGCGACAGCCCGTTCAACGCCGCCTTCATCGAAGCGGGACGCCAAGCCGGCTACCCCGTCACCGACAATTTCAACGGCGCGGACCAGGAGGGCTTCGGCCCTTACGACCTGACCATCTCGGGCGGCAAACGGTGGAGCGCCGCCACCGCCTACCTTTCCGACGCCGCCCGCCGCCCGCCGCCCCAACCTTTCCGTCATCACCGACGCGCGCATCACGCGGATCGTCGTCGAGCGCGGCCGCGCCACGTCGGTCGACTACGTCACCGGTCGTCGCCGCCGCGCCGAGAGCGTCCGCGCGGACGCCGAGATCCTGCTGTCGGCCGGCGCGGTCCAGTCGCCCCAGCTGCTCCAGCTGTCCGGCATCGGCGCGCCCGACCGCCTTCGCGCCGCCGGCGTCGCGGTCGTCCACGACCTCCCCGGCGTCGGCGAGAACCTGCAGGACCATCTCGACATCGTGATGAACTGGCGCGCCCGCGACTTGCCGATTATCCACTCGGCGACCAGGGGCCTGCGCCAGCTCGCCGTCGGCCTCGACTACCTCCTTCGCGGCCAGGGCATCGGGCGGCAGAACTTCCTCGAATCGGGCGCATTCCTCCGCTCGCGCGAAGGCCTGTCGCGGCCCGACATCCAGATCCACGCCGTGCTCGGCATCATGCGCGACCACGGCAAGGTCCGCGCGACGGAGGACGGCTTCACCTTCCACTTCTGCCAGCTCCGTCCGGAAAGCCGCGGCCGCATCGGCCTCGTCTCCGCCGACCCCTTCGCCGACCCGCTGATCGAGGCCAACTACCTCGCCACCCACGAGGACCGCCGGACTTTACGCGAATGCGTCGCGATCGGCCGCGCGGTCGCCGCCCGGCCCGCGCTCGCCCGCTACAACGCCGGCGAGATCGCGCCGGGCGAGGGCGTCCGCACCGACGCCGAGATCGACGCCTGGATCCGCGCCACCGCCGAGACGATCTACCACCCCGTCGGCACCTGCCGCATGGGCGCCGACGGCGACGCGATGGCGGTGGTCGACGACCAGCTCCGCGTCCGCGGCGTGGCGGGCCTGCGCGTCATCGACGCCTCGGTCATGCCGACCCTGATCGGCGGCAACACCAACGCGCCGACGATCATGATCGCGGAGAAAGCGGCGGACCTGATCCGGGGACGCGTAATAGCGGAGACTACGTAACTCTCACCAAGCACGAACTAGGTCGGTTTCTAAAATCCGTTCATGCCAAGTAGAGACCGAGTAGCCCCATTGGGGCGTATCGAGGGCTCGTATCGAGGTGCCGACACACGCGCCCTACTGTCCCTCGATACGCGCTCTCGCCAAGCTCGATCGCTACTCGGGACGAACGGCAGTCCACTCACCCGCCCACCACCGCATCCCGCCGTGGCGGCTGCTCATCCCCGCCGCCCTCGCGCTTGATGAAGCTGATCTTCCCCTGCGTCTCCAGGATCGCCCACGCGACTTCCCCCATCGACCCGATCCCGGCCAGTCGCATCTCCGACTCCACCTCGCCCCGGGTTATCCGGTCGCGACGCAGGTTCGCCTCCAGCAGCTCGCCGTCGCGGATGATCACCCGCGGCTCCCCTTCCAGCACCCGCCGGAAGCGCGGCATCAGGTACGCCACCCACCCCAGCACCAGGCTCCAGAACGCGAACGTCACGATCGCCAGCGTCGCGCCGGTCAGGCTGAAGTCGTTGTGCGTGATCCCCTGCTGGATCAGGTCGCCGATGACGATCAGCGTGACCATCTCGATCGGCGTCATCTGCCCCAGCTCGCGCTTGCCGAGCAGCCGCAGCACCAGGAACACGATCGCGAACATCGCGGTGGCGCGCAGCACGATGTCCATTACGGCAGCACCGCGATCGACAGCGGCACGCTGGCGAGGTCGCGGTCGCCGTCGCGCAAGGTCACCGACCCGCGCGTGCCGGCGAACAGCGGCGGGTTGATCTGCCCGTCATATTTCACCTCGATCCGCTCGCCGGCCGCCAGCGGACCATAGTGAAAGGCGAACGCCTCGCCCTCATACGCCTCCTCGGTCGCGGCGGGAATGTTGGTGTTGATCGTCATGTCGCGCCACAGCCCGGGCGGAAGCGCGATCACCGCGTCGGCGATCGGCGCCTTGGCCTCCACCACGATCCGCATCTCGAAGAACAGCCCGCTACGCAGCGTCGTCGGCGTTTGTACGGTCAGCGACGCGGCCGCCGCGTCCACCGTCCGCGCCGCCGACCGCGTACCACCCAGCAACCCCGCCACCGCCGCCGCGATCAACGCGCCGAACAGCAGGATGATGAGCGGGCTGGCATAGTCATGCAGCCAGCCGCGCTCGGCGACGTGACGCTCCTCGATCCCTTCCGGGTAGCTGATCTCGGCCAATACGCGCTCCAGTCACCTGGGTTAACGCCGGCCTTTGATCGAAGGTTGCGGCGGAACCACCCCGCGACCGCCCCCGTTCCCGCTCCCAACACAGGAGTCTTACGACCATGACCGACACCATCCCGATGATTCACGAGGACGCGCTGCCCGGGCACGAGAGCGCGCTCGAGCCCAAACCCGAATGGGAGCCGCGCTACCCCGGCTCGGGCCGGCTGCTCGGCAAGGTCGCGGTGGTGACCGGGGCCGACAGCGGCATCGGTCGCGCCATCGCCGCGCTCTACGCGCGCGAGGGCGCCGACGTGGCGGTCATGTACCTGTGCGAGCACGACGACGCGGAGGAGACCGCCCGGATCGTCCGCGCCGAGGGCCGCGTCGCGGTCACGATCGCCGGCGACATCGGCGACCGCCAGTTCTGCGAGGATGCGATCAAGCAGGTGATGGAGCGGCTCGGCGCGGTCGACATCCTGGTCAACAACGCCGGCGAGCAGCACCCCGACCCCGAGATCGCCGACATCACCGAGGAACAGCTCCGCCGCACGTTCCAGACCAACATCTTCGGAATGTTCCACATGGTCCAGGCGGCCAGGCCGCACCTCAAATCGGGCGCGGCGATCGTCAACTGCACCAGCGTGACGAGCTATCACGGGTCAAAGGATCTGCTCGACTATTCGGCGACGAAGGGCGCGATAACCGCCTTCACCCGCTCGCTGTCCGAAAACCTCGTCGGCGACGGCATCCGCGTCAACGCCGTCGCGCCGGGCCCGATCTGGACCCCGCTCAACCCGATGGGCGGCGCGAGCAAGAAGAAACTCGCCACCTTCGGCCAGGGCACCCCGATGGGCCGCGCCGGTCAACCCAACGAGGTCGCCCCCGCCTTCCTGTTCCTGGCCTGCGAGGATTCGAGCTACATGTCGGGCCAGGTGCTTCATCCGAACGGAGGCACGGTGGTGAACGGGTGAGCGCGGTCGACGTGGCGAATTAGATCGCCATCCCTCCGAACCCTCACCCCGGCGAAGGCCGGGGCCCAGTCACGCAACCCTGGCCAAGGCGGGCGGAATGTCCGTCAAAGCAGTTTGGCGATCGTCTCCGTCGCTATGAACAGGGTTCGCGTACCCGCCGGGAAGTGCTTGAACCCGAACCGTTCGTAGTACCCAACCGCATCGTCGTCGATCGCGTGCACGATTAACGCGCGGACACCCGCGATGCCGGCAACCTGCAGCGTCCGGCGCCAGACCTCCCGTAACATTGCCGGACCAAGGCCGCGACCCGCATGACCTCGATCCACCGCCAAGCGACCAAGCAACATCACGCCAACCGGATCGGGCAAGTTGTGGCGATACGGTCGCGGCACGTCCACCAGCGATGCCGCGCCCGACGCCAACGAATAATAGGCAACGACCCTGCCCGCATCGGGGCCATTTTCCGCGACGACGACATAGGTGCGAGACGCCCTACCCTCGTTGCCCAACGCACGCTTTCTCAGCCAATCGTTGAGCGGCGGCTTACCGCAATTGAAGTTATCTAGCCGGTGCTCGGCCATAATGGCCGTTGGGGAAGTGTAGCGGACCAACGGCGATGGCTCGCCCTCGCTGGTCACTCCCAGGGAGCGGGCGTGCTCATCAGCTTCCGCATCGCCGCGTTAGGCTCGGCCGGGTTCGCCAGCGCGGCCGCGAACGCTTCGCTGCCCGCCGCATCCAAATTGAACACCCGTTGATCAAGCAGGACGTCAACAGCGTGAAGCCGCGCGCTCTCGATCATGAAGTCACTCCGCGACCTGCCCGTTGCGGCGGCCGCCGTGTCGATGAGATCCCTGGTCTGTGCGGGAATGCGGATCGAGATCGTGGCATCCGCCTTCAGTTTTTCTACAACGCCCATTCGCGCCTCCTACACCGTCTGTCGATCCATGCCAACAACGTACTAACAACGTCAATACAACAAGTCGAACACTGGCAACCCAGCCAGCGCCTCGCGAAGCACCCCCGCCGACCGCGCCAGCCCCGCCATCTCCCCTTCGTCCAACTCCGGCGCCAGCACCCGCTCCACCCCGCCCGCGCCCACCACGCACGGCAGGCTCAGGCACAGCCCCTCGATCCCCAGCTCCCCCGTCAGCCAGGTCGACACCGGCAGCACCGCGCGCTCATCGCGCACCACCGCCTCGCAGATGCGGACGATCGCGGTCGCGATGCCGAACGAGGTATAGCCCTTGCCGCCGATGATGCGATAGCCGGCGGTGCGGACCTGCTCGGCGATCTCCGCGCCGCAGGCCGGGCCGCCGAACGCCTCCAACCCAAGCCCGCCGACGCGCACCGTCGACAGCGCCGCGACCTCGCTGTCGCCATGCTCGCCCAGCACGACGCCCTCGATCGCCGCCGGCGCGACGCGCAGCCGCGCCGCCAGCAACTGCCGCATCCGGCTGGTGTCGAGCAGCGTCCCCGTCCCGATCACCTGACAGGGCGGCAGCCCGGCATGGCCGATCGCCACCGCCGTCATCAGGTCGACCGGGTTGGCCGCGATCACCAGCACCCCGTCGAACCCCGCCTCCGTCAGCGAGCGGACGCACTCGGTCACGATCGCCGCGCTGCGCGACGCCAGCGACAGCCTGGTCTCGTCGCCGTGCGACGCCGCCCCCGCCGTGACCACCGCGATCCGCGCCGCCGCCGCGTCGGCGTACGATCCCGCCCACACCCGCGC
>CAXTRJ010000192.1:0-5781 GCA_964246585.1 uncultured Sphingomonas sp. | reverse complement strand
GCGTTGCTAAGGGCGGCGCCATGTCGGTTCCACCAATCCCATCGGCGCGGGCCGACGACGCCGGCGCGGCGCTGATCGCGCGGACGGCGGCCCGGCGTCGGCGCGCGGGCAGGCGGCTGGCGGGGATGATCGACGATGTGCTCCAGCCCGACGAGTTGCGCCTCGATGACCGAAGCCGGGCATCGGTGCGGCGGCTGCTCGCCGGCATGGTCGCGGCCATCGAACGCCGGCTTCGATCGGCGGTGACGCCCGCGAACGAGGCGTCGGAGCCCACCGCCGCCGTTCTCGGACGATTGACGACGAGCGGCTTGTTGCGCGACCCGGTCCTGGCGGGCGAGTTGATCGGACGGGCGCGGCTCGATCGGCTCGCGACGACGGCGCCACGGCAGACCAATGGCGGGCTTAGCCTGCTGACCCGGCTGACGACTTGTCCGGACGCGGCCGTCGCGGCCGCCGCAGGGGCGGTGCTCGCGGCGGCCAACCGGCGAGCCGACGCGGCCGAGCTTGGCGCTGGGGAGCTGCTCGATTTACCTGATCAGTCGAGGGAGCGCCTGATCTGGTGGACGGCCGCCGCCTTGTGCGCGGATCCGGCGTGCGACCAGGCAGAGTCTCGGACGATCGTCGCGGCGGCGCATCGGATGATCGCCGGGGCGAACGATGACGAACGGCTGGAGACCGCCGCCGATCGTCTGGCCGTGGCGGTCGCCGCGCGCCCGGACGAGATCGGCTCGCTGCTCGTCGAGGCGATCGGCGACGGACAGATGGTGGTCGCGACGGCGCTGCTTGCCCATGTCCTGGCGCTGGATTTCGTTCAGGCTCGCGACCTTGTCGTCGACCCGGCCGGCGAGGAACTGGTGCTCGCGCTGCGCGCCGCCGACCTCGACCGGCGCGACATAGAACAGATCGGATCGGCGCTGCTCGCCGCCGAGCCGGCCCGCGACGGCGACCTGCTGGCCGATGCGATCGATGCGGTCGCGACGATCGACCCGGCGGTGGCGCGGCTGGCGTTGGCCTCGCGTCGTCATCCTCCCCAGTTCCTGGTCGCCGTGGACGCGCTGTCGCGAAGCGAGCCGGCATGACCGGCCATACCGAGATCGCCCATGGCATGGTCGATGGCGACGGTCGGCTGATCACCGCCGATCCGCCGCTGGCCGCGCTCAACGAGCGGGCGGGTGGCGCGATCGGCGAGGCGCTGGCGGTCGCGCCGATCGCGTCGCTGGTGCGGTTGGCCCGCCGGCTGCGCGTGCTCGTGTCGCGCGGGGTGGTCGTCGCCGATGACGGTCGCGACCTCGATTTGTGGGTGCGCGCGTCCCCGGTATCCGACGGGGTCAGGCTGTCGATCGTCGGCTGGCGGCCGCGCGATGCGTGGCGGTCGGACGAGGCGGAGGCCGTCCGGTCGATCGACTTCGTTCGCGCGGCGGCGGATTGGCATTGGGAGACCGACGCCTCGCTCCGGTTGACGGCCATATCGGCCAATGGCGCGACGCGTCACGGCCTCGATCGCGACAAGCTGCTCGGGGCGGCGTTGACCCAGCTGTTCGCGCTGGTCGAGGACGACGCCGGCAACCTGCCGATCCTGGACGCCGTGGCGAACCGTCGCGGCTTCGAGCGGCAAGACGCCAGGGTGCGAAGCGATGGCGCGGCGGCCACGCTGTCGGCGGCGGTACGGACCGACCCGCAGGGCGCGTTCGCCGGCTTCGTCGGTGGCGTATGCGTCGGCGATGGCGCGGAGGTCGCGGGCGCATCGCCGGGACTGACCGAGGCGTTCAGCCGCGGGCTGGACCAGGCGCTTCGCGCGCCGCTGGGCCGGATCATCGCCGGCGCCGACAGCATCCATGCGCGGACCGAGGGCCCGTTGCGGCAGGACTATGCCGATTACGCCGCCGACATCGCCAGCGCCGGGCGGCACCTGCTCGACCTGATCGACGACCTGGCGGACCTCCAGGCGATCGAGCGCGCCGACTTCGCGCCGACGCTGGAGCTGATCGACCTGGCCGATGTCGCGCGCCGCGCCGCCGGCCTGCTGTCGGTCCGCGCCGGCGACGCGCGGGTGACGATCGACCGGCCCGCGATGAGCGAGACGGCGCCGGTCGTCGGCGATTTCCGCCGGGCGCTCCAGGTCATGGTCAATCTCGTCGGCAACGCGGTGCGCTACTCGCCACCGGGCGGCACGGTGTGGATCAGGATCGACCGCGACGGCGACCGCGCGCTCGTCATCGTCGCCGACCAGGGCAAGGGGATCGCGGCGGCCGACCAGGCGCGGGTGTTCGAGAAGTTCGAGCGGGTCGACCCGAGCGAGCCGGGCGGCAACGGCCTGGGCCTGTACATCGCCCGGCGGCTGGCGCGGGCGATGGCGGGCGACCTGACGGTGGACAGCGCGCCGGGCGAGGGGGCGCGCTTCCTCTTCGCGCTGCCGCGCGGCTAGGGTCTGATGCGTCTGACGGGCATCGATTGATGATTCTCACGGGTCTGCCGATCTAATTCAACCTGCTGGTCGAGCGCGATGAGATTACACCTGTTCGTCACCCTGGGCTTGACCCGGGTCCCGCCGTTCCAGCGCCGATCGAAGAAGCGGGGCCCCGGCTCAAGGCCGGGGTGACGGTGGGTTGGCCCGATCTCATCCCGCTCCAGCGGCCGAGCGGGCGTGGCTTCTAGCGCAGGCTCCGCTTCAGTTTGGATAGACCAGGCTCTAACGCCGAAGCCGGCGCGCGACGAGGATCATGAGCAGGCCGACAACCGCCAGCGCCGCGCCGCGATCGGCCCAGGGGCGCTGGTCGAGCATGAAGCTCGACGCGGGCCATTGGATGTAGCCGAGGCCCTGGCCGATCCACAGCAGACCCATCAGCGTCGCGAGGACGCCGAGGGTGGTGAGGATCGGCCTGAGCCGGCGCATCAGCGGTCGGCCACGGCGACATAGGAGCGTTGCTCGGGGCCGTTATACAGCTGGCGCGGGCGGCCGATCTTCTGGTCGGGATCGGTGATCATCTCGTTCCACTGCGCCACCCAGCCGACGGTGCGGGCGAGCGCGAACAGCGCGGTGAACATCGAGGTGGGGAAGCCGATCGCCGACAGGATCACGCCCGAATAGAAGTCGACGTTGGGGAACAGCTTCTTTTCGACGAAATACGGGTCGTTCAGCGCCAGCTCCTCGAGCCGGAGCGCGACGTCGAACACGGGGTCGCTGACCTGGAGCGCGTCGAACACCTCGCGCACGGTCTTCTGCATCACTGTCGCGCGCGGGTCGTAGTTCTTGTAGACGCGGTGGCCGAAGCCCATCAGGCGGAACGGGTCGTTCTTGTCCTTGGCGCGGGCGATGAACTCGGGGATGCGGTCAACCGTCCCGATCTCGCGCAGCATGTTGAGCGCAGCCTCGTTTGCGCCGCCGTGGGCGGGACCCCACAGACAGGCGATGCCGGCGGCGATGCAGGCGAACGGGTTGGCCCCCGACGATCCGGCGAGGCGGACGGTCGAGGTCGAGGCGTTCTGTTCGTGGTCGGCGTGGAGGATGAAGATGCGGTCCATCGCCCGCTCGACGATCGGGTTCACCTCGTACGGCTCGGCCGGGACGCCGAACGTCATGCGGAGGAAGTTGCCGGTGTAGCTTAGCGAGTTGTCGGGATAGAGGAACGGCTGACCGACGCTGTATTTGTACGCCATCGCCGCGATCGTCGGCATTTTGGCGATCAGGCGGTGCGACGCGATCATGCGCTGACGCGGATCGTTGATGTCGGTCGAGTCGTGGTAGAAGGCCGACAGCGCGCCGACGACGCCGCACATGATCGCCATCGGATGGGCGTCGCGGCGGAACCCCCGGTAAAAGGTCGCCAGCTGCTCGTGCAGCATGGTGTGGCGAGTGATCGTCGTGCTGAACCCGGTCAGCGTCTCGGCATCGGGCAGCTCGCCGTTGAGCAGGAGGTAGGCGACCTCCATGAAGGTCGATTGTTCGGCGAGTTCGCCGATCGGGTAGCCGCGGTGGAGCAGCACGCCCTGGTCGCCGTCGATGTAGGTGATCGTCGACTGGCAGCTCGCGGTCGAGGTGAAACCGGGGTCGTAGGTGAAGCGGTCGGTCTGGGCGTACAGCTTGCGGATATCGATCACGTCGGGACCGATCGTCCCCGCCATCGTCGGGTAGTCGTGGTCCTCGCCGGCGACAGTCAGCTTGGCGGTGTCGCTCATCAGTCGGTCCTTTCTGCGGCCGCCGCGGGCGACCCGATGCTATCGGCGATCCGGGCCAGGCTTTCGTCGCGCCCGAGCAGGTCGAGCACGTCGAAGATGCCGGGCGAGGTCTTTCGCCCCGTCAGCGCGACGCGGAGCGGCTGGGCGACCTGGCCTAGCTTCAGCCCCGCCGCCTCGGCCACCTCGCGCACCGCGCCTTCCAGGCTTTCCGTATCCCACTGTTGCAGCGCGTCAAGCGCGCCGTGTGCGCGCGCGAGGACGCCGACCGCGTCTCCCGCCAGGAGCGGCGCGGCGGCGGGGTCGATCGCCAGCGGGCGCTTGGCGAACAGGAACGCGGCGCCGTCGGCCAGCTCGCCCAGGTTCGCCGCGCGGGGTTTGAGCGCGGGCATGGCGCGGGCAAGCAGCGCCTCGTCGCCACCGGCGCGTTCGGCGATCAGCCTCGCCAGCCGGGCGTCGTCGGCGGCGCGGATATAGTGGCCGTTGAGGTTCTCCAGCTTCTTCAGGTCGAAGCGCGACGGCGACTTGCCGACATGGGCGAGGTCGAACCAGCGCACCGCGTCGTCGCGGGCGATGATCTCGTCGTCGCCATGCCCCCAGCCGAGCCGGAGCAGATAATTGCCCAGCGCCTCGGGCAGGATGCCCATGTCGTCGCGGTACGCCTCCACCCCGACCGCGCCGTGGCGCTTGGACAGCTTGCCGCCGTCGGACCCGTGGATCATCGGGACGTGGGCGTAGACCGGCTCGGGCCAGCCCATCGCCTTGATGATGGGGAGCTGGCGAAAGGCGTTGTTGAGGTGGTCGTCGCCGCGGATGACGTGGGTGACACCCATGTCGTGGTCATCGACGACCACCGCCAGCATATAGGTCGGCGTGCCGTCGGAACGGAGCAGGACCATATCGTCGAGCTCGCTGTTCTGGACGGTGACGCTGCCCTGGACCCGGTCGTCGATCGTCGTCGCGCCGTCGCGGGGCGCCTTCAGCCGGACGACGAAGGGCGCATCGGGCGTGTCGGCGCGGTCGCGCCAGGGGCTGCGGACCCGCAAGGGGCGCTTGGCCGCGTCCGCCTCGGCGCGCATCGCGGCGAGTTCGTCGGCGGTCATGTAGCAGAGATAGGCGTGGCCGCTCGCCACCATGGCGTGAGCGACCTCGGCATGGCGGGCGGCGCGGGTGGACTGGAACACGGCGTCGCCGTCCCAGTCCAAGCCGAGCCAGCGCATCCCGTCGAGGATCGCGTTGATCGCCGGCTCCGTCGAGCGGGCGCGATCGGTATCCTCGATGCGCAGGAGGAAGCGGCCGCCATGAGCCCTCGCGAACAGCCAGTTGAACAGCGCCGTCCTGGCGCCGCCGATGTGGAGGAAGCCGGTCGGCGACGGCGCGAACCGCGTGACGACGGCGGCGTCGCGGTCGGCGTCGGGCGTATCTGTTGTTGCGCCCAAGCGCGCCTGCTCCCAGTCTGTGCGTGATGGCCAGTGCAGCCGCCGCCGCCCCTAGCATGCAGCCCCGCCGGCTTCAAACCGGTGTCGCGCGCGGGCGCGACCGGCTGGAACGATGGCTGGAGGCGGAGCGCGATCAGCTCGCCTTGTGGCTGCCGGTCAGCCTGGGCGC
>CAXTRJ010000191.1:0-5796 GCA_964246585.1 uncultured Sphingomonas sp. | reverse complement strand
CGCGCCCCAACGGTTCACGTCAAACCCGCACCACCAATTACCGGGACCAAACACCTAGCCCCTGACGAACAGATTCTTCAGCCATAGCGGCGCGGTCTTGGCGACCTGTCCCCATTCGGCCGCGTCGTCGACCGTGTCGGGCGCGTGGCCCCATGGGTTCAACAGCTTGACGCGACCCGCCTTGAACGCGGCGCCATGCCGGGTGACGAGCGTCAGGCCATGCTCCAGCGCGGTCGCGGCGAGGAGGCCGTCGCGCGTGTCGGGATAGGGCAGCCGCGCCCGCCGCGCGACCACGGCGGCGTCGACCGGCAGGATGCGACCGTCGAACGCGGTGACGACCTGCGTGTCGATCCATTGCCGCAGCAGCGCGCCGGCGGGCTTGTCGGTCCGTTCGAGCCTGGCGGCCGCCGTGCCGAGTTCCAGCAGGGTGATGGCGGAGACGAACAGGCTTTGTCGCGTCACCCCCGTCGCCCAGCTGGCCAGGCCCGGGTCGGTCCGACCCGCGCGCGCCTTGCGCAATTCGGCGACGATGCCGGTGTCGAGCAGGTACATCAGCCAAGCGCCCCGTCGCGGTCCCACGCCCCGCCGCCGTCCTTGCCCGCGCGCGCGAGGTCGACCTCGCGCGCGTCGGGCATCGCCAGCAGGTCGACGATCGTGTCCGACTGCCCCGCCATGCGGCCGAACGACTCGATGCTCATCAGCACGTGGGTCGGCTTGCCGCGGTCGGTGATGAACACCGGTTCGGCCCGCGCGGCGCGCTTGGCGAGGCTGACATCCTGGTTGAACGCGCGGCTGCTGAGCACTTTCATCGTCGTCCTCCCGCGATCCCGATCGCCGTCCGTCCCCCCACGAGCGTAGGTACGTACCTACAATGTAGCGGGGCGGCAACAGGTCGCCGGGTCGGCGCGGAAATCGGATCGGACCGGCGACGGCGGACGCGGATCGGTGTTGCGCGACGGGAGCAATCGAGCTCTTCGTACTCCGGACGCCGCCGCCGCGCGAAGACGCGGGTCCGGCCAACGAAGGGGGTGCACGATGATTTCCGAGCTTTTCGACAGTTTGCTGGAGACGGCGGCGGACGCCTTGTCGCCGCACGGTCCCGCCGCGCTCGCCGTCGCGACCACCTACTCCCCGGCGGATTTCAGCGTTCACTTCTTCCTCCAGCTAGCGGTGATCCTGGTCACCTGCCGCGTGGTCGGCTGGTTCGGTCGCAAGTTCCTGGGACAGCCGCAGGTCGTGGGCGAGATGATCGCGGGCGTCGTGCTCGGGCCGTCGCTGTTCGGGCTGCTCCTGCCCGGCGCCCAGGGCGCGTTGTTCCCGCAGGCGACCAAGAACGTCCTGTATGTCGGCGCCCAGCTCGGCGTCGGGCTGTACATGTTCCTGGTCGGTACGACGCTGCAACTCGATCATTTCCGGTCCAAGGCGCGCAGCGCGGTGAGCGTGTCGGTGGCGGGCATCGCCGCGCCGTTCGGCATCGCGGTGCTGATCACGCCGTGGCTGCTGACCGTGCCGGGCCTGTTCGCCGACGACATCTCGCGGGCGAGCGCGACCTTGTTCATGGGCGCGTGCATCGCGCTGACCGCCTTTCCCATGCTGGCGCGGATCATCAACGAACGCGGCCTGGCCAACACCTCGCTCGGGACGCTGTCGCTGACGGCGGGCGCGTTCGACGACGCGTGTTCGTGGTGCGTGCTGGCGGTGGTGCTGGCGACCTTCGGGGGCGGGCCCGGCGTCGCCGTCCTCGCCATCGGCGGCGGGGTGGCCTATGCGCTGTTCATCATCCTGTTCGGCCGTCGCCTGCTCGCGCCGCTCGGCCGCGCGGTCGACCGCGAGGGCGAGATGAGCCTGACGGTGCTCGCGATCACGCTGTCGCTGTTCTGCCTGTCGGCGTTCCTGATGGACGCCGTCGGCATCCACGCGATCTTCGGCGGCTTCATCCTGGGCGCGGTGATGCCGCGCGGGCTGTTCGCCGCCGAGCTGAAGAAGAAGGTCGAGCCGCTCGCCGTCGTCCTGCTGCTGCCGATGTTCTTCACCTATTCGGGGCTGAACACGCAGCTGGGCACGGTCAACTCGCTCGAGCTGCTGCTGATCGCGCTCGGCATCCTCGTCGCCTCGATCCTGGCGAAAGGGGTCGCCTGCTACGCCGCGGCGCGGCTGGCGGGGGAGGACAACCGCACCGCGCTCGGCATCGGCGCGCTGATGAACTCGCGCGGGCTGATGGAGCTGATCATCATCAACATCGGGCTGCAGAAGGGCATCATCGGCCCGACGCTGTTCTCGATGCTGGTTCTCATGGCGGTGGTCACGACAATGATGGCGACGCCCCTCTTCGAACTCGTCTACGGCCGCAAGGCGCGGCTGTCGGGCGAGCTGGAGACGCTGGGCGGCGAGTTGAAGCCGCGCGCGACGTGATGGGTGAAGGTGGTGACCCCTACGGGAATCGAACCCGTGCTTCAGCCGTGAAAGGGCCGCGTCCTAACCGCTAGACGAAGGGGCCGTCTGGCAAGAACGCAGCGCCTAGTTGGGCGCGGGGTTCCGGTCAAGCGGCGCGCGCCCGATGGACGCGCTCAGTCGACCCAGGCGGCGTCGTCGACGTGCAGCTCGGCCGCGGGCTTCGCCGCCCAATCGTCGATCTTGGCGCGGCCAGCGAGCCACAGGCGGCGGTGCGGCGCGGCCCCCAGCAGCGCCAAGCCCAGCGCTGTCTCCGCCTGGCGAAAGGCGACGACCTTGAGGCTGCGACCGTCGTCGCCGGCGGCGACCGCACGGACATGGCCGTTGCCGACGATGTCGGCGCGAACGATCCGCACCGGCCCGGCGACGACGCGCGGCGCCGGCCAGCCGACGCCGTACGGGCCGGCGGCATCGAAAGCGGTGACCAGTTCCGGGCAGACGCCGCCGGGGGCAAGCACCGTGTCGAGCAGCAACGCCCGCTCGCCCGTCGCGCGCGCGACCCCGGCGGCGAGCCGCTCCTCCAGGAAGTCGGCGAAGGCGGCGACGCGGTCCTCGGCGATGGTCAGTCCCGCCGCCATGGCGTGGCCACCCCCCGCGATCAGCAGCCCATGCTCCTTGGCGGCCAGGATCGCCGCGCCGAGATCGACCCCGGTGACCGACCGCCCCGACCCTTTGCCGATGCCGTCGGCGCCGAGCGCGATGACGATCACCGGGCGGTTCAGTTTCTCCTTGAGCCGTCCCGCGACGATGCCGATGACGCCTGGATGCCAGCCATGCCCGGCGACGACGGCGACCATGCGCGTCCCCGCGAGCGACTCGGCGGTCTCCTGCACGCCCGCCTCGATCACACGACGCTCGTCGTTGAGCTGGTCGAGCTCGGCGGCGATCGCCTTCGCCTCCGCCGGATCGCGGGTGGTGAGCAGCCGGACGCCGAGGTCCGATCGCCCGACCCGACCGCCGGCGTTGATCCGGGGGCCGAGCGCGAAGCCGAGATCGCTGGCGGTCGGCGGACGGGTAAGTCGGCTGGCGTCGATCAGCGCGGCGAGCCCCGGATTGCCGCGCCGCGCCATGACCTTTAGTCCTTGCGCGACGAAGGCCCGGTTGAGCCCCTTCAGCTGCGCGACGTCGGCGACGGTGCCGAGCGCGACCAGATCGAGCAGGTCGAGGAGCTTGGGCTCGGGCCGCGTGGCGAAGAACCCGCGCCCGCGCAGCGTCCTGACCAGCGCGGCGCCAAGCAGGAAGGCGACGCCGACGGCGGCGAGATGGCCGTGCGCCGCCCCCTCCGCCTCGTCCAGCCGATTGGGGTTCACCACCGCATGGGCGTGGGGCAGGGTGGCCGCGCATTTGTGGTGGTCGACGACGACGATGTCGATGCCGGCGTCGCGCGCCGTCGCCAGCGCCTCGAACGCCTGCGCGCCGCAATCGACGGTGACGATCAGCGACGCGCCCTCCGCCGCCAGCCGGACCAGCGCCTCGCCGGTCGGGCCGTAGCCTTCGGTCAACCGGTCGGGGATGTACGCCCGCGCCTCGATCCCGAGGTCGCGCAGCAAGAGGATCAGCACCGCCGCCGAGGTCGCGCCGTCGACGTCGTAGTCGCCGAAGATCGCCACCGACTCGCGCGCCGCGACCGCGTCGGCCAGCCGCGCGGCGGCGCGGTCCATGTCGCGAAAGATCGACGGGTCCGGCATGAAGCCGCGGATCGACGGCGCGCGGTGATCGTCGAGGCGGTCGTGCGGACAGCCGCGCGACAAGAGCAGCTGCGTCACCAGGTCGGCGGGGAGAAGGCCGCCGCGCGCGTCATGGTCGAGCGAGCGCCAGCGCCAGGGCTGGCCGAGGATCGAATGGGATATACCGAGAACGGAGGTCATCGTCGGCGTCCTACCGGAGCCAGCTGCCTTCGCGAAACCATTTGGTGACGATGTACTTGACGCCCTCGACGACCGGCATGCCCTCGTGGACGGTGCGTTCGTTGGGGCTGCCGTCGGCGGCCATGTTGTTCCACGCCAGCAGCAGCCCGCGTTTGGGCGCGACGCGGATGCCGGCCTGCGGGAACCAGGTGGCGCCGCCTTCGGTAACGTCGTTGAGGTAGATCATCGCCGTCCAGGTGCGCTGGCCGCCGGTGGCCTGCATCTTGGGCCAGTAGCTTTCGCCCTGGTGGAAATAGTCGTGATGCGCGCGGAAATGCTGGCCTGGCGCATAGCGCTGACCCTGCATCGTCTCGCCCTGCGCCGGGTCGATGCCGAGCAGCGCGGCGAGCGCCTCGTCGGTCGGGCGCACGTCGGGCGACCAGCGGTCCATGTCGCAGCTCTCGCTGGTGCGGAACGCCTTGTCGCCGGAGTCGGACAGAAGCGTCGAGGGCCGGCGATTGGCGTCGATCATCCGCACCAGCGCCTTGCACTGGGCGGCGTCGAGGAAGTCGGGACGATAGAAGACCTGCGCGCCATCGGTGGCGGCGCGCTCGACCTGCGGGTCGGCATCGAGCCTGGCCGCCACCTGCGCGCCAACCGCCGCGCGCAGCGGGGACGGGGTGCCCGGCCGGACGGGCGCGGGCGCGGATTTGCGGAACAGCCTCACGCGGTGATGTCTCGCGATCCGCCGACCGAAAGGCAAGAGGGCTCGGCGGTGACCGAGCCCCCGTCACATCACCAGAAGATGCCGTTCACCACGTCGACCACCTGGCCGGAGTAGAGATCGACGAGCAGCGCATCGTCATAGTAGCGCACCCAGCGGTACGAACCGTAGGCTTCCGGCAGGCGGTAGGACCAGGGATCGTCGATCCAGTAGTTCTGCCCGAACAGGACCGGGCTGAGCCGGAAGCCGACCCCGAACCGACGGTAACCGCCTCCCCAGCCAGACGGCGCGTAGTAGCGCGGCAGGCGAAAGAGCGATCGGTTGGTCGTGCGGTAACGGTTCCAGTCGTAGCGGCCGTTGCCTCGCCAGTCGCGGTTCCACTGACCGCGCCCGGCGAGCCGATCGTCACGGCGCGGGTTGCCGAAACCATAGCGCAGGTCGCCGCGACGGTTCGCGTCGAAGGCTTGACGGCCGTCCCGGCGATCCTGCCGGATACCCGGCCGGTCGAAGCGGCCTTCCTGTCGCAACTCGCGGCGATCCTGACGGACAATTTGGTCGACCGGGCGAACATTCTGGCGGTCATCGCGTCGGTCCTGCCGGAGCTCCCGGCGATCGTCGCGGCGCTCGGCGCGGACCGCCGGGCGTGGGGCGTCGCGCACGACTTGCCGGTTGTTAGCTGAGCGTTCACCGGCGCGCTCCGGCCGGGGAGCCTCCCGGTCGGCCATGCGCTCCTGGCGATAGGCGCGTCGCTGCTCGCCGGCCTCGGTGCGGACC
>CAXTRJ010000190.1:0-5802 GCA_964246585.1 uncultured Sphingomonas sp. | reverse complement strand
CCGTAGCCCTGCACCCCGGCCGCGAACGGCCGCGCGGTGGCGGTGCGGGGGCTCTCCAGGCTGATGACGCCGACCGCGCCCTTCGCCTCGGCCGTGCGCGCCTTGGTGGCGGCGCTGCCGAAGAACGCGCGCTCCTCGCCGGCGAAGCGCGCCGGGGCGCCACCGAAATAGGCGACGATCTTGCCGCGCACGTCGACACGCGCGAAGTCGTCATGCTGATATTGCGGCGCGTCGATGCCGTAGCCGACGAACACCACCGGCGCCGACGCCGTCGTGTCCGCCCGCGCGGCGTTCGCGACGGGCAGGTAATCCTGGCCGAACACCAGCGCGCGCGCCGCGCCGCCGGCGGGGGTCCAGCTGAACGAGCCCTGGCCGTCCGCCTTGTAGCTGACCAGCGGCACCCGCTGCAGATAGCCGCCTTCGTCGCCCCCCGGCTTCAACCCGGCGGCGTAGAATTGCGCGGCGACATATTGCGCGGCGATGTCGTACTCGGCCGACCCCGCCTCGCGCCCGCGCATCGCGTCGGACGCCAGGAACAGGACATGCGCCTTCATCGCCGCCTGGTCCGCCGGCAGTGGCGCGGTCAGCCGCGCGTTCGCCTCCGCCCGGCTGGGCTCGGGCGTGGCGGCGGGGGTCGCCGCCTGCGGTCCCGGCACGCCCGGCGACGGCTGCGCCCGGGGCGTCGTCTGGGCGCCGAGTATCGTCGGGGCGGCGGCGGACAAGGCGAGCAGGCTGAGGGTCAAGCTACGACACATGGGCGGTTTCTCGGGCATGAGGGGCGGCCATCGCTACCATCCCTTCGCGCCCGCGCAAGCTTTCCAATGGAACCTCCGCCCGCGCCGTCTATATCCCCCTCATGCTCGACGCTCCCATCGCCGCCGCCCTTCCCACCGTCGTTCGGCGCGAGGATTACCGACCGCCCGAATGGCTGGTGCCGACAATCGTGCTCGACGTGTCGCTCGACCCCGCCGCGACCCGCGTCCGCGCGACGCTGACGGTCGAGCGCCCCAGCGCCCATGCCGAGCCGCTCCGGCTGGAGGGTGGCGGTCAGCGGCCGCTGTCGGTCACCGTCGACGGCGTCCCCGTGGACTGGCGAATGGACGGCGACCAGCTCGTCGTCCCGCTCGCCGGCGCATCGCACACCGTCGAGACCGAGGTCGAGATCGCGCCGGAGCGCAACACTCAGCTGATGGGGCTCTACGCCTCGAACGGCATCCTGTGCACCCAATGCGAGGCGGAGGGCTTCCGCCGCATCACTTTCCACCCCGACCGGCCCGATGTGCTGTCGGTGTACCGGGTGCGGATGACGGCGGACAAGGCGCGCTACCCGGTGCTGCTGGCGAACGGCGACCCGGTGGGCGCCGGCGACCTGGAGAACGGTCGCCACTGGGCCGAGTGGCACGACCCGTACCCGAAACCCTCCTACCTGTTCGCGCTGGTCGCCGGCGACCTCCAGGCCAATCGCGCCGGCTTCACCACGCGCTCCGGCCGCGCCGTCAACCTCGCCATCTGGGTCCGCGCCGCCGACCTGGCCAAGACCGATCACGCGCTGGACGCGCTCAAGGTCGCGATGGCCTGGGACGAGCGCGTCTATGGCCGCGAATACGACCTGGACGTGTTCAATATCGTCGCGGTCGACGACTTCAACTTCGGCGCGATGGAGAACAAGGGGCTCAATGTCTTCAACGCGCGCTACATCCTGGCCGATCCCGACACCGCCACCGATTACGATTACGACGCGGTCGCCACCGTCGTCGCGCACGAGTACTTCCACAACTGGTCGGGCAACCGCGTCACCTGCCGCGACTGGTTTCAGCTGAGCCTGAAGGAAGGTTTCACCGTCTTCCGCGACCAGGGCTTCTCCGCCGATCAGGGGTCGCCGGCGGTCAACCGGATCGAGGGCGTCCGGGCGCTGCGCGCGGCGCAGTTCCCCGAGGACGCCGGACCGCTCGCCCATCCGATCCGGCCCGACGCCTACCAGGAGATCTCGAACTTCTACACCGCCACCATCTACAACAAGGGGGCGGAGGTCGTCCGGATGATGGCGACGATCCTTGGCCCCCGGAAGTTCCGCGCCGCCTGCGACCTGTACTTCGACCGGTTCGACGGGACGGCGGCGCGCTGCGAGGATTTCGTCGCCTGCATGGAAGAAGCCGGCGGCGTCGACCTCGCCCAGTTCCGGCTGTGGTATTCGCAGGCCGGGACGCCGCGCGTGTCCGCCTCGCTCGAGCACCACGCCGGCGGCGGCCAGGCGGTGCTCCGCCTCGCCCAGCGCGTCCCCGCCACCCCGGGGCAGCCCGACAAGGCCCCGATGGTGCTCCCGTTGCGCGTGAAACTGTTCGGCGCGGAAACCGGCCGCGCGCTCGGCGACGAACAGCTGATCCTGCTCGACGACGCCAACGAGACGATGACCTTCGCCGGCGTCACCGAGCGCCCGGTGCTGTCGATCAACCGCGGCTTCTCCGCCCCCGTCATCGTCGAAAGCGACCGCACCGCCGCCGACCTCGCCTTCCTGTCGGCGCATGACGACGACCCGTTCGCCCGCTACGAGGCGACGCAGCAACTGATGCTCGACACGCTGGTCGCCGGCGCGGTCGCGGGGTCCGCCGACCACCGGGCGGTCGTCGACGCGGTGGGCAAGACGCTGGCCGACGCGGACCGCACCTTCGTCGCCGAGGCGGTGCTGCTGCCGTCCGAAGGGTTCATCGGCGACCAGATGGCGACGGTCGACCCCGACGCCGTGTTCCGCGCCCGCGAGGCGCTCCGCCGCGATCTCGGTCGCCAGTTGGAGGGGCAGTGGCGCGAAGCCTATGCCGCCGCGCCGCGCGGGGCCTACCGCTACACCCCCGAGGCGAAGGGCCTTCGCCGCCTGCGCTCGGTCGCGCTGGGCTACATCGCCGCCGGCGGCGCGACCGACGCCGCGACCCTCGCCTTTCGCCAGTTCGAATCGGCGGACAACATGACCGATCGCCAGGGCGCGCTGACGACGCTGGCGAACGGCCAGTCGGACGAGCGCGTGGCGGCGCTCGACATCTTCTACAATCGCTATTCGGACAACGCGCTGGTGCTCGACAAATGGTTCCAGACGCAGGCGCTGTCATCGCGTGACGATACCGCGCAGGTCGTCGCCGAACTGGCGCGGCACCCCGATTTCAGCCTCGCCAACCCCAACCGCGCCCGCGCGCTGGTCGGCGCGTTCGCCGCCAACCAGCGCGCCTTCCACGCCGCCGACGGCCAGGGCTACGCCTTCCTCGCCGACCAACTGATCGCGCTCGACCGCATCAATCCGCAGACGGCGGCCAAGCTGCTCCCCCCGCTAGCCCGCTGGCGGCGCTACGACGCCGCCCGCGCCCGGCAGATGCGCGGCGAGTTGGAGCGGATCGTCGGCGTGGCGGGGCTGTCGAAGGACGTGTTCGAACAGGCGTCGAAGAGCTTGGAGGCTGCGTAGGCGTTACCTGCCGTTACCTTCTTTCGACCCGACCCGCCTCAGGACCATGACGAGCGCATACACCGCGCCCGGCACGAACCCCAGGAGCGTCAGCCCGCTCGCCATCCAGAAGTCGCGCGGCGGCCGCCCGGCCAGGTGCACCCCCAAGGGCGGCAGCAGCGCGGCCGCCGCGACCTGGCCCGCGCTCGCCCTAATCGGCGCGCTCACTGCGTGTTGGCGGGCTTGTCGACGTCGATCGTCGGCACCGCCACCGTCCGGTTCTCCATGCCGACCGACACCCGCGCGACATCGGCCTCGAACCGCGGCGCCTGGACCACGCCGGCGCGCGTCTGGTCGAAATTGACATAGCCCCACTGCATCATCGCGACCAGCGCGAGGCAGACGAGACCGAGCAGGACGAGCACGACGCGCATGGCGATTTCCTTTGGATGACCGGAACGATCACGTGACAACGCCGGCGCCCGTCCCCGGTTGCATCGCCCCCCCCGGTTGACGCCGCGCCGCCCACCCGTTATCCGCCCCACCTTTCCGAACAACCGATATTTCAGGAACACCAGCGATGGCGCGTATTTGCGAGCTGACCGGCAAGGGCCGGATGGTGGGAAACAACGTGTCCCACGCCAATAACAAGACCAAGCGTACCTTCCTGCCCAACCTGCAGAATGTGACGCTGCTGTCCGACGCGCTGGATCGCGCTATCCGGCTGCGCGTGTCGACCCACGGTCTGCGCTCGGTCGAGCATAATGGCGGGCTCGACAACTGGCTGGTCAAGACCGGCGACGACAAGCTGTCGCTGCGCGCGCGCCGGCTGAAGCGCGACGTCGTCAAGAAGCTGGGCAGCGCCGCCGCGGCCTGAACGACTCGGCCGCGCTGATCGCATCGGCCCGCGCTCTCGCCGGAGCGCGGGCCGATTCGCGTTGCGGCTCAGGCGTCCGGGTCGAGGCGGAATTTGAGCAACAGCGTGCGTTCCAGCACCGTCTCGTTGTCGTCCGACGCGATCCACAGGATTGTCGCGTCCCCCTCCACGCCAACCGCCAGCGCCTCGAAATTGTCGTGGAGCAACGGGCCCGCCAGCGTGGCGATCTCGCGCCCCTGCACCCGCGCGCCCGGGCGGATCGCCGCCGGGTCGACAATCGTCAGCTTGGCGGTGAAGTCGAACGGCAGGCGGAAGCGGCGGTTGAGCACCAGCAGACGCCCGTCGGGCAACTCGGCCATGTCGCTCGGCTCGTAGCGCGAAGGCGGTAGATAGACGAAGCGGAAGCCAGCGCGCGGCCGCTCGGTGGGATCGCTCGAGAAGCGGATGGCGCGGCGGCCGCCGTGGACACCCGCTTGCTCGCTGACGACGATAAAGCCGCCGTCGCGCAACCGAACCATCGCCTCCGCGCCGCCCGCGTTGGGCCAATCGCGCATCGCCGGCGGCCGCGACCAGCGTTGCCACCCGGCGAAACCCGGCGCGTATCGCCAGATCGCGTTGGCGCGTTCGAACCCGACCCACACGCGGCCCGTCTCCGGGTCGACCGTCGACGACTCGCTGTCGCGATCCTCCTTCAGCCAGCCGGCGCCCGGCCCCGCCGGTAGGACCGAGAGGCTGGCGTCGTTCACACGCCAGCGCCGGTCGAGCGTGAACCGGGCAATATTGCCGCCGTCGCTCAGCAGGGTGAAGCGGCCCCCCGTCACGCTCATCGCCGAATAGCCGCCCCACGCCGAGTCGGGGCTGTCGAGCACGACGCCGCCGAGGTAGGTCAGCCGGCCGACGCGGCGGCGCGCCGGATCTTCCGGGTCGAGTGCGACCGGCGTGGCGGTGATGATTGCTCGCTCGCCCGACATGATGCGCGGCAGGGGCAGGCGGCTCAGCCCCGCCCAGCCGGGCACCAACAGCAACACGAGCAGGACGACGACGAGGATACGCACCCGCGCTCCATAGCCCGCGCAGAGTCCGGCGAAAGGATGAACCGGCGATAACGGCCGCATTCAGGGTCGGCTCAAGGCGAATCACCCATAAGCCTCCCATCGACGGCGGTGACGACGCCGGCCCAGCCCAGGGAGTAAGTATCATGATCAAGCAGCTTTCACTCACCCTCGCCGCTCTCGCCATGGGCTCGGCGTCGCTGGTCGCCGTCCCCGCCGAGGCGCAGGGCCGCTATTACGGCGACCGCTACGAGCGCGGGTACGCCGGCGACGATCGCCGCGACTATCGCAACCAGCGTCGCGCCTACCGGAACGACCGCCGCGGCTATCGCGGCCAGCGCGGTCGCCAGGGTTGCAGCGACGGCACGACCGGCGCCGTCGTCGGCGCCATCGCCGGCGGGCTGCTCGGCCGGACCGTTGACACGCGCGGCGACCGAACCCTCGGC
>CAXTRJ010000189.1:0-5803 GCA_964246585.1 uncultured Sphingomonas sp. | reverse complement strand
GTCCTGGGCGGGACGGCGCTGGGGACGGTGATCTCGGCGCTGATGGTCCGCGCCGGGCGGCGTCCGCCGCGGCTGGGCGAGGTCGGCGCGTTGTTGCCGCGCGGCCGCGACGAACTGGCCGGGGCCGCGATGCTGGCGGTCACCGCCGGCGTGACCGAAGAAATGTTCTTCCGCCTGCTGCTGCCGCTGCTCGTCGCGATCGTGACGGGCGAGGCGCTGCTCGGTTTCGCCGGCTCGGCGCTGCTGTTCGGCGCCGCGCACCGATACCAGGGGTGGGTCGGGGTGGTCGCGACGACGGCGCTCGGGGCGATGCTGTCCGCGCTCTATCTGTGGTCGGGCAGCCTGTGGCTGACGATCGCGTCGCACGTCGTCCTCGACCTCAACGCGCTGGTGATCCGCCCGGCGCTGACCGGCGCGTGGGGGTTGCGCGGCGAAGCGCCCGTGCCATGATCGCCGAAATTTAAGGGGAGACGGCGATGCGATCGGTGAAGGCGTTCCTGCTGCTGGCGGCGGCGTTGTCGCCGCACGCGGTCACCGCCGCCCGGACGCCGCAGGTCGCGGCCGCCACCTCGCCCTACGAGCATCGCGAGGTGATGGTGCCGATGCGCGACGGCGTGAAGTTGCAGACGGTGATCCTACTCCCGCGCGACAAGCGCGGCCCGCTGCCGATCATGTTGATGCGAACCCCGTACGGCGTCCCCGGCGGCGCGCCGGCGACGGTGCCGCGCGGGATGGAGGACCTGGCCGCCGACGGCTACATCCTGGTCCACCAGAACATGCGCGGGCAGGGGCGATCGGAGGGGCGCTTCACCATGTCGATGGCACTCCAGCCGGCGGCATCGAGCGGCGTCGACGAGGCGAGCGATGCGTACGACACGATCGATTGGCTGCTGACCAACACCCGCAACAACGGCCGGGTGGGGATGATGGGCGTGTCCTACCCTGGCTATGCCGCCGCGATCGCGCTGGCGCGGCCGCATCCGGCGTTGAAGGCGGTCAGCCCGCAGGCGGCGTGGAACGACTGGTGGATCAACGACGACCTGCACCGCTACGGCGCGGCGCGGCTGAGCTACGCGGCCGACTGGCTGTATTCGTTGCAGGCCAGCAAGGACGGTCGCGGCTGGAAGTACGACACTTACGATACGTATGAGTGGTTCCTGAAGCTCGGCAATCTGGAGAACCTCGACAAGCTGCACTTCAAGGGCGGCGTGCCGATGCTGACCGCGATGATCGAGCATCCCGATTACGACGCGTTCTGGCTCGCGCAGCGCTGGACCGAGCGGCTGGGGCGGACGACGGTGCCGACGCTCCACGTCGTGGGCTTCTGGGACCAGGAGGATCCGGTCGGATCGTGGAAGATATACGAAGCGATGGAGCGCGACGACCCGGAGGGGCGCAACATGCTGGTCGCGGGGCCGTGGGCGCACGGGACGTGGCGGGGGCCGGGCGACGACCTCGGCCACATCCCGATCGGCGGCAGGAGCGGCGACGATTTCCGCCGCGACATCGAGGCGCCGTTCTTCCGCCATTGGCTTCACGGCACCGGCGACGCGCCGCGGTTCGAGGCCAGGATGTTCCAGAGCGGCAGCTGGACTTGGAAGAGCTACGCGAAGTGGCCGCCGGCGGGGGCGGCGTCGCGGGCGCTGTACCTGCGCGCGAATGGGACGCTGTCGTTCGACGCGCCCGCGGGCGTGGCGGCGGGAGTGTGCCGGGAGTTCGTCTCCGACCCGGCCAACCCCGTGCCGTTCCGCGCGCGGCCGATGTCGCCGACCTATCCGTCGCCCGAGTGGCGTTGGTGGGAGGCGGCGGACCAGCGCTTCGTCGAGGGGCGACCCGACGTGCTGACCTGGACCAGCGCGCCGCTGGAGAGCGACGTGACGGTGACCGGCGCGGTGTCGGCGCGGCTGATGGCGTCGACCAGCGGGACCGACAGCGACATGGTGGTCAAGCTGATCGACGTGTACCCGGAGGACGCGGAGCCGGCGCGCGCGTCGGCGAACCTGGGCGACTATGCGCGCTCGACCAACGGATACCGCCTGCCGATCGCGATGGAGGTGCGCCGTGGGCGGTGGCTGGAGGGATACGGGGCGGCCAAGCCGTTGGTGCCGAACCGGGTGGTGGCTTGGGACGTGCCGCTGCGCGACCACGACCACGTCTTCAAGCGCGGCCACCGCCTGATGGTCCAAGTCCAGTCGAGCTGGTTCCCGGTGATCGACCGCAACCCGCAGACCTTCGTGCCCAACATCGCCAAGGCGGCGGCGGCGGCTTACGTCAAGGCGACGCAGCGGGTGTGCGAGGGATCGCGGGTGGATTTGCCGGTTGTGGGGTGAGCATATGGCCAAGGTCCGCAAGAATAGATAAACCAGTCGTTCAATGGACCTATTGGCGGTCCAAACGTCTGTAGCCACGTTGCACCTTAAAGAGGATCTTGCATGGCCAGCGCTCCGCCCGTTCAGTCCCAATCGCCAGACTTGCGGCGCAAGCTGATAGCGGTCACGGACGCGGTTCCCGAGACGCGCGATGCGGGAGTCGTGCTGATCAATAACGGTCGCCTGCAGCGGCTCCGGGCTCCGCAGAACAGCGGTGTCACGGTTGTGTACGAGTGGCGCCAGCGATCATCGTCACAGGGAGTGTGGAGGCCGCCGCTCGTGGGTGCAACGGGACGAACTCCCGAAGTGCAACGCAAGCCGGTTGCCGCAGCCGAAAAGCGGTCGCCCAGCAGTTCACCCGCCACCGAATGGCTCAACCTAGGCTTTAACTGCGGGGGTGCGGCACTTGCTTGGGTCGGGGTCGTCGGCATGAGTGCGTTGACCCCGGTAACCGGGGGTGCGAGCGCCTTCGCCGCCGCATTCATGTATGGCGGAGCGATCGCGGCGACGGGCCAATGCGCGGTTTCGACGTTTCGCACGAGCAATGTCTACACTGGGCGGTCAGCGATCAACCAACGATTGGACACCAACAGTACGTACATCTGGACGATGCGCGCCGCTGACGGCATCGGGCTTGTTGGCGCGGGGGGTGCCTTACGCGAGGTGAAGATCGCGCATACCGCCCTGAGCGCGAAAGGGTTTACCTGGTCACAGGCGGCTCGTTCCGGCTTGAGCCGGCCAGCGCGTCGACAGTTGACCGGCGCGCTCGGCCTTCAAGGATCGCGCCGTGTGCCGGGGCCGACGATCAATCGCTACGTCCGGCAGCGATTGTTGGACGGCGTTGCGGGCGCGATCGGCCTCACGGCAAGCGCGACGGGTGGCGTAGGGAAAGACATGGTCGTTTGGATCGTCGGCGCATTCGAGGAGTAAGGACAAGACGATGCCGCGACGGGACTTGGCTTATTGGGCGCGGCTGCGTGTCGATGCGCGATCGTCATGGGCGGGCGGATTGGCGTTAGTCGCGGTATTGGCCGCGGCGCTCGCGCTGATCGGGCTTCTGGTCGATGGTGGGCAGGCGCAATCGCGTTCCAACCCGCTTTACTGGATCGTGCTGGCGCCGGTGATCTGGTGGGGAAGCGGGTTAATGGGTTTCGAGGCCCGCTACGTCCGCGCGATGGGCCCGCTGCTTGTCGTGGCCCCGAGCGTCGCTGGTGTCTGCTTAGCCATCGCCGTTTCGCAGGGGCGGGAATGGATGCCGTGGCTAATCGCGGCGGTCATCGCGGGGGCCACGGCATTGGTCAGTCGTCTGTGCTATCGTGACAGCCTGTTGCGACGGGAAGGCCCGGCTCGTTGAAGGCACGGGTGCCGCTGTGAGGTTCCCTCGCAAAGGCGAGGGGCCGGGCGTGCCCGCGCGGGCTAGCGTCCGTCGCTCTTGACCTCCGTGTTCGCGGGGGAACAGGCCTTTGCCCAATTTCGCGATATCGTTACCGCGTCATCGGATCACGCCCTCAGCTCTTCAGCCGCCACCCCGTCCGGAAGATCCACACGATCACCCCAAGGCACAGCAGCAGGAAGCCGAACGTCACCGCCAGGCTGACCCCGATCGCGACGTCGCCCTGGCCGAAGAAGCTCCAGCGGAAGCCGCTGACGAGGTAGACGACGGGGTTGAACAGGCT
Organism: uncultured Sphingomonas sp.; assembly: GCA_964246585.1. GTDB lineage: Bacteria > Pseudomonadota > Alphaproteobacteria > Sphingomonadales > Sphingomonadaceae > Sphingomonas. The sequence continues at coordinate 1,758 of CAXTRJ010000189.1, read as the reverse complement.
GACGGTGCGCCAGGGCTCGGGGAGCATGTCGATCGAGTAGAAGCTGCCGCCCAGAAACGTCAGGGGCGTGATGAGGAGCGCGGGGACGAAGTTCAGCTGTTCGAAGCCGTCGGCCCAGACGCCGAGGATGAAGCCGAACAGGCTGAAGGCGAGCGCGGTCAGGACCAGGAAAGCGAGCATCGCCAGCGGGTGCTCGATCCGCAAGTCGACGAACAGCGCCGAGGTGGCGAGGATGATGAGGCCGAGGACGACCGACTTGGTCGCCGCCGCGCCGACGAAGCCGATCACCATCTCGACCGGCGAGATCGGCGCGGAGAGGAGCTCGTAGATCGTGCCGGTGAACTTGGGGAAGTAGATGCCGAACGAGGCGTTGGCGATGCTCTGCGTCAGGAGCGACAGCATGATCAGGCCGGGGACGATGAAGCTGCCGTAGGACACGCCGTCGACCGCCTCCATCCGCCCGCCGATCGCGCCGCCAAAGACGATGAAATAGAGGCTGGTGGTGAGGACGGGCGCGACCAGGCTCTGCCACAGGGTGCGGAGCGCTCTCGCCATTTCGAAGCGGTAGATCGCCCAGATGCCGTGACGGTTCATGGGCGTTCTTCCACCAGGTCGACGAAGATATCCTCGAGGCTCGATTTCGAGGTCTCGATATCGGTGAAGGCGATGCCGAGCACCTCCAGCTTGCGGAGCAGCGACGGGATGCCGGTGTCGTCGGCCTGCGCGTCGAAGGTGTAGCGGAGACGGTGGCCCTCGTCCGTAACCGTCAGTTCCCAGTCGCCCAATTCGGGCGGGACCGCCTCCATCGGTTCGGTCAGCGTCAGCGTCATCTCGCGGCGGCCGAGCTTCTTCATCAGCGCGGCCTTCTCCTCGACGAGAAGGAGCTGGCCGCCCGAGATGACGCCGACGCGGTCGGCCATCTCCTCGGCCTCCTCGATATAATGCGTCGTCAGGATGATGGTGACGCCGCGGTCGCGAAGCGCGCGGACCAGGTTCCACATGTCGCGGCGCAGGTTGACGTCGACCCCGGCGGTCGGCTCGTCGAGGAACAGGATGCGCGGCTCGTGCGACAGCGCCTTGGCGATGAGGACGCGGCGCTTCATGCCGCCGGACAGTGTCATGATCTTGGCGTCGCGCTTGTCCCATAGCGACAGGTCGCGGAGCAGTTGTTCGAGATGCTTTTCGTCGGGATGGTGGCCGAACAGGCGGCGGCTGAAGCGGACGGTGTCGAGGACGGTCTCGAACGCGTCGGTCGACAGCTCCTGCGGCACCAGCCCGATCATCGCGCGGGCGGCCTTATAGTCACGGTTCGCGTCATAGCCGGCGATGGTGATCGTGCCCGACGAGGGGGTGACGATGCCGCAGATGATCGAGATCAGCGTCGTCTTTCCCGCGCCGTTGGGGCCGAGCAGGGCGAACAGCTCGCCCGCTATGATCTCCAGGTCGATCGGTTGAAGCGCAGTGACGCCGCTGGCGTAGGTCTTGGAGACGCCGGCGATGGTCAGGATCGGTTGGGTCATGGCCGGGTGGGTAGGAGGAGTGCCGCGCTGTTACAACACCTCCGTCATGCCGGACTCGATCCGGCATCCAGCGCTGTGCGTACTCCCCCTCCGGCGATCTTCGGCACGACGGTGGACCCCGGATCAAGCCTGCCCTGAGCTTGTCGAAGGGGCCGGGATGACGGGGAGAGGACGGTCCTACCGCGCGCGCACCGTCGCCACCGCGTGGCGGAGCGCCGCCAGTGGCTGGGCACCGGTG
>CAXTRJ010000188.1:0-5824 GCA_964246585.1 uncultured Sphingomonas sp. | reverse complement strand
ATGCCGAGGTCGATGATGTCCTCGCCCCCGGCGCGCGCTTGAGCCCGCATCGCGTTGACCTCGGCGATGACGTACGGGGGCAGGCGCTTGATGCGGTAGAAGTCGTCGTCGGACATGGGCTGGCTCCCTCGCCGCGGTCGTACCCCAACAATCCTCCCTTCGTCACCCCGGACTTGATCCGGGGTCCACCGTCGTCCGGACTCGCGGCCCGCCGCTCCCGCACAACGATGGATGCTGGAACGAGTCCGGCATGACGGACAGGGTGAACAATGGTAGGCTAAGTAAAACTAAAGAGGATGCCATGACCGACACCCTTGAACCCGGCGCCGCCCCGACCCCGTCGCTGGCCGACCTCCAGCACTGGACCTGGGTGATGGGCCGCGCGCAGCAGATGATGATGGAGGCCGGGCTCCAGGCGGTACAGCCGACCACGGCGGCATATCCGGTCGTCCCCGGGCTCAACGACCCGGCGACGCTGGCCCGCGTCCAGGATTTCTGGACCGATAGCCTGACCCTGTGGCAGCGCTTTCTGGACCCGGCCGCCGCCGCGCCGACACCCGCGCCGCCACCCAAGGACAAGCGCTTCAAGGCCGACGCGTGGCGCGACAACCCCGCCTTCGACCTGATCCGGCAGAGCTATCTGCTGATCGGCGACCACCTGCTCAAGAACGTGGACGCGGTCGAGGGGGTCGACGCGCGCCAGAAGGAGCAACTCCGCTTCGCGACCCGCTCGTTCGTCGACGCGATGAGCCCGACCAACTTCGCCGCCACCAACCCCGAGGTGATCGCGAAGACGATCGAGACGCGCGGCGAGAACCTGCTGAAAGGGCTTCAGAACATGCTCGCCGACCTCGGCCGGGGGCAGCTGACGCATACCGACGCGGGCGCGTTCGAGGTCGGCCGCAACCTGGCGATGACGCCGGGCAAGGTGGTTAAGCGCACCGACCTGTTTGAGCTGATCCAGTACACGCCGACGACCGACCGGGTGCTCGGCGCGCCGCTCGTCATCTTCCCGCCGTGGATCAACCGCTTCTACATCCTCGACCTGACGCCGGAGAAGAGCTTCATCCGCTGGGCGGTGGAACAGGGCATCACCGTGTTCATGGTGTCGTGGAAGTCGGCCGACGCGTCGATGAAGGAGATCGTCTGGGACGATTACGTCGCCGCCCAGATCGAGGCGGTCGACACGGTGCGCGACGTGCTGGACGTCCCCGCGGTCCACGCCATCGGCTACTGCGTCGCCGGCACCACGCTCGCCGCGACGATGGCGGTGCTCGCCGCGCGCGGTGACGCCGACAAGCTCGCCAGCGCGACCTTCTTCACCGCCCAGGTCGACTTCACCGACGCCGGCGAGCTCAATCTGCTGGTCGACGACAACCAGATGGCGATGATCGACGCGCTGTCGCCCGACGGTTTCCTCGACGGGCGCTACATGGCGGCGACGTTCAACTCGCTACGCGGCCGCGACCTGATCTGGAACTACGTCACCAACAACTACCTGCTCGGCAACGAGTACGCGCCCTTCGACCTGCTCCACTGGAACGGCGACACGACTAACCTGCCGTCGAAATGGCACCGGAGCTACCTGTCCGACCTGTACCGCGACAACCTGCTGGTGAAGCCCGGCGCGTTGTCGGTCGGCGGCACCCCGATCGACCTGACGCGGGTAGCGACGCCGACCTATGTCCAGGCCGGCCGCGAGGACCATATCGCCCCGGCCGAGAGCGTATGGCGGCTGACCCATCACTTCCGCGGGCCGTTGCGGTTCGTCCTCGCCGGGTCGGGGCACATCGCCGGCGTAGTCAATCCGCCGGCGGCGGGCAAATACCAATATTGGACCAACGACGCCGCCGCCGACGCGCCCACCGCCACGCTGGCCGACTTCGTCGCCGGGGCGACCGAGACCAAGGGCAGCTGGTGGCCCGACTGGCTCGCCTGGCTGCGCGGGCCCACGCCGGACGAGGTCGCGGCCGACGGCGCGCGGCTGCCCGGGGCGGGGAGCCTGCCCGCAATCGAGAATGCGCCGGGGAGTTACGTCCGCGCCCGTTGAGCCGATATGTTGCGCTGCACAAAAATTACTTGAAGTCCGGGCGCGATTCGCTTATTGTGCGTTGCAACAAACACGGGATTCGAGCGACATGGCGCACCAAGGCAGCAGACGGGCACGGCCCAAGGCACCCCCAGCGGCCGTGTCGCATGCCGACGTGCCCGCGCCCGTCGCGGCGCATAACGACGTCGCGGCGATCGAGCCGCCAGTCATGCCCGACCTGGCCGACATCTCGGCCGTCGCGCTCGCCGCCGCCGATGGCGATCTCGCTTACGTCCCGCCCATCGTCCTTCCGGACGAGGCGCTGACCCCTCTTTCTCAAAACCAGACCACCGCAGAAAAGGATAGCATCATGGACCTCAACACCGCCGCGCAGACCGTCAGCGACACCACCCAGGCGCAGGCCACCCAGATGTTCGCCGAGGCGCAGACCCGCACCGAGGACATGATGGGCAAGTCCACCCGGGCGCTCGAGGAAATGAACGCCCTCGCCAAGGGCAATGTCGAGGCGATCGTCGAGTCGTCGAAGATCGCCGCCAAGGGCTTCGAGACGCTGGGCCAGGACGCCGCCGAGAGCACCCGTCGCGCGTTCGAGAACATGACCGCCGCAGTCAAGGCGATGGCCTCGGTCAAGTCGCCGACCGAGCTGATGAAGCTGCAGGGCGACTATGCCCGCACTGCGTTCGACATGGTGGTCGCGCAGACCTCGCAGTCGACCGAGCGGATGATGAAGCTCGCCGGTGAGGTCGCCCAGCCGATCTCGAACCGCGTCGCGATCGCCGCCGAGAAGATGAAGGTCGCCGCCTAACCGCTACGACCACGGTGGAAATGGGGCGGCCGTCGGTGACGACGGTCGCCCTTTTTCGTGGGCGGCGCGCGACGATCCCCCTTGCCGATCGGTGCCCGTTTGCCATATTTGCCAACACCGATGCAGCGCCAACCGACCATGATGCCCGACCGCCGTCGCGACGGTGATGGCCAAGACGACAATGGTCGCGGCAGTGGCCTGGGCGTCGCCACGCGCACCCGCGCCCGGACCAAGCAGCCGACGCCCTACCGCGTGCTGATGCTCAACGACGACTATACCCCGATGGAGTTCGTCGTGCTGTGCCTCCAGCGCTTTTTCCGCTTGGACATGGAGGCGGCGACCCGCGTCATGCTTCACGTCCATCAAAAAGGCGTCGGCGTCTGCGGCACCTTCAGCTACGAGGTCGCCGAGACCAAGGTCGGCCAGGTGATGGACTTCGCCCGGCAGCACCAGCACCCGCTGCAATGCACGTTGGAAAAAGCCTGACCCGACGCTAACGCGGCGGGGGCAGCCAGCTCAGGTCCAGTCCCGCCTGCCGATCGACATAGTTCGCCGCCCGCGCCAGCGCGTCCTCGTCGAGGAATGTCACCCGGCCATTGTCGCGCGCGATCACCCGTTCGTCCTCCAGCTGCCTGAGCATCCGGTTGACGTGGACCGAGGTGAGCCCGGTCGCGTCGCCGAGCTCTTCCTGGGTGAAGCCGAGCGTGAAGCTCTTGTTGATCGTCCGGTCGACGACCCGCATCCGGTTGCGGATTTCCAGCAGGATCGCCGCCACCCGACCCCGCGCCGGCGTCCGCCCCAGCGCCGCCAATCGGTCGGTCAGCCCGACCCGCTCCATCTGGGTGATCGCCAGCAGGATCGCGCCGAGGCGCGGCTGATCTTTCAGCAGCGTCGCCATCGCCCCCCGCTCGAAGGGGCAGACCACCGCGTCGGTGACCGCCACGATCGTCTCGGGCGACTCGGTATAGATCAATGCCGCGCCGGCGAGCATGTCGCCCGGGAACAGGAAGCGCAGGATCTGACGGCTGCCGTCGTCGAGCAGCACGTAGCTCATCATCGTGCCGTGCTTCAGGATGAACAGCTCGGGCAGCGGGTCTCGCTCCCGTAACAGCACCGCGCCACGCCGGACCGGCCGTTCGCGCTCCTCTAGGGAGGCGAGCGCGGCGCACTCCCCGGGCGTGAGTGGGACGAAGTCGCCGAGGCGCTCGGCGAAGCAACTTGCTCTCACGTTTTGGTAATTCCCCCCGAGTGTCCCATGACTTACCCGGCCCGCCAGCGCGCGCCTTAATATCGATCAAGCGCGCGCTGGTGGCGGCGTAACGTCGCGCTTGGCGTGGCGGAGGGCGCGAGGTAGACGCCCCGGGATGGACCGTATCCTGATCCGCGGCGGCAACCGGCTCGCCGGTCGACTGCCCATCTCCGGCGCGAAGAACGCGGCGCTGACGCTGCTCCCCTGCGCGCTGCTGACCGACGAGCCGCTGACGCTGGCCAACCTGCCGCGCCTCGCCGATGTCGACGGCTTCGGCCATCTGCTCAACCAGCTGGGCGTGTCGACGCTGGTCGAGGGGACGCGTCCCGACGAGTTCGGCCGCCGCATGACGCTGCACGGCCGGATGCTGACCTCGACGGTCGCGCCCTACGACATCGTCCGCAAGATGCGCGCGTCGATCCTGGTGCTTGGGCCGCTGGTCGCGCGCGCCGGCGAGGCGACGGTGTCGCTGCCCGGCGGCTGCGCCATCGGCAACCGCCCGATCGACCTGCACCTGAAGGCGCTGGAGGCGATCGGCGCGGAGATCGAGCTCGCCGCCGGCTACGTCAAGGCGACCGCGCCGAATGGTCGGCTCACCGGCGGACGTTACCGCTTCCCCGTCGTCTCGGTCGGCGCGACGGAGAACGCGGTCATGGCCGCCGTCCTCGCGCGTGGCGGCACGGTGCTGGAGAACGCCGCGCGCGAGCCCGAGATCGTCGACCTGTGCCGCTGCCTGGTCGCGATGGGCGCGTTGATCGACGGCATCGGCACCGAGACGATCGAAATCGAGGGCCGCGATCGGCTGGGCGGGGCGACCTACTCCGTCATGCCCGACCGGATCGAGGCGGGCAGCTACGCCTGCGCGGCGGCGATTACAGGCGGCGCGCTGGAGCTGGCCGGGATCGTCGCCGACGACATGCGCGCGACGCTGGACGCCTTGGTCGAGGCGGGCGCGCGGGTGGAGGAGCGCGACGGCTCGGTCCACGTGTCGGCCGACGCGCCGCTCGGACCCGTCACGCTGTCGACCGCGCCTTATCCCGGTTTCGCCACCGACATGCAGGCGCAGTTCATGGCGATGCTGTGCCGCGCGGACGGGGCGAGCGTCCTGACCGAGACGATCTTCGAGAATCGCTACATGCACGTCCCCGAACTGGCGCGGATGGGGGCGGATATCCACGTCGCCGGCCGGACGGCGGTGGTGCGCGGGGTCGCCCGGCTGGTCGGCGCGCCGGTGATGGCGACCGACCTGCGCGCGTCGATGAGCCTGATCCTCGCCGGGCTGGCGGCGGAAGGGCAGACCGAGGTCAGCCGCATTTACCACCTCGATCGCGGCTATGAACGGCTGGAGGAGAAGCTGCAGGCGGTCGGCGCAGATATCGAGCGTGTCAGCGCGGGATAGAATCCCCTGATAACCGCTGCTTGACTCGGGGCCGGCGGGGCAACAATGTCATCCGCGACACGTTCGAGCGAGATGACCGAACCAACCGACAAGAAGCGTTCCAAGGTCGAGGGTCTGCAATCCATCATGCAGATGCTCGGGGCCGAGGAACGCAATCGCCCAGGCGCGGAGCCGCCGCGCATCCGCCGCCTGATCTCGACCGTCGCCGACCAGGTCGGCTCGCTCGCTCCCGACTCGGTACCCGATCCCGTGCCGGCCGATGCGGCATCCGATGCGACGACGCGCGAGCCGACCGGCGCGAAGGAGCCCGCGTCCTCGCCG
>CAXTRJ010000187.1:0-5843 GCA_964246585.1 uncultured Sphingomonas sp. | reverse complement strand
GGGCCCGGCTGATCAGCGCGCGTTCGGCGGCTTGCGCGCGCCACGGTTTGGTCCCGACGCCGCCAAGCGCGATCCGCGCCGCGCGGACGCGACCGCCGCCGATGTCGAGCGCCACCGCCGCCGAGGCGAGCGCGAACTGGTACGACGCGCGGTCGCGGAGCTTCAGGTAATGGGAGAAGCGCGCGAACGGCATGGGCGGCAACTCGACCGCGGTGATCAGGTCGCCCGGCCGCAGCACCGTTTCGATATGCGGCGTGTCGCCGGGGAGGCGGTGGAAATCGGTGCACGCGACCCGCCGCTCGCCGTCCACGCCCTGGATCATCACCGTCGCGTCGAGCGCGGCCAGCGCCACCGCCATGTCGGACGCGTGGGTGGCGATGCAATCGGCGCTGCCGCCCAGAATCGCGTGCTGGCGGTTGATGCCGGGGATCGCGGCGCAGCCCGAGCCCGGCACGCGCTTGTTGCAGGCATAGCCAGACTTGACGAAATACCAGCAGCGCGTCCGCTGGAGCATGTTGCCGCCGATCGTCGCCATGTTGCGGATCTGCCCCGACGAACTCGCGAGCAGCGCTTGCGACAGGACGGGATAGCGCGCGACCACCACCGGGTCGTTCGCGACGTCGCTGTTGCGGGCGAGCGCGCCGATCCGCAAGCCGCCATCGCCCACCTGCTCGATGCGGTCGAGGCCGGGCAGGCCGGTGATGTCGATCACCGTCGGCGGAGTCTCCGCGCCCTCCTTGATCAGGTCGACCAAGTTGGTGCCGCCGGCGAGGAAGCGCGCGGCGGGATCGCGCCGCGCCGCCGCGATCGCCCCGGCGGCATCGGCCGGCTTGGCGTAATCGAACTGGTGCATCAGCCGCGCGCCCGCGAACCGCGCGTCGCCTGAACGGCCGCGACGATATTGGGGTAAGCGCCGCACCGGCACAGATTGCCGCTCATCGCCTCCGCCACGTCGGCGTCCGCGCGGCCGACGGGCTCGCGATCCAGCGCCACCGCCGACATGATCTGGCCCGGGGTGCAATAGCCGCACTGGAACGCGTCGTGGTCGATGAACGCCTGTTGCACGGGATGAAGCGTATCGCCGGTGGCGAGCCCCTCGATCGTGGTGATCGCCTTGCCCCGCGCCGCCACCGCGAGCGTCAGGCAGGACAGCGCGCGCCGCCCGTCGATCAGCACCGTGCACGCGCCGCACTGGCCGTGATTGCAGCCGACCTTCGCCCCGGTCAGCCCTAGCCCCTCGCGCAGCGTATCGAGCAGCGTCGCGCGCGGTTTGAGGGTCAGCCGGTGTTCCGTCGCGTTGATGGTGAGCGTGACGGCCATGGCCCGCGCCGGCACCGGCGCGGGTGGTGCCTGCGCCAGTAGGCTTTCCGGCGCGGCGACGGCCACCGCCGATCCCGCCATCGCCACCGTTCCGACGAAGTTTCGTCGGGTCAATCCCGTCGGGATACCGTTCGTCATCGCGGCGTCTCGCGGGAACGTCGCATCCGTGTCTGGCGATGGCTCTGCGTCGTCTACCGTCGCTTCCGACATGGGGATTGAACCTTGGTAGAGCGGTTGGAGGTTATGACGAGTCAACCGCCGAACGCCTGGGGGGTTGTCGGGGGCGCCAATGCCGGGTGGCCCGGCGCCCCGCGCTCCGGTCAGGACTTCAGGTGGGCCGAGATGTACTTGTTCATCTCGAACATCGTCGCCTTGTCCTTGCCGAACACCTTTTTCAGGTTCTCGTCGGCGAGGATCTCGCGCTTGTTCTCCGGGTTCTGCAGGTCGTTCTTCTTGATGTAATCCCACACCCGGCTGATCACCTCGCTGCGGGGCAGCTTGTCGTTGCCGACCACCGCGCCGAGCTCCTCGGACGGCTGGACCGGCGCGTGGATGCCGGTGCCCTTGGCGGCCTGCGTCTTGGCGGCGCCGGTCTTGGGCGTCGGCGACTTGGTCGACGGCTCGGAGGCCGATTTGGTCGGTGCTTTCGCCATGATATTCCTTCCTGAGATTAGCCGCGTTCGCCGGCCTGATAGTCGTTCACGCCTTCTTGAGCGCGTCCGGCTTGTGCGCCGCCTCGCCGCCCTTGTCACTCTTTACGATGTACTGCGGATCGTCCTTCGATGCCCTGACCTGGTGAGACTTGATCTTGGTGTCGCTGGTCTGCTTCTTCTCGACCTCGCCATGCGCGGTGCCGCCATGCGAGCTCCACGTCACCTTGTCGCCCTTCTTGAACTCGGTCATCGCTCAACTCCCTCGTGTAGGACAGGTGTATATAAGGAGGGCAACCGCCCAGGGCGGGCAAAGGTTGCCGATCCCGGTCAGAACCTGAACCCGGCGGCGACGCCGTAGCGGCGGGGCTCGAGCGTGAACACGTTGGTGAACAGCCCGGAGGAGGCGTCGGCGACGTACTGGCCGGTGATCGCGCTGTCGTTCGTGATGTTCTGAATGAAGCCGCGCAGGTAGAAGCGTTCGTCGGGGGCGTTGAGCTGAACCTGGGCGTTGAGCTGGGTATAGCCCTCGACCCGATCGACGGGCAGGTTGAAGATGCTCGCCTGGAACTCGCTGGTGTAGGTCAGGTCGAACCGGGGGACGAGCGTGTAGCCGCCGAGATCGGCGGTATATTGCACGCCGGCGGAGAACTTGGCCTTGGGCGCCTGGGGCAGTTCGTTGCCGCGCAGGTTCACCTCCACCCCCGAGGGCGCGAGGGTCAGGCCGCCGAGCGCCGCCGCCGCCGGCGTGGCCGACTGGGCCTGCAGCACCGAGCAGATGCCGAACGCGCCTTGTGCGGCCAGCCCCGAGTCGGTCGGGAACGCGGTCGGCCCGCGCAGGCCCAGCGCGCCGTTGACTGCGGCGACGAAGCCTCGCGCGGCGGCGGCGCTGCCGACGTTGGAGACGACCGCGCAGTTGGAGCCGTTGGTGATGTCCTTGATGATCACCGCATCGGCGCGACCGCCCGAGGGGTCGCGCGGGTTGCTGAGCAGCCGGTCGCCGGTCACTTTGGTGTTGAGGTAGCTCGCGCCCAGATTGACGACGAAGTTGCGCGCCGGACGCAGGATCGCTTCCGCCTCGACGCCGTAGATGTCGGCGTTGATGTTGTCGTTCACCGCCGTCCTGGCGACGATCCGGGCGAGCTGCAGATCCTGATACTGATAGTAGAAGCCGGTGAGGTTGAGCGTCAGCTCGCCGTTACCGAACGTGTTCTTGGAGCCGATCTCGAAGGCGTTGATGAACTCCGGGTTGAACGATTCGGACACCGCGAAGACGGGCGCGAGCGGCGGGTTGATGCCGCCGGATTTATAGCCGCGCGAGTAGGATGCGTAGAGGAGGTTGTCGGGCGTGACCTGGAAATCGACCACCGCCCGCCCGGTGAACTCGCTGAAGCCGACGTTGCGAGTCTGGAACGGCTGATTGCCGGCGAGGCCGGGATCGGCGTCGAAGGCGGCGAAAAGGGGCGATGCGTAGGCGTCGGTCGAGCCGAACGGGGTCAGGAAGCTGGCCAGCGTGTTGCGCGCGGTGACGGTCTTGTCGTCATTGTTGTAACGCAGGCCGGCGGTGACCTTCAGCGTGTCGGCCAGCTGGAGATAGGCTTCGCCGAAAAGGCCGTAGGATTCGAGACGGTAATCGTCGGTGTTGTTGCGCGAATAAGGGGTCGCGAGAAACGACGGCGGCAGCGGCGCGGCGGCGCCGGTCGCCGGGTTGCGGTTGCCCAATGCGGTGAAGGTGCCGAGGACGCCGGCGAGGTAGTCGATGTAGAAGGTGTTCACATAGTAGCTGTTCTCGCGCAGATGGCTGTTCGAGTAGATGCCGCCGACGAGGAAGTTGAACGCGCCGTCGAAGTCGCTGCTGACGATCGCCTCGCCCGAGTAGCTCCGGGTGAAGCTGGCCGAGCGGTCGAAATCCTGCGGCGTGTCCGAGCAGATCTTGAAGCCGCCATAGGCGCCAGTGCCGGTGGTCTCGGCTTCCGACGTGCACAGCTGACCGGTGGGGCCGTTCGGGATGAGCGCGGCGGCGATCGGGGCGAAATAGGCGGCGGGGAGCCCGGGGACGAGGCCGGCGGCGGCGGCGGCGAGAGTATTCAGCCCGGGCTGCGCGATCGAGCGGTCGGCGACGGAGAGCAGGTAATCCTGCCGCGAGTCGACGGTGGTGTCCTGATAGGTGCCCGATAGCGAGACGGTGAAGTCGCCGATCCGCTGACGGGCCTTGCCCTGGATCAGGAGTTCGTCGCTGGTGAACCGGGGCGTGAAGTCGCTGTTGATCTCCCGGACGCCGGCCGGGTTGACGAAGCCGGTGTTGACGTCGGGGCCGTACAGGCTGCCGAGCCCGAACGCCGCCGGGATGCGGTTGATCGTGAAGAACTCGCGCGACGGCAGCGTGCCGGGGGCGAAGGTGGCGTTGGTGTTGACCGCGCCGAACTCCAGCCGGCCGGGGAGGCAGCCGAGCACGCCAGTCGGGTCGCGCTGACACAGCTGTTTCTGGATGCGCAGCCGTTTGTCATCCTCGCGGAAATACGAGCCGATGAGGTCGATCGTGGTGTCGGTTGACGGTTCGAAGCGCAGCGTGCCGCGGATGCTGTACAGGTCGCGGTCGTCGACCCGCGTGTCGTCGAACAGGTTCCGCGTGTAGCCGTCGCGGTTGAGGTAGATGCCCGCCAGCCGGATGCCGATCGTGTCGGTGATCGGCAGGTTGATCATGCCCCGGGCCTTGGTCGAATTATAGTTGCCGTACTCGAACTCGCCCGCCGCGCCGACGCGGGACAGATCGGGCTTCGCGCTGGCGATGTTGACGACGCCCGCCGTCGCATTGCGGCCGAACAACGTGCCCTGCGGCCCGCGCAGGATCTCGACGCGCTCGACGTCGTAGAACTCGGTCTGGAAGAACGGGCTGGAGAATACTGGCGCTGGGCGGTGACGACGATGTCGCCCTCGCGCAGAGGCTGGGCGTCGGCTGTCGCCTCCTGATTCGACGTGGCATCTGAGGCGGTGGTGGTCTGTGCCGCGGCGGGCGCGGCGAGGCACAAAGCGATCGCCGACGCTGCGAGAAACCCGGTTTTCCTCATCCGTCCATCCCCTCCTGGCCGCGCCGGTCTTGTGCCGGTTCCGCGGGTTCGTGCATGACGCCGAACAGGCAGGTAACGACCGATTTTTTCGACCGTCAAATGCTTTCGTCGCCCCGGCGGTGGACGAGGGCGGGCGAGCGGCGATGCCGTAGCGTCAGGTGCCGACAAGGGGATACGGGACATGGGTGACGAACAGGCGAGCGACGACGGCGACCTGGTCGAGGGCGAGTCGCCGGTGGCGGTGCCGGACGCGGTCGCCGAGGCGATCCGGACGTTGATCTGCTGGGCCGGCGACGACCCGGCGCGCGAGGGGCTGGTCGACACGCCGCGTCGCGTCGCCAAGGCGTGGCGGGAATATTGCGCGGGCTATGGCGACGACCCGGGCCGGCACCTGGCCCGCGTGTTCGAGGAGGTCGGCGGCTATGACGAGATCGTGCTGCTCAACGGCATCCCGTTCCAGTCGCACTGCGAGCACCACATGGCGCCGATCATCGGCGTGGCCCACATCGCCTACCTGCCGCGCGACCATGTCGTCGGCATCTCCAAACTGGCGCGGGTGCTGCACGGTTTCGCCAGGCGGTTGCAGGTGCAGGAGCGGCTGACCGCCGAGGTCGCCGACTGCATCTGGGATCACCTGAAGCCGCTGGGCGTCGCGGTGGTGATCGAGGCGACGCACGCCTGCATGACCGCGCGCGGCGTCCGGACGCCGGGGGTATCGATGGTGACCAGCCGGATGATGGGGGTGTTCCGCGACGACGAGCGTAGCCGCAAGGAGGTGCTGGCGCTGATGGGCTACTAGGCGAAA
>CAXTRJ010000186.1:0-5866 GCA_964246585.1 uncultured Sphingomonas sp. | reverse complement strand
GCCAGCACGCCCGCTTCGCCGACCTCGCGCCACCGCGCCTCGTGCAGCGCGAACAGCGCGTCGAGGGTGGCGTCGATCGCCTCGGGCGGCGCCTGCTCCTCGCGCACCTCGCCCAGCGCGGCGGCGCGGTGGCGATCGTGGACGACCTTGCGCCGGCGCGACTTCGACAACGCGGCGAGCAGCGGGCCGGTGGCGGGCAGCGCCATGACCGGGCACACCTCGCCTACTTCGTCGATGGCGATCAAGCCGGGCGGCGGCGAGGACAGCAGCGGCGAGTCCGGCCTGAGGTCGGGAAGCAACACTTCGTCCCAATGCGCCGCCGTCGCCGCGATCGCCCGCCACAAGCCGGCGATCGCCGGCGCGCCCGCCCCGGGGTCGACCAGCGCGTCGCAATAGTCGCTATGACCGGCCCCGACCGGCACCAGGCGGCGCACGCCGCCATCGTGCCAAACGAACAGCGGCAGCGCCGCGATCAGACGTCCATTGTCGTCGCGAACCTCGGTGTCGAGCCGTTCGCCGCCGCCGAGATGGGTCCACCACGCGTCGAGCCAAGCGGGCGATTGGAACGGCGTCGCGCGCGGGTCGGCGCGCCACAACGCCCAATGCTCCTCGGCGGTCACTGGCGCGTCAGCTGGAACCCGACCCCGTCCCAGATGACGAAGGGCTGCTCGCCGGCGCGGCGCACGGCGAAGCCGTGGCGGTCGGCGAGCGCGTGGGCGTCGGCGATGTCGCGGGCGGGATCGCCGCGATAGGACCAGTTGAACACGAGCAGGTCGCCGCCGGGGCGGATCACCCGCGCGACCTCGGCCAAATAGCGGTCGACCACGTCCTCGCCGGCGGCGACGACGAAGGGCAGGATGTCGGCGGCGAGCACCAGGTCGACGCTGGCGTCGGCGACGCCCGCCAGGTCGCGGCCGCCGACCTGTTCGACCCGGACATTGGCCAGGTCGGCGGTGCGCCCGCGCGCCTCGGCGACCATGCCCGCCGAGACATCGAGCGCCAGGACGTGCGCCGCCCGGGGCGCGACCGCGATCGCGACGCGACCGATACCGCAGCCCAGGTCGACCACGCGTCGCCCGGTCAGGGGAGACCATGCCTCGACGATGGCGACCAGTTCGGCCGTCGCCTCGTCGAGGAGCGCCTGGTCGCCGAGCGAGTAGAATGCCACCGCGGCTTCGGGCGCCTCTCTCGCCAGGCGGTCGAACAAGGCGGCGGTGCCCGCGACCGGATCGTCGCCGACCGGGTCCAAACCCCCGCCGGCGATCCGCGTCATGGTCGCGAAAGCGTCACGGTGCCGGTCGATCAGCGTGGCTACCCGCGCCAGCGGCGACCCGGCGGGCGCGCCGACGAGCGCCGCCACATCGGGTGTCTCGCCGGCGAGCAGGATCTGCGCGATGGCGATCTGGGGCGAGATGTCGCCCGCCGCGCAGCGCGCGAGGATCGCCTCCTGCCCGCTCACGCCGCCAACCGCGCATAGAGGTCGAGGTAGGCGGCGGTCGTCCGCTGCAGCGAGAAGCGGGCGCGGGCCGCGCGTCGGCAAGCGGCGGGGTCAACGCGGTCGATCGCGCGGATCGCCTCGGCCATGCCCGCCACGTCGTCGACGACAATGCCGGTCACCCCGTCCTCGACGATCTCCGGCAAGGCGCCGGCGCGATAGGCGATCACCGGCGTGCCCGACGCCAGCGCCTCCATCGCGACAAGCGACGAGGTCTCCGCCGCGGTCGACGGCACCAGCAGACACCGTGCCTCGGCGATCAGCCGGCGCTTGGCCGCGCCGGTGACCGGGCCGATCCAGCGGCGGCGATCATCCAGTCGGGGCGCGACCTGCTCGTCGAAGTAGCGTTGATGGTCGGCGTAGGGGAATAGCTGGCCGGCGGCGACAAGGGCTATGTCGGCCGCCTTGGCGGCGTCGATCGCGTCGTGGAACCCCTTTTCCGGCGCCATGCGGCCGAGCACCAGCGCGTAGTCGCCCCTGGCTTCCGTCGGACGATAGTCGTCGATGTCGACCCCGTTGGCGATCGGCGGCAGCAGCGCGATGTCGGCCGGCGCGCGCGCGGCCTGGTCGCCGGATACGGGGAGCAGCCACGTGCTGGGTCGCCCTGACCCGAGCGCCGCCGGATCGTACCAGTCGATCGGCAGGTGCAGCGTCGCCAGCGTCGGTACCGTCGTCGTCGGCAGGTACGCGCCGAAGTCGATGCCGTGAAGATGGACGAGGTCGACGTCGTTCGCGGCGATCGTCCGCGCCATCACGTCGCGGAGTTCGGCGTGGACCGCCGCGCGCCGCCGGTCGTCGACCTCGCCGGGGGCGACCGTCAGCGCAACGAGATCGCCGGCGACGGTCGAGCCATCGACGGCGATGACGATCGAGCGGTGGCCGGCGGCGACCAGCGCGCGGTCGAGCTGCGCCAACACCTGCTCCGCCCCGCCGACGGGGTCGTGGGTCACCGGCGCGAACGGGAAGGCAACGCTCAGGATCGTCAGGTCCACGCCGCCGCCCCGGCCAGCGCGGCGCGCGCGCGGTCGCGCCATTCGAGCGACGTCATCGCCCAGCCGAACCCGTCATAGAGGCTTTCACCCGGCGGCGGCGACCTAGTGAAGTCGTAGCGCGGGGCCGCGCGCCAGCGCTCGATCGTCGGTCGCCAATCGCCGAACACCGACGCCTGGCTGACATGGGCGCGCAGCGCTTGCTCGACGCGGTCGCGGTCGCGGTCGTCGAGCGTCCGGCGGTGCTCGGGGCAATCGGGGTCGGGCCAGAACACGCCGAACTCCCGCTGGCCATCGACCTGATGGTAGGAAGCGAACTCCACCATCGCCGGCGCCTCGCCCGAGCGCCGCGCGATCGTTTCGACCGCGAGGCGGACGGCGAAGGCGGCGGAATCATGGTCGGGGTGGCCGCCCTCGTAAGGATGCGTGGCGACCGCGACGACCTCGGCCAGATCGACCGCGAGTCGCTCGGCGACGTCGCCGAGGCGATCGGCGAGACCCTGGTCGGCGATGGCGTAATCCCGCCGCTCGGTCGTGGCCTGCAGCCGCCGGAGCGCCTTGTCCAGCTCGCCCGCCCGGATCGCGGCGTACGCCTCGCGCGTGGCGACGCCGAGCCTGCGGGCGTCGCTCATGTCGACCGGCGCGCCGTCGGTCAGCAGGATCAGCCGCGCATTCGGCAAGCGTGACAGCGCCGCGCCGGCCCACAAGGTCTCGTCATCGGGGTGCGCCACGACGATCGCGACCGGGTCGTCGATCATCGCCTCGCTCGCCAGCCGCGCGGCGAACGCGTCCGCCCGGCTCACTCCGGCGCGCCTTCACCAAGCAGGCGGATGGCGGACCGATAGCCGCCGAGCGTACCGACATCGACATAGCTGTCGCCGGCGCGAACCCCGACCGCCTCGTTGCCGCGCGCCAGCCAGGCATTGACCAAGGTGCCGAAATACTCGTCGCCGCGCCCCGGCTCGCACCACAACCGGTGAAGGTCGTGGAGCACCCGGCCCGGCATCCGGAATGCGCCCCATACCCAATTCGACCGGGCGCCCGCCTGCTTAACCTGCACCTCCTCGACCCGGTCGCCCTCGCCGAGCACCACCGCGTCGAACAATTCGGGGCGCTCGACCGGGAACAGCAGGAACGCCAGCCGGTCCCCCGGTAGGCGCGCGAGGCCGTCCGACGGGAACCAGATTGTATCGGGCAAACCCACCAGCACCGGCTCGTCGGGGCCGATCAGCGGGCAGGCGCGGAAGATCGCGTCGCACAGCCCGGCCGCCTGCGGCTGCACCACGAAGGCGGTGTCAACCCGGCCGATTCCGCCGCCGTAGTAACGGACGATGTCGGACTTAGTCGGCGAGATGACGAAGCAGATCTTGGTCGCGCCGCCCGCGACCATGCGCTCGACGAGATACTCGCTGACCGCCTTGGGCCGCTCCGCGCCGTCGGCGTCGATGCGGCTACCGACGGGCAGCAACTCCTTCGAAAAGGCGAGCGGCTGGATGCGGGTGCCATTGCCGGCGGCGGGAATGATGCCCCACATCGCTCAGGCGGCGACAGCGACACGCGCGGTCTCGATCAGCGCGACCAGGTCGCGCGCGCGAACGGCGGAGCTATGTTCGGCGAGCACGCGCTCGCGGGCGCGGCGCGCGATGCGGCGCAACTCGTCGTCCGACAGCGCCAGCGCGGCGAGCACGTCGTCGCCGGTCTCGGCGAGCAGGATCTCCTCGCCGGGCGCGAAGAACCGGTCGAGCCCGTCCCAATCGTCCGACACGATCGGGACGTCGCACGCCGCCGCCTCGAACAGCCGCCCCGACGGGCACCAGCCCATCGCGGCCATGTCGGCGCGGGTGACGTTCAGGGTCAGGCGCGAGGAGCAGAAGAAGGCGGGGTGGTCGGGCGGGGCGACGTGGCGCTTGAAGAAGATGTTGCGCCGCCACGGGAAGTCGGCCGGATAGCCCGATCCCCCGAGGACGAAGCGGCGATCGGGCGCGGCGGCGGCGGGATCGATGAACAACCGCGCCAACGCCGCCTGCCGATCGGCGGCATAGGTGCCGAGATAGGACAGGTCGCCGCGATAGTTCGCCTCGGGCGGCACCGGGCGGTGCGCGTCGGGATCGACATGGCCGAACAGCGGCGCGGCGGCCCGCGCGCCGAGCCGGTCGCGCAACGCCCCCAGCGCCGGTCCCCCGGTGTAGCTGAGCACCCGGTCGAAGCGTCCCAGGCCGTCGACGGGCAGGTAATCGACCAACTCGCCCGCCGCCAGCCGCGCCAGCGTCACCGGCGTGTCGAGGTCGTAGAACAGCGTCGCGCCCCGTCCCTCGGCATGGATCAGCGCCTCGGCGGCAACCGCGTCGGGACAATAGGAGGTGACGATCAGCGCGTCGGCGTCGAGGATCGACCGCTTGGCAGCGACCACGTCGGCCCAGTCCGAATACAGCAGCAACCGGCCGCCGGGAAGCTCGGTCAGGTCGCGATGCTCGGCGTACCAGGGGACGTCGCGTTCGACGAACACGACCTGGTGCCCGTCCGCCGCTAGCGCCCGGATCAGCCCGCGCCACAGCGTCGCATGGCCATTGCCCCACGACGAGCTGACCGTCAGCCCGAAGATCGCGATCTTCATCTAAGCTACGCCCTCCCCCTTGCCCAACGACGCGATGCCCCGCCCGTTCCGCTCGCGCAACCGCTTAACCAAGCGGCAGGTCGGCCGGCAAGACGATGCGCCAGAAGCGGGTGGCAACGCCCTCGACGCCGAAGTCGTTGTCGTTGACCAGCAGCAGCGTGCGCGGCCCGAGCACGACCAACCCTTCCAGGTCGGCGTCGATGTCGGGCAAGTCGTCCGTATCGAGCACCAGCGTCTTGGCCAGTGGCCGGTCGACCTCGCCCGCCGCGCTCAGCTGCTCCAGCGTCGGCCGGGTCTCGGGCAGCAGGTGTTCCACGCCCAGCGCCAGCGCCGGATCGAGGTGGACGGCGTACAGCTTGGTCGACGCCGACCCTCGTTCGAGCACCAGCAGCCGGTCCGGGCCGAGCACGACCAGCTCGCTGACCTTTATGTCGGACCGCTTCACGCGTCCGAGCGCGGCGTCGCGGCGGAACGTCTCGGGCGGGTCGAGCGGATAGAGGAACTGGGCGGCGACCGCGCCGGTCCGGGCGTCGAGCCGCCACAGGCGGACATGCCGGCCGCTCTCGTGCGCGTCGTCGTCGGGGTGCGACAACGGGCTCTGGAAGGCGAGAAACAACCAGCGCTCGTCGGCCGACAGCGCCAGCGCCTCGAAGCCGCGATTGAGCCGACGCCGCGCCGCGATCGCCGGCAGCGCGCCCACGACCGGGTAGCCAGCGCCGGCGAATAGCGGCTCGGACCCGGCCGGCACCCAGCGCGCCAGCACCGCGC
>CAXTRJ010000185.1:0-5870 GCA_964246585.1 uncultured Sphingomonas sp. | reverse complement strand
GCCTTGGCGCGGCCGGCGGCGTCGCGCTCGACCGCTTCGCGCCGATGTCGCTCGGCCGCCTCGCGCGCTTCGGCGGCGCGCGCGGCGGCCAGCCCGGCGCATTGCAGGGCCACCGCGACCGCGTGAAAGGCGACCCGGCCGACGTTGCCGCTATCGCCGCTGAACACCCAGGCCGGCGCGACCAGTTCAAGCAGGACGTGGTGCACCGCGACCAGCACGGCGGCGAGCAGGATCGGACGCCAGTCGCACAACGCCACCAGCGCGGCGAGCGCGACGAAGAAGTACATGTGGGCATCCATCTGCCATGGATGACCGGCCAGGACGAACACGAGGAGCGCGGGGTGGATCGCGGCCAGCGTGCCGACGGTCAGCCGCGCCGTCGCGCCGTCGCGGTCGCGCGTCGCGCCAAGCGTCGGCAGGAGGTTGGCGATCGCCGCGATCGTCGCCGCGATCCACGCGTTGCTCGCCGGGCGGAACAGCGCGATCGCGACCAGCAGGACCGCGAACAGCCAGGCCGACGCGAGCAGAAGCGTCACCCCGCGCCGGCGCAGCGCGACCAGGTCGGGCGTGTCGTCCTCGCTCATCGCCCGCACCAGCCCTCGGGCGCGGCGAGGAGCAGCGTGGCGCTGTCCAGCGTTGCGGCGATCCGAGCCCGCTCCCCGCGCACCAGCAGCGTGCCGGGCAGCGGCCCCGCGCCGGTCACCGCCGCCCCGCCGGCCAGCACGGCATTAAGCGTGCTCGCCAGCGGCGCCGGCGACAGCGGCACGACCAGCATGCTTCCCCGTTCGGGCGGAGCGAACGCCAGCCAACCCATCCCGGCCAGGATCAGCGAGCCTTGCAGCGAGATCATCCAAACATCGCGGAAGGGTCGGGACATGCCGGCCGCTTACCGCGCCAGGTGTTTACAAGCCGTTCACCTTGTCCGGAACCGGGGCGTGGCTCTTTCAAACGCGTCGCAGGCGCGCGTGAGGGTCGAGCCGCCCCTAACCGCCCCCTCGTGAGAAGGGGCGGACGGGCGAGTGGATCAGAAGGTGAAAACCCCGACCACCAGCGCCTGCGCCGCGATCGCCAGCAAGGTGCTGGCCACGGCTTCGAAGGTGCGCATCGGTTGGTCTCCGTTCGCCGGAGAAGGTCCGGCACGGACATATTTGGGCTTCGGCCCGGTCGAACGCAATTTCGTTGCGCGCTATCGCGATTGCGATTGCTGCAACCGCGAAGGAAGTCATAGCCGATCGAATACCGCGGGGCGTTTCGCCGCGACCGCCAGCACCAACTCGCCGAACAGGCTGTTGGCCCAGGCAAACCACGGCCGGGTGAACAAGGTCGGATCGTCCTGGTCGAATGCCTCGTGCATAAAACCCGTTCCCGCGTCCGTCGTCGCCAGCATTCGCAGCGCCTCCGTGATTTCGGCCTCGTCGGTGCTGGTCAGCGCGCGCGTCACGATCGCGATCGGCCAGATGCGGGTGCCGGGCGTGTGCGGGCTGCCAATTCCTTCCGCCACGCCGCCCCGGTGGAACCAGGGGTTGTCCTCGCCAAGGATCAAGCGGCGGGTGCGGCGGTAGGCCGCGTCCTCGGGTCGGCACCAGCCGAGATAGGGCAGCGACAACAGGCTCGGCACGTTGGCGTCGTCGATGAACAGCGCGTTGCCGTAACCGTCGACCTCGTACGCCCAGACGCGGCCATGGCGCGGGTGCTCGACCAGTGCGTGGGTCCGCAGCGCCGCCTCGACCTCGTCCGCCAACGCGCGGCACTCGGCGGCGAACGCGGCGTCGCGAGCGATCGTCTCGTGCATCGTCGCGAGACGGCGGAGCATGACGACGGCGTAGATGTTGGCGGGAACGAGGAACGGGTAGATCGCGGCATCGTCCGACGGGCGGAACAGCGAGACGATCAGCCCGACGGGGCGGATCGGGTTGCCCCATCCATTGCCAGGCACCGAATCGGGATTCCACGCCGTCCGTCGCTGGAAGCGGTAGGGGCCGGGGCCGCTCTTGCGCTGCTGGACCCGCATCGTCTCGACGATCAGCCGCGAGGCGCGTCGCCACGCCCCGCCGAACGGCGCGACGTCTCCGGTCGCGCGCCAGTAGCCGTCGGCGAGCCGGATCGCCGAGCAGAGCGAGTCGAGCTCCCACTTCCGCTCGTGAATGCCGAGCTTCATCTCGGTCTCGTCGTCGGCGAAGTCGGCGCTCGGCGTCGCGTCGCGGTTGAACGCGTTGGCATAGGGGTCGAGCAGGATCGACCGCGTCTGCCGTTCGACGACCCCGGCGAGAAGGCGGGCGAGCGCCGGATCCTCCTTCGCCAGGGCTAGGTAAGGCCAGACCTGCGCGGTCGAATCGCGCAGCCACATCGCGTGGATGTCGCCGGTGATGACGAAGGTGTCGGGTCGCCCGTCGCGCGTGCCCAGCTGGACGGTCGTATCGAGCGTGTTGGGAAAGCAGCGCGCGAACATCGTCGCCAGTCGGCCGCGTGTCCCGGCACCGCCGAGCCGAGCGGTGACGCGGTCGATCGTCCGCTCGATCGCCGGGCTGGTGAACGCCCGCGCCGGGGGGAGGGGGCGTCCGTTCGCGATCGGCGATGGCTTGGATTGGGCGACCAAGGGCGCGGCGAGCGTCGCGGCACCGCCCGCGAGGACCGAGCGACGCGTCACCATCAGGCCGCGCCGAACACCCGCGCGAAGATCGTGTCGACGTGCTTGAAATGGTAATCGAGATCGAACTTATCGTCGATCTCCGCCGGCGACAGCGCCGCCGTCACCTCCGCATCGGCCTTGAGCAGCTCGGCCAGCGATAGTGCGCCGTCCGACTCCCACACCCGCATCGCGTTGCGCTGTACCAGCCGGTACGCGTCCTCGCGGCTGACCCCCGCCTGGGTCAGCGCCAGCAGCACGCGTTGCGAATGGACCAGCCCGCCCATCCGGTCGAGGTTGCGGCGCATCCGCTCGGGATAGACGACCAGCTTGTCGATCACCCCGGTCAGCCGGGCGAGCGCGAAGTCGAGCGTGATCGTGGCGTCGGGGCCGATGTAGCGCTCGACCGACGAATGGCTGATGTCGCGCTCGTGCCACAGCGCGACATTCTCCAGCGCCGGGGTGACGTAGCCGCGCACCATCCGGGCAAGGCCCGTCAGGTTCTCGGTCAGCACCGGATTGCGCTTGTGCGGCATCGCCGACGAACCCTTCTGCCCGGGCGCGAAATACTCCTCCGCCTCCAGCACCTCGGTCCGCTGCAGATGGCGCACCTCGGTCGCGAGGCGCTCGATCGAGCCGGCGATGACCCCCAGCGTCGCGAAGAACAGCGCGTGGCGGTCGCGCGGGATCACCTGGGTGGAGACGGGCTCGGGGGTCAGCCCGAGCTTCTCGGCGACATATTCTTCGACGAACGGGTCGATATTGGCGAACGTGCCCACCGCCCCCGAGATCGCGCAGGTGGCGATGTCGGCGCGCGCCGCGACGAGCCGCGCGCGGTTGCGGGCGAACTCGGCGTACGCCTGGGCCAGCTTCAGCCCGAAGGTGACGGGCTCGGCGTGGATGCCGTGGCTGCGGCCAATGGTCGGCGTCAGCTTGTGCTCGTGGGCGCGGCGTTTGAGCACGGCGAGCAGCTGGTCGAGGTCGTCCAGCAGGATGTCGCTCGCCCGCGCCAGCTGCACCGCCAGGCAGGTGTCGAGCACGTCGGAGCTCGTCATCCCCTGGTGCATGAAGCGTGCCTCGTCGCCGACATGCTCGGCGACGTTGGTCAGGAAGGCGATGACGTCGTGGCGCGTTTCGCGCTCGATCTCGTCGATCCGCTCGACCTCGAAGCCCCCGCGCGCCCAGATCGCCGCCGCCGCTTCCCGTGGCACGACGCCCAACTCGGCCAGCGCGTCGGTGGCGTGCGCCTCGATCTCGAACCAGATCCGGAAGCGCGTCTCGGGCGCCCAGATCGCGGTCATGGCGGGGCGGCTGTAACGGGGGACCATCGGGACTCCTGGGGCGAGGCGGCGAGCCGGGCGTTAGCAGGGACGAGGCGAGGCTACAAATCGCCGGGCGACGCACCCATATCGGTGGTCGGCCGTTAATAGGCCGAAGCATTCGACGGGATTGGGAAGCCGATCCGCCGCCACCGATCAACAACAGCTCAGGAGAGAGACGATGTTGAAGTATGTTTTTCTGGCCGGTGTCATGACGATCGCCGCCCCGGTGCTTGCCCAGACCGCCGCGCCTGTCGCGCAGGACGCGCCTATCCAGGCGACAACGCCGGCACTCGCGTCCGACAGCTTGGCGCAACCGACGCCCGATGCCGCGACACCAGCTGCGCAAACACCCGCCGCTCCCGCCGGGCAGGTCGCGGCGCAACCCGCCACCACCGGTGATCAGGTCGCCGCGGTCGTCGACAGCGAGTTCCCGTCCTACGACAAGAACGCCGATGGCGACCTCGACCGCGCCGAGTTCACCGCCTGGATGGTCGCGCTGAAGACCGCCAGTGACCCGGCGACCGCCGCCGACAGCGCGGAAACCAAGTCGTGGGTCGGCGCCGCCTTCGCCCAGGCCGACAAGGACAAGTCGACCTCGGTGACCAAGACCGAACTGACCGGCTTCCTGTCGCAGGGCGCGTCCTAACATTGATCAGCGGCCGCGGGATTGTCCTGCGGCCGCTCTTCATCGTCGTCACCCCGGACTTGTTCCGGGGTCCACCGCTGTATGTGCCCGCCGCTGGCCAATGACGTACAACGATGGGTGTCGGAAACAGCCCGGCATGACGGTCGAGCGCTCAGATCAACCCTTGCGCCTTCAAGCTGACATGTCCCTTGGTCCCGACGATGATATGGTCGTGGACCGCGATCCCTAGCCGCTTGCCCGCCTCCGCGATCGCCCGCGTCACGTCGATGTCGGCGCGGCTCGGCGCCGGGTCGCCCGATGGGTGATTGTGGACCAGGATAACCGCCGCCGATCCCAGCTCCAGCGCCCGGCGCACCACCTCGCGGACGTGGAGCTGCGCCTGGTCGATCGAGCCCTCGCTCACCACCTCGTCGCGGATCAGCATATTACGGGTGTTGAGGTGGAGCACGCGCACCCGCTCAATCGCGTGGTGGACCATGTCGGCGCGCAGGTAATCGAGCAGCGCCTGCCAGTTGCCCAGCACCGGCCGCGCGGCCACTTCGGCGCTGAGCAGCCGAAGTGCCGCGGCATGGGCGATCTTCAGCGCCGCGATCGAGGTGTCACCCAGCCCCTTGATCCGCCTCAGCGCGATCGGGTCGGCGGTGAGCAACCCGCCGATGTCGCCGAACTCGCGCAACAAGGCCTTGGCCAGCGGCTTGGTGTCCTGGCGCGGGATGGCGAGCGCGAGGAGATACTCGATCAACTCATGGTCGAGCAGCCCGTCGCCGCCCTCCAGCAACCGCCCGCGAAGCCGCTCGCGATGCCCGGCCTTGTCGTCGACGTCCCCCATTGCCAACCCGAAGCCGATCCTGTTCAGAGTCCGTTCGTCCCGAGTAGCGATCGAGCTTGGCGAGAGCGCGTATCGAAGGACAGGTTGGCGTGTACACCAGTACCTCGATACGAGCCCTCGATACGCGCTGGCGCGCTACTCGGTCTCTACTCGGCACGAACGGGGGTGGTTCGATCGCAGTAGCGTGTAGAGATGACGTCCCGCCCGCGCAATTGCGCGAAGGCGAACGTCCCGCCTATGGTCGGGCATGGCAATGGCGGCGGACCGGTGAGCGAGCAGGGGACACCGCGCAAACGCCGCCGGCGCGTTGCGCTGATCGTCGCGTTGGTGATCATCGCCGCGCTGATCGCGCTGTGGGCGGCGCGGCGGCCGATCGCGGGGCGCTTCGTCGACCGCGAGCTCGCCCGCGCCGGCGTCCCCGCGCGCTACCGCATCGCCGATCTCGGC
>CAXTRJ010000184.1:0-5878 GCA_964246585.1 uncultured Sphingomonas sp. | reverse complement strand
GGACCGCGCCGCTCGCCTCGCGGCCGCGACCGCCGGCGACGATTACCAGCTGCTCTTCGCCGCCCCCGCCGACTTCGCGCCGCCAGTCCCGGCCACCGCCGTCGGCCGTTTCACGCACGGCGCGGGCCTGACGCTGATCGACGCCGGCGACCCCGTGCCGCCGCCATCGCGGCTCGGGTACGAACACGGTTGACGCGCCTGCCCTGACCACTAGCTTCGGAGCGACAAGGAACGGCCGAGCAACGGCCGACCGATTCAGGGAAGGAAACGCATGACGATCGTCACGCTGGCCATGCTCTGCGGCCTAATCGCCGTGGTCTATGGCGTGATCACCAGCCGCCAGGTGCTCGCCATGTCGCCGGGCAACGAACGGATGCAGGACATCGCCGCCGCCATCCAGGAGGGCGCGAAGGCCTATCTCGGCCGGCAATACATCACTATCGGCATCGTCGGCGTGGTCGTCTTCGCGATCGTCTTCTGGCTGCTCGGCGCGACCTCGGCCGCCGGTTTCGCGCTCGGCGCGGTGCTGTCGGGAGTCGCAGGCTATGTCGGCATGAACATCTCGGTCCGCGCCAACGTCCGCACCGCCGAAGCCGCGCGCACCTCGCTGCAGGGGGGGCTCACCACCGCGTTCCGATCGGGCGCGGTCACGGGGATGCTGGTCGCCGGACTCGGGCTGCTGTCGATCGCCGGCTTCTTCTGGTACCTGACCGACCTGCGCGATTACGCGCCGAACGACCGCATCATCGTGGAAGCCTTGACCGCGCTGGCGTTCGGCGCGTCGCTCATCTCGATCTTCGCGCGACTCGGCGGCGGCATCTTCACCAAGGCCGCCGACGTCGGCGCGGACCTGGTCGGCAAGGTCGAGGCGGGCATCCCCGAGGACGACCCGCGCAACCCGGCGGTCATCGCCGATAACGTCGGCGACAACGTCGGCGACTGCGCCGGCATGGCCGCCGACCTGTTCGAGACGTACGTCGTGACGCTGGGCGTGACGATGATCTCGATCGCGCTGCTGATCGACGCCGGCGCGGCCGAGCTTACCCGTCTCATGTCGCTGCCGCTCGCGGTCGGCGGGGTGTGCATCGTCACCTCGATCATCGGCACCTATTTCGTCCGGCTCGGGCGCAAGGGCTCGATCATGGGCGCGCTCTACAAGGGGTTCTGGACGTCGGCGCTGCTGTCGATCCCGGCGATCTACCTCGCCACCCAGTTCACGCTGGGCGATCTGAGCGCGGTTATCAGCGGCGCGGGATCGCTCGACGCCGCCACCGACTCGCTGGGGGCCGACACCGCCGCCAGCGCCGCCGCGACCGGCTTCACCGGCTGGGATCTGTTCTGGTCGATGATGGTCGGGCTCGCCGTCACCGGGCTGATCGTGTGGATCACCGAGTATTACACCGGCACCAACTACCGCCCGGTACGCTCGATCGCCAAGGCGTCGGAGACCGGCCACGGCACCAACGTCATCCAGGGGCTCGCCATCAGCCTCGAATCGACCGCGCTGCCGACGCTGGTGATCGTCGTCGCGGTGGTCGTGGCGTATCAACTCGCCGGGAGCATCGGCATCGCCTTCGCCGCGACCGCGATGCTGAGCCAGGCGGGGATGGTCGTCGCGCTCGACGCCTATGGCCCGGTGACCGACAACGCCGGCGGCATCGCCGAGATGGCCGGGCTGCCCGA
Source organism: uncultured Sphingomonas sp. (assembly GCA_964246585.1). Taxonomy (GTDB): domain Bacteria; phylum Pseudomonadota; class Alphaproteobacteria; order Sphingomonadales; family Sphingomonadaceae; genus Sphingomonas. The sequence continues at coordinate 4,195 of CAXTRJ010000184.1, read as the reverse complement.
CGACGTCCGCCACAAGACCGACGCCTTGGACGCGGTCGGCAACACGACCAAGGCGGTGACCAAGGGTTATGCGATCGGCTCGGCCGGGCTCGCCGCGCTGGTGCTGTTCGGGGCGTATACCGAAGATCTGAAGTTCTACGCCGACGATTTGGGGCTGACCGCGCCGGTCGATTTCTCGCTCAGCAATCCGTACGTCATCGTCGGGCTGCTGCTCGGCGCGCTGCTGCCCTATCTGTTCGGCGCGTTCGGCATGACCGCGGTGGGACGCGCGGCCGGCGCGGTGGTCGAGGAGGTGCGCGGCCAGTTCCGCGACAATCCCGGCATCATGCTGGGCACCAGCCGGCCTAACTATGGCCGGACGGTCGACCTGGTCACCCGCGCCGCGATCAAGGAGATGATCGTCCCCTCGCTGCTGCCGGTGGTCAGCCCGATCGCGCTCTATTTCATCGTCGCGGCGGTGGCGGGTCGCGAACAGGGTTTCGCCGCGCTCGGCGCGATGCTGCTCGGCGTCATCGTCTCCGGGTTGTTCGTCGCCATCTCGATGACCTCGGGCGGCGGCGCGTGGGACAATGCGAAGAAGTACATCGAGGACGGCCACCATGGCGGTAAGGGCAGCTACGCGCATCTAGCGGCGGTGACGGGGGATACGGTGGGCGATCCGTACAAGGATACGGCTGGCCCGGCGGTCAACCCGATGATCAAGATCACGAACATCGTGGCGCTGCTTCTGCTGGCGGCGCTGGCGGCGGGGTAAGGCTGCGAGCAGAAGCCGCGCCGTGGCCGGCGATCGTGCGAATCAATCATCGTACGTGTCGTCCGGCGGCGCGGCTTCACCACGACAGGGGCTCGCTCGCCTTCTTGTATCCGGTAAGAAACTTCCTTACCTCCGCGTCATGATCCATTCCCGCATCTCCAGCAAGGCGCAAACCACCATCCCTCGCCCGATCCGGGCCGCGTTGGGCCTGCGCGAAGGCGACACCGTCGCCTACCGCATCGACGGCGACCGCGTGATCCTCACCCGAGTGGAGCCGGACGCACCACGCGACGACCCGTTCGCCGCCTTTACCGAATGGGCCGGCGACGCGGATGCGAAGGCCTATGCGGGGCTTTGAGGCGGGCGCGATCGTGCGCGTCCCGTTCCCCTATACCGATCGCGATACGCGCCAGCACCGCCCGGCGCTGGTGGTTTCGGATGGCGGCATCGGTCCGGGCGACGCGCTGCTGTGGGTCGCGATGATCACCAGCGCCGGCAACCGGTCATGGCCCGACGACGTGTCGCTGGAGGACGACCATGCCGCCGCCGGCCTGCCCGCGCCGTCGCTCATCCGCACCGCCAAGCTCGCCACCATCGACGCCGCCGCCGCGACGCGGCTCGGTACGCTCGACGCGCGGCGACTGGCCGACCTCAGGGCCGCAATCGCCGGGCATCTTGGGATGTGACCAACCGTCTCAACCGCTGCATCCGTTTCTGCGGCGAATTTTTGCGAGTCGGCGGAATCACATACGAACTCCGGTCGGCGAAGTTCGTCCCGATTGCGTCCGAAATGATCACAACAAGAGGTGCCTCGCCCGCCGCGCGCTGATTCGGTCGTGCGATGCAAAGCGTCAACCATCCCGGCAACCAGCTCTTCTACGGCGACAATCTCGCGGTGCTCCGCGCCCACGTGCCCGACGAGAGCGTCGACTTGGTCTATCTCGACCCGCCGTTCAATTCGAACGCGACCTACAACATCCTGTTCCGGTCGCCGACCGGGGCCTCCGCCGACGCGCAGATCGAGGCGTTCGAGGACACCTGGCACTGGAACGACGTGGCCGAGGAGGCCTTTGCCGACGTGTCCCGCAACGGCAACACCAAGGCGTTCGACCTGCTGAACGCGATGCGGGCGTTCCTCGGCGACAACGATATGATGGCCTATCTGGCGATGATGGCGGTGCGGCTGCTCGAACTGCACCGCGTCCTGAAAACGACCGGTAGCCTCTACCTCCACTGCGACCCGACCGCGAGCTATTACCTGAAACTGCTCCTCGACGGTGTGTTCGGGCCGCAGCACTTCCTGAATGAGATCACCTGGAAACGAACCACCGCGCACAGCGACGGCGCGCGCTACGGTCGCAACACCGACATCGTCTTGTTTTACAGCAAGGCTGCAAGCCATGCCTGGCATCAGCAGTTCACCGCCTATGACGAAGAGTACGAGCGTCGCTTTCGTCAAAAGGACGCCGATGGGCGCTTGTGGATGGACGACAATCTTTCCGCCAAGGGACTGTCCGGCGGCGGTTACACTTACGAGTATAAAGGCGTCACCTCGTTGTGGCGGATGCCACCCGAGACGATGCGCCGACTGGACAGCGAAGGCCGCCTCCACTTCACGCGGGCGGGCGGGATCCGGCTTAAACGCTACCTCGACGAGTCCAAAGGCTTGCCGGTCCAGGCGCTTTGGGCCGATATCCCGGCGCTTAACTCACAAGCGCAGGAACGTCTCGGCTACCCGACCCAGAAACCCCTCGCCCTCCTCGAGCGGATCATCGCCGCGTCGTCCAGCGAGGGCGATGTCGTGCTCGACCCGTTCTGCGGCTGCGGCACTGCGGTCCACGCGGCGGAGAAGCTCGGGCGGCGGTGGATCGGGATCGACGTCACCCACTTCGCCATTTCGCTCATCGAGAAACGGATGCGCGACGCGTTTCCCGGCGTCGCCTTCACGGTCGAGGGGACGCCCAAGGATTTGGCCTCGGCCGAGGATCTGGCGCGCCGCGACAAGTACCAGTTCCAGTGGTGGGCGGTGTCGATGGTCGACGCGCTTCCCTTTGGCGGCAAGAAGAAGGGGGCGGACGGCGGCATCGACGGCGTGATCTATTTCAACGACCTCGACCAGGGATCGGGCAAGATGATCACCCACCGCGCGCTCGTCTCGGTCAAGGGCGGGCTGAAACCCGGCGTCGCGATGGTCGAGACGCTGGCGGCGACGATCGAGCGCGAAAAGGCGCCGATCGGCATCCTGATCATGAACGCGCTGCCGACCCGCGAGATGGAACGCCGCGCCGCCGCCGTCGGCGTCCACCGCACCGGGATCGACGACAGCTATCCCCGGTTGCAGATCATCACGCTGGCCGAGTTGTTCGGGGGCAAGCGCCCGCGTATTCCCAATGTCGACCGCGCCGCGTTCAAACGCGCGGCGCGCGAGGGCGGACGGCAGGACAAGCTGTTGTGACGATCGACGGCGTCGGTTGCCGTGCCGCGCGCTCGTCCCCATGTTTGAATGACGTCGCAGGATTGTCCGATCCTCGACGTTCCCGACTTCGTCGCTCGCCTTTCCTTTTGCGGCCCCGTCCGCTAAGGGCCGCGCGCATTCCAATTCGAAAGAGGTTTTGTTTGGCCAAGGAAGAACTGCTCGAAATGCGCGGCCAGGTGGTGGAGCTCCTGCCCAACGCCATGTTCCGCGTGAAGCTCGAGAACGATCACGAGATCCTCGGCCATACCGCCGGCAAGATGCGCAAGAACCGCATCCGCGTCCTCGTCGGCGACGAAGTGCTGTGCGAACTGACCCCCTACGACCTGACCAAGGGCCGGATCACGTACCGGTTCAAGTAACCGCGTCGTCGCACTCCCCCTTCCGTTTCGTGCTGAGTAGGGACTGAGCTTGTCGAAGGCCTGTATCGAAGCACCGGCGTGGGGACGCGATCCTTCGATACGCCACTTCGGCTTCGCTCAGCGGCTACTCACGACGAACGGAGGTTAGAGATGCTAATCCTCGCCTCCACCTCCCCCCGCCGCCGCGAGTTGCTCGCCCGGCTGGGCGTCGCGCCCGACCGGGTCGCCGCGCCCGATATAGACGAGGCGCCGCGCCCGCGCGAGCTGCCCCGCGCCTATGCGCTGCGCCTGGCGGAGGAAAAGGCCCGCGCGGTCGACCGTGCCGATGGCGAGGTGGTGATCGCCGGCGATACGACGATCGCGGTCGGCCGTCGCATCCTGCCCCCAGCCGACACGGCGGAGGTGCAGCGCACCTTGCTCGCGCTCCTGTCCGGCCGCCGCCACCACGCGCTGAGCGCGGTCTGCGTCATCGACGGCGTCGGTCGCGCCCGGCTGCGGCTGTCCGACACGATCGTCGTATTCAAGCCGCTTTCGCCGGCGGAGATCGACGCCTATGTCGCCTGTGGCGAAGGGCTGGGTAAGGCGGGGGGCTACGCCATCCAGGGC
>CAXTRJ010000183.1:0-5880 GCA_964246585.1 uncultured Sphingomonas sp. | reverse complement strand
GAGGACGCGGTCGCGGTCGGCGCCGCCCTGCTGCCGTTCGGCGAGCTGCTGCTGCCGGCCGACACCGGGGCGACGCCGCCGCAGCGGAATGAGGCGCTCGGCCACTCCGCGCCTCATTGATGCCGAGGGCGCTGGATGATCGTCGCTTGTCGAATAGCGCAAATTGATGTCAGTATTCGGCGGAGCGATCCGTCAGTGGTCGGACAACGGAAGGGAAGACGGATGCGCGCTTATCGATCGCTGGTCGCGGCATTGCTGGCCACGGCGACCACGGCGACACTCGCCGGGGTGCCGACCAATGGCGGGCCTTACAACGCGACGTTCCTGACCGGAGGGATCGGGATCGAGCGGAACTTGGAGAACGCGGACGCGCTGGTCGCCGCGAACGTGCCTTACTCGATCGCTGCCTGGGTCCGGCCGGATGCGCGACAGGCGGGCGAGGTCGTGCTGGTCGCGTTGGGCGCGCCCGCCGGCGACTGCCGCTGCCTCGGGCTGGTCGATGGCCGGTTGACGCTGCGCGACGGCGGACGGACCGTCGCGTCCGGGTCGGTGGCGCCCGCGGGACGTTGGACCCATGTCGCGGCGACCTCCGATGGGAGGCGAGTGACGCTATATGTCGACGGGCGTCGCGTCGCGAGCGGCTCGGGCGACAGCAGCGCGGTGACGCCTACATTGGCGCTCGCCCCCGTGATCGAGGGCCGCACGCATTTCGGCGGGACTCTGGTCGAGGCGGCGGTGCACGACGAGGCGCTGTCGACCGACGCGATCGGCGCGCTGCACCGCGCCCGCCCCGACTTTGACCTCGTCCAGCTATGGCGCGTCGGCGTCGGTTGGGAATGGCAGAACCAGGCGAATACCGGACTGTGGCGTCAGCAGGATCCATGGACGTTGCCGCAGAGCCAGGGGGCGTATAGCGCGCCGGTGGCCAAGCCGGTGTCGACCGCGCCCTCGCTTCAGCCGACCGAGCCCAACCGCTGGCAGGTTAACGGCTGGACCCTCGCCGCCGAGCCGGAAGTGAACGCGGACGGCGCGTCGCTGTCGCGGCCCGGCGTCGCGGGTGCGGCGTGGCGCCCGGCGACGGTGCCGGGCACGGTGCTCCAGACGCTGGTCGACCGGGGCGTCTACCCCGATCCCTATCACGGCCTCAACAACATGCGCATCCCGGAGAGCCTCGCGCGGCAGGATTATTGGTATCGCACCAGCTTCACCGTCCCTCCGCAGGCGGCGGGCAAGCGGCTGACCCTCGTTTTCGGCGGGGTCAACTACGCCGCCGAAATGTGGGCCAACGGACGACGATTGGGCGACACGCGCGGCGCGTTCATTCGCGGCCAGTTCGATTTTACGCCCGTCGCTGGCGAGAACGTCATCGCGGTCAGGGTCTCGCCGCCGCCGCACCCGGGCATCCCGCACGAGCAGTCGGTCAAGGGTGGCGTCGGCAACAATGGCGGGCAGATGGCGATTGACGGTCCGACCTTCGTCGCCGCCGAAGGGTGGGACTGGATCCCCGGCATCCGCGATCGCAACACCGGGCTTTGGCGCCCGGTCGAGCTCCTCGCGCATGGCGATGTCCGGCTGGGCGATCCGCAGGTGGTGACCGACCTGCCGCTGCCGCGCACCGACCGCGCCGACGTGCACATCGTCGTGCCGGTCGAGAATGCCGGCGCGGCCAAGCCGGTGACGGTGCGTGTCGCGTTCGAAGGCGTCAACGTCGAGAAGACGGTGACCGCCACCACCGGGCGCACCGACGTGCGCTTCACGCCGGCCGAGTTCCGCCAACTGACCGTCGCCAATCCCAGGCTGTGGTGGCCCAACGGCTATGGCGAGCCGGCGTTGTACGACATCGCTTACGAGGTGCGCGACGGCGGGACGCTGTCGGACACGAAGCGCGATCGTTTCGGCATCCGCGAGGTCAGCTACGACCTGTCGCTGTTCGACGCCGTCGGCGCGCTTCGCCGGGTCAACGTCCAGACCACCGATGGTGGGCTCGCGCGACAAAAGCTGATCGCGGTCAATCACGAGGCGATCAAGCAATCCCCGCGCGGTTGGGCGGAATCGCTCACCCCCGCCGGTGAGACGTCGAAGGCGGTTACCGCGATCGCCGAGACGTTGCCCGAGCCGCACCTGACGATCCGGGTGAACGGCGTCAGGATTGCGGCACGGGGAGGCAACTGGGGCATGGACGACGCGATGAAGCGCGTCAGCTACGACTGGCTCAAGCCCTTCTTCCGCCTCCAGCGCGAGGCGAACATGAACATCATCCGCAACTGGATGGGCACAAACACCGAGGAGGAGTTCTACGACCTGGCCGACGAGCACGGCATGATGGTGATGAACGATTTCTGGCAATCGACGCAGAATTTCCAGGTCGAGCCGCAGGATCCGGCGCTGTTCCTGGCCAACGCGCGCGACGTCATCGCGCGCTATCGCAATCACCCCTCGATCATCCTGTGGTTCGGCCGCAACGAGGGTGTGCCGTATCCCGCGCTCAACGAAGGACTGGACGACGCGGTGTTCCAACTCGATGGAACGCGCTGGTTCACCGGCAGCTCGAACGTCGTCAACCTGCAAGGGTCGGGACCGTACAACTACCGTCCGCCGGTCGGGTATTTCACCGACCTGGCGACGGGTTTCTCGGTCGAGACGGGGACGCCGTCGCTGTCGACGCGCGAGTCGGTCGAAAGCTACGTCCCCGCCGCCGATCGCTGGCCGCTCGGCGATACGCTAGCCTATCACGACTGGCATTTCGGCGGGAATGGCGACACCAAGACGTTCATGGCGACGCTCGACACGATGTTCGGCGCGGGCGCCAGCTTCGACGATTTCGAGCGCAAGGCGCAGATGTTGAACCTGGAAACGCACAAGGCGATGTTCGAGGGGTTCCTGGGGCATCTGTGGACCAAGAATAGCGGGCGGATGTTGTGGATGACGCACCCCGCCTGGCCGTCCAACGCATGGCAGATCTATTCATGGGATTACGACACCCACGCCGCCTATTACGGCGCGAAGAACGCGACGGAGCCGCTCCACGTCCAGCTCAACCTGCCCGACAACGCGCTGGTCGTGCTCAATACCACCCGCGAGGATGCCCGCGGGTTGACCGCGCGGACGCGCGTCGTCGGGCTCGACAATCGCCAACTGTTCTCACGCGAGGATCGCCTTGACGCGCTGGCCAATCGCGCGACGCGGCTGGCGGCGGTGCCGCTCGACACGCTCTACGCGGCGAACCCGGTGGTGCTGGTCAGCCTGGCGCTGGTCGATCGCGCCGGCCGGACCGTTTCGGAGAACTTCTATTGGCGTGGACGCGACCCGGCCTCATACCGCGCGCTCAACGCCCTGGCGCCCGTCGCCTTGACGACAAGCGCGACCGCACCCGTCACCGAGGGCGAGGACCGGATGGTCGCGGTGACGCTGGCGAACGACACGCGAACACCAGCACTCAACGCCAAGCTGACGCTGGTCGACGCGGCGGGCCAGCGGATCCTTCCCGCTTTCTACAGCGACAACTATGTCGCGCTGCTGCCGGGCGAGCGGAAGACGATCACCGTCCGATATCCGGCGCGTACGACCGGCGCGCCCGCCTTCACCTTGCGCGGATGGAACGTGCTCGAGGCGAAGGTCGCGACACGGTGAGGTGGCCGGCGCTGTTGGCGCTCGCGGTCGCGGGTTGCGCGACGTCGACGGTCGCGGTGCGATCGCCGACGCCGTTCGTCGCGCGCGACCTTGTGGGCGACGGGGTGTTCACCGCGGGCATCGAAGGCCCGGCGGTCGGGCCGGACGGGGCCTTGTACGTCGTGAACTTCGGCCGCGAGGGGACGATCGGGCGCGTGACGACCCGGCCGGACGGCGCCGGACACGCCGAACTGTTCGCGACCCTGCCGGCCGGCAGCATCGGCAACGGCATCCGCTTCGCCCGCGACGGCCGGATGCTGGTCGCTGACTACACGGCGCACCGAATCCTGACGGTGGATCCCGTTGATGGGCGCGTCGGCGTGTTCGCGATGCTGCCGGGCGCGCATCAGCCGAACGACCTGGCGCTGGCGCCGGACGGCACGGTCTATGCCAGCGATCCGGATTGGAAGACGGGAACCGGCCAGTTGTGGCGCGTCACGCCCGACGGTCGGGCGAGCGTCCTCGAGAGGGGGATGGGCACCACCAACGGCATCGAGGTGTCGCCCGACGGTCGCCGGCTGTACGTCAACGAAAGCGTCCAGCGCCGCGTTTGGGCCTACGATCTCGGCCCGGGCGGCGAGGTCGCGAACAAGCGCCTGTTGATCACGTTCGCCGACCACGGCCTGGATGGCATGCGCTGCGACGAGGCCGGCGACTTGTACATCGCGCGGCACGGCGCCGGGCGAGTGGCGGTCGTCTCGCCCGAGGGCCGGTTGTTGCGCGAGGTCGTGTTGAAGGGCGCCAAGCCGAGCAACATCGCGTTCGGCGGACCGGACGGCCGCGACATCTACGTGCCGATGCAGGATCGCGGCGCGATCGAGACGTTCCGCGCGGATCGCCGTGGCCGGGAGCCGGGCGGAACCGCGCTCAGATAAGGCGTGGAGCGCGCTTCACGCGGGCAGCGCGGGCATGGCGGCCTTTGGCATGATCGCGCCGCGGTGACCGACCACCACGCCCGCCAGTCGGTTCGCGAACGCGGCCGCGTCGCGACATGACCGCCCGCGCTGGCGCGCGGCCAGGTATCCCGCGTTGAAGCTGTCGCCGGCCCCGGTGGTGTCGGTCGCCACCAGGCGTCCCGTCGGGGGGATATGCTCCGCCGCTTCCTGGTCCGGGCCGAGGACGAGGCATCCGTCCGACCCCAGCTTCACGACGACTTCCGGGACACCCGCGCGTCGCCACCGATCGGCGGTGGCGAGGGCGTCGGCGTCGTCGTGGATCTGGCGCTCGTCGTCGTGGGTCGGCAACGCGATGCTGACATGGGGCGCGATCGCGTCGAAGGCCGCGCGCGCCCGATCGGGATCGCCCCATCCCCTGGCGCGGTAGTTCGGGTCGAAGGCGACCTGGCCGCCATTCGCGCGGATGTCTCCGGCCAGCGCGAGGAGTCGATCCCGGCCCGGCCGGTCGTACAAGGAGAGCGTGATGCCCGACAGGTACAGCAGCGTGGCGCGTGACGCGCGCTCCAGCGTTTCCCCGATTCCCGGCAGGTCGAACAGGCGTCGCGCCGCCGAGTTCTCCCGCCAATAGTGGAAGACGCGCTCGCCATGCTGGTCATTCTGGATGGCGTAGATGCCGGGGAGGCGATCGGGGTCGGTCAGCACCAGGGACGTGTCGACCCCCTCGACCCCCCAGGCCCGGCGCATGGTCAGGCTGAACGGGTCGGGGCCGAGCGCGGTCAGGTACGCCACGTTCAGGCCTAGGCGCGACAGGTAGACGGCCGTGTTCAGCGTGTCGCCGCCCGCGCCGATGCGCCACTCGCCCGCGCCGTCGACGCTGAGCTCGACCATGCACTCGCCGATCGCAACCGCCGTAGTCATCGCCACCTCGTGCCGGATACCGTGCCACCGACGATCGGTCGGCCGATGGTGGCGATCGCCGCGTCGGGGAATCGTGGCCGCATTCGTCGTCCTTGCGGGCGCGCTCGGAAAGCGTCAAGCGAAGGAACGGATCGGGCGCGACCAAGGGCTCGTCGACGGGTGGAGGATGACGATGACCGGAGACCGCGAACCGACACGGACCACCCTTGGCCGGCGCGCGTTCGGCCTGGCCGCGGCGCTCGCGGGTGTTCTGCCGATGCTTGCCCATCCCGCCGTGGCGCAGACGGCTGGGCCGGCCCTGATCCCCATGCCGGCGACGCTCAACAGCGGCCAGGGTACCGTCCCGGTCCGGACGGGCGACCGCATCCGCGTCCCCGCCGGCGACGCGAGCGCAGGG
>CAXTRJ010000182.1:0-5903 GCA_964246585.1 uncultured Sphingomonas sp. | reverse complement strand
GGCCGGCGCCATGCGCGGCTCGGTCGAGACCTTCGCGCCGCGCCTGGGCGAGGACGAGCGCCAAGCCCGGCTCGCCGGCTGGCGGCGCGCGGTCGAGGCGGTGATCACGGCTGGTCGACCCGCTTGAGCTGCGTCGCATAGGTCTTCGCCTTCGCGACATAGGCGGCCGCCGACAGCCTGAGCCCGGCGAGCGCTTCCGGCGACAATGACCGGACCACCCGCGCCGGCGCGCCGACGATCAGGCTGCCGGGCGGGAACACCTTGCCCTCGGTCACCAGCGCGCCCGCGCCGATCAGGCAGTCGTCGCCGATAACCGCGCGGTTGAGCACGGTCGCGCCCATCCCGACGAGCACGCGGTCGCCGATCGTGCAGCCGTGGAGAATGGCATGGTGGCCGACCGTGCACTCCTCCCCGAGGGTCAGCGGCGCGCCGGGATCGGAGTGCAGCATCGCGCCCTCCTGGATGTTGGTCCGGTCGCCGACGACGATCGGCGTGTTGTCGGCGCGGATCACCGCGCCGAACCAGACGCTGGCCTCGCGGCCTAGCCGGGTGTCACCGATCACGTCGGCGGAGGGCGCGACCCAGGCGGAGTTGTCGGTGGGGAGAGTCGGGCGTTGGCCGTCGATCTCGTAGAGCGGCATCAGGCTTTCCGCTCCGCCAAGGCGTACCCCGGCGAAGGCCGGGGCCCAGTCACGAAGCGTTCACAGGCGGTTCGCGTCACTGGCTAGGTTCTCCTGACTGGGCCCCGGCCTCCGCCGGGGTACTGCTAAGGGACGTGAGCTTAGCCTCCGCCCGAAATCGGTGAAGCAGCGGCTCGGTGTACCCGTTCGGCTGCTCCACCCCCTCGAACACCAGCGCGCGCGCCGCTCCGAACGCCAAGCTATCGGGCGTGAGCGGCCGATAGGACGGGTCGTCCGCGTTCTGCGCGTCGACCTTGGCCGCCATCCGGGTAAGCGCGGCGTCGGCCTCCTCCGGCGTGGCGACGCTGTGGAGCAGCCAGTTCGCCATGTGCTGCGACGAGATGCGGAGCGTCGCGCGATCCTCCATCAAGCCGACGTCATGGATGTCGGGCACCTTTGAACAACCCACCCCCTGGTCGATCCAGCGCACGACATAGCCCAGAATGCCTTGCGCGTTGTTGTCCAGCTCGTCGCGGATCTCCTCGGGCGACCAGTTGCGCCCCTGTGCGAGCGGGATCGTCAGCAACCGGTCGAGCGAGGCGACCGGCTCGGCCTTCCGCTCCTCCTGCCGCGCGAAAACGTCGACGCGGTGGTAGTGCGTCGCGTGCAGCGTCGCGGCGGTCGGCGAAGGCACCCAGGCGGTACTGGCCCCGCTCCGGGGATGCGCGATCTTCTGGTGGAGCATATCGGCCATCCGGTCGGGCGCGGCCCACATCCCCTTGCCGATCTGCGCCCGCCCCGCCAGCCCGCAGGCGAGCCCGATCTGGACATTGCGGTCCTCGTACGCCGCGATCTAGTCGGCCGCCTTCATCTCCCCTTTTCGAATCATCGCGCCGGCGCGCATCGACGTGTGCATCTCATCGCCGGTACGATCGAGGAAGCCGGTATTGATGAAGCAGATGCGGTCTTTCACCGCCGCGATGCAGGCGGCGAGGTTGGCGGAGGTGCGGCGTTCCTCGTCCATCACCCCGACCTTGATCGTGTGGCGCGAAAGGCCGAGGAGATCCTCGACCGCGTCGAACAGCCGGTCGGTGAACGCCGCCTCGTCGGGGCCGTGCATCTTGGGCTTGACGATGTAGATCGAGCCGGCGCGGCTGTTGCGGCCCCGCCCCTTCCCGCAGAGATCATGACGCGCGATCAGGCTGGTGACGACGGCGTCCAGGATGCCCTCGGGCGCCTCGCCGCCGTCGGGGAGCAGGACGGCGGGAGTCGTCATCAGGTGCCCGACGTTGCGGACGAGGAGCAGGCTGCGACCGGGCAGGGTCAGCGTCGTTCCATCGGGCGCTTCGTAGGTCCGATCGGCCTCCAACGAACGCGTGACGGTGCGCCCGCCCTTGTCGAAGCTCGCTTCCAGGTCGCCCTTCATCAGCCCGAGCCAGTTGGCGTAGGCCGCGACCTTGTCCTCGGCGTCGACGGCGGCGATCGAGTCCTCCAGGTCGACGATGGTGGTCAGCGCCGCTTCGAGCACGATATCGGCGATGCCGGCCGGGTCGGTCCGGCCAATCGGGTGCGCGGGGTCGGTCAAGACTTCGAGGTGCAGGCCGTGGTGGCGGAACAACAGCGTCGCGCCGCGCCGCCCGACGAACTGGCGCGGATCGGCCAGCACCGGGTCGCCCCCGGCGAAGTCCGCCCAGCCGCCCTCGCGCAAGGGCACGGCCTGGTCGAGCAGCGCCTTCGCCCAGGCGATCACCGCCGCGCCGCGCGTCGCATCATACCCCTTCCCCGCCGGCACGCCCGGGACCGCATCGGTGCCGTACAGCGCGTCGTACAGGCTGCCCCAGCGCGCGTTGGCGGCGTTGAGGACGAAGCGGGCGTTGAGCACCGGCACGACCAGCTGCGGCCCGGCGAGCCGCGCGACCTCGTCGTCGACGTTCGTCGTGCCGATCGTGAACGGCGCGGGCTCGTCGACGAGGTAGCCGATCTCGCGGAGGAACGCCTGGTACGCCGCCGGGTCGATCGGCTGGCCGGCGCGGTCGCCGTGCCAAGCGTCGATCGCCGCCTGCAGTTCGTCTCGTACCCGGAGCAATCTCGCATTCTCGGGCGCGAAACGGGTGAAGACATCCGCCACTCCGCGCCAGAATATTTCCGCGACGACGCCGGTGCCGGGCAGCGCCTCGCCTTCAAGAAACGCGGCGAGCGGTGCCGCAACCCGCAGCCCCGCCCTGTCCACCATCATGCTCACGTCGACGCCTCCATTAGATCGGCCGCGATAGGGCCAGCCTTATCTATCCAGGGAGGAGAGCCGCGCTTGCCCACTGGGCGGCGTCGACGCAAGCTCTATCATGCGTGATCCTCGCGTGAGAGCGCGAGCGTGACCGCTTCGATCCGCCGCAGCATCGCGGTGAAGGCGGCGACCTCGCCGGCGTCGAACTGCGAAAAGATGCGCGCTTCCAGATCGAGCGCCTTGGGCGCGACCGCCGCGTACAGGTCGCGGCCCGCCCCCGTCAGTGCCAGCAGGTGCGAGCGGCGATCGCCGGGGTTGCCCCGCCGCTCGAGCAACCCGCGCCCGACCAGCGCGATCGCGGCGCGGCTGACCGTCACCTTGTCCATGCGGGTGCGCGCGCTGATCGCCTGCTGCGTGACGCCGCCTTCTTCCGCCACCACCGCGACCAGCCGCCATTCGGGGATCGTGAGCCCGAACAGCGCTTCGTAGGTCTGGGCGATGCTGTCGCTCACCAGGTTGGAGGTGACCGACAAGCGATAGGGGATGAAATCATCGAGCACGAGGTCGGGCATCGCGCGATCGTAACGGTTGACACCATCGGCGCAACGGGCCAGTTTCGTTTCAACTGATACTATCCGGGAACAGAGCGCGATGGACCATATGGACGTGAACCCGATGGGGCTCGACGGCTTCGCTTTTTGCGAGTTTACCTCGCCCGACCCCGACGCGATGGCGCGGCAACTCGAACAGCTCGGCTTCGTCGCCGCCTCGACCCACCCGACCAAGGCGGTGACGCGGTACAAGCAGGGGCGGATCAACCTGCTGCTCAACCGCGAGGATGAAGGTCACGCCGCCGAGTTCCGCGCCGCGCACGGTCCGTCGGCTAGCGCGATGGCGTTCCGGGTCCACGACGCGAAGGCGGCGTACGACGCGGCGCTGGCGCGCGGGGCCAAGCCGGGCGATACGGCGAGCGGCGCGCTCGGACCCGACGCCTACGCGCTTGAGGGAATCGGCGGCTCGCTGCTGTACCTGGTCGACCAGCCCGATCTCTACGCCGACTGGAACGCGGTGCCCGGCGCGGTCGAGGCGGAGGCGGCCAACAATGTCGGGCTCGACTTGCTCGACCACCTGACCCACAATGTCCGCCGCGGTCAGATGCGGACCTGGTCGGCGTTCTACGGCCAGATCTTCGGCTTCGAGGAGCAGAAGTATTTCGACATCAAGGGCAAGGCGACCGGCTTGTTCAGCCAGGCGATGATCGCCCCCGACCGGGCGATCCGCATCCCGCTGAACGAGAGTCAGGACGAGCACAGCCAGATCGAGGAGTTCATCCGCGATTACAACGGGGAGGGCATCCAGCATCTGGCGCTGACCACCAGCGACATCTTCGCCACCGTCGAGAAGCTGCGCGAGCGCGGCGTCAGGCTGCAGGACACGATCGAGACTTATTACGAGCTCGTCGATAAGCGGGTGCCGGGGCACGGCGAGGACCTGGAACGGCTCCGCCGCAACCGCATCCTCATCGACGGCTCGGTCGGCGACGAGGGGCTGCTGCTGCAGATTTTCACCGAGCCGATGTTCGGGCCGATCTTCTTCGAGGTAATCCAACGCAAGGGCAACGAGGGGTTCGGGAACGGGAACTTTCAGGCGTTGTATGAGAGCATCGAACTGGATCAAATCAGGCGCGGCGTCGTCACGGTCGACGCGTAGCGTCGTCCGGATGCGGGCGCGTAGGCGCCCGAGCAAGCCCGGCCGGCACGGCTAGCCGGGTCTTCGGGCCCGGCTTGGCCGGGTCCGACGTCCCGGCGGGTGAGCTTACCCGACCGGGGCCATCGTGACTGGACCCCGGCCTTCGCCGGGGTGGCAAGAAGGGCTGTTATGACCGACCCCGCCTACCTCCCCGGCTTCGGCAACCACCATTCGACCGAGGCCGTCCCCGGCGCCCTTCCCATCGGCCGCAACTCGCCGCAGCGGCCCGCCTTCGGCCTCTACGCCGAACAGCTCTCGGGCAGCGCCTTCACCGCGCCGCGTCACGAGAACAAGCGCAGTTGGCTGTACCGGATGCGGCCAACCGCCGAGCACCCGCCCTACACGCGCTACGCAGGAGCGAAGCGCCTCGCCCCCGGCACCATCGACGCGCCGCTCGCCCCCAACCGACTGCGTTGGGATCCGGTCGCCGACGCCGCGCCCGGCACCGACCTGATCGACGGCATGACGACGATGCTGGCCAACCGCGATCCTGCCGACCTGGAGGGCGTCGCGCTGCACGTTTATGCCGCCAACCGCGACATGGAAGCGCGGGTGTTCATGGACGCCGATGGCGAGCTGCTGTTCGTGCCGCAACAAGGCCGCCTCGCGCTGCTGACCGAACTCGGCCGCGTGGAGGTCGCGCCCGGCCAGATCGCGCTGGTCCCGCGCGGCGTCCGCTTCCGCGCGTTGCTCCCCGACGGCGAGGCGCGCGGCTACGTCGCCGAAAATCACGGCGCACTGTTCCGGCTGCCCGATCTCGGCCCGATCGGCGCGAACGGCCTAGCCAACCCCCGCGATTTCGAAACGCCCGTCGCCTGGTTCGAGGATCGCGACGAGCGGACCGAGGTCGTGCAGAAATTCGGTGGAAGGCTCTGGCGGACCGAGCTCGACCACAGCCCGCTCGACGTCGTCGCCTGGCACGGCAATCTCGCGCCCTGGCGCTACGACCTCGCCCGCTTCAACACGATCGGCTCGATCAGCTTCGACCATCCCGACCCGTCGATCTTCACCGTGCTGACCTCGCCCAGCGACGTGCCCGGCCGCGCCAACGCCGATTTCGTCGTGTTCCCGCCGCGCTGGATGGTGGCGGAGGACACGTTCCGCCCGCCCTGGTTCCACCGCAACGTCATGTCGGAAGCGATGGGCCTGATCCACGGCGCCTACGACGCCAAGGCGGAAGGGTTCCGGCCCGGCGGCCTGTCGCTCCACAACCTCATGGCCGGGCACGGCCCCGACCTGGCGAGTTGGGCGGGCGCGTCGGCGGCGGAGCTGAAACCGCACAAGATCGACGGCACCATGGCGTTCATGGT
>CAXTRJ010000181.1:0-5925 GCA_964246585.1 uncultured Sphingomonas sp. | reverse complement strand
GCGCGATCCGGGCGGCGGTGGCGGACTGGCTGGCGGCGTCGCGCCATGCCGGGCACATCGCGGCGGTGAGGGGGGCGCATCCGCGGCATGGCGGGGCTGGGGCGTTGTACCTGGTGCTGCGGCGGGGGCATTCCACCTAGGCTTCGTCGTGCCGGATCCTTCGACGAGCTTAGGAGAGCCCCGTTCCGGCATCCAGCGTTGCGCGGCCTTGCCGGCGGTCGGGGTCGCACGACGATGGACCCCGGAAAGAGTCCGGGGTGACGGTCAAAGGGTGGCCGCGCGCTCGATAACGCCAGCGTAGATGTCGGTAAGCGCGTGGAGTTCCGCGATCGCGACCGCTTCGTCGACCTGGTGCATCGTCGCGTTGAGGAGGCCGAACTCGACCGTCGGGCAGAGGCGCGAGAGGAAGCGGGCGTCGGAGGTGCCGCCGGTGGTGGAGAGTTCCGGTCGAAGGCCAGTGCGCGCCTCGATCGCGTCGGAGACCAGTGTCGACAGCGCGCCGGGCGGGGTCAGGAACGCCTCGCCCGAGACGCGGCCGGTGACGGTCGCGGCCGGGGCGTGGTGGTGGACCAGCGTGCGGATGCGCTCGACCAGGGCATCGCCATGCTGTTCGTCGTTGAAGCGGATCGACAACCGCGCGCTCGCGCCCGCCGGAATGACGTTGGCGGCGGCGTTGCCGACGTGGAGATCGGTCGTCTCGATGTTCGACGGCTGGAACCAGGCGTTGCCATGGTCGAGGACGATGCCGCCCACCTCCGCCAGGATCGCGACCAGCCGGGGGATCGGGTTGTCGGCGAGGTGCGGGTAGGCGACATGACCCTGGCGACCGGGCACGTCGATCCAGATGTTGACCGAGCCGCGCCGACCGATCTTGATCGTGTCGCCGAGGCGCGATGCGGAGGTCGGCTCGCCGACGAGGCACAGGTCGGGGCGGAGGCCGCGCGCGCGCATCCGGTCGATCAGGGCGACGGTGCCGTGGGTGGCGGGGCCTTCCTCGTCGCCGGTGATGACCAGGGTGAGCTGGCCGCCCGCGACGCGCGACGCCGCCGCGACGAAGGCGGCGACCGCGCCCTTCATGTCGACCGCGCCGCGACCGTGGAGCAGGGCGCCGCGGATCTCGCCGGGACCGGTCGTCCAGCCGGGACCGGGGGGGACGACGTCGAGATGACCGGCGAAGGCGAGGTGCGCGCCGCCGCTTCCCCTTGTCGCGAGCAGGTTTTCGACCGGGCCGTCGGGGGCCTCGCCGGCGATGAAGCGGTCGACCGCGAAGCCGAGCGGCAGGAGCGCCGCTTCCAGCACGTCGCGGAAGATGGGCGCGGCGTTCTGGCCGCCGCTTCCAGGACGTCGAACACGGCGCCGCGCGCGGGCGTGACGCTCTCCGCCCGGATCAGGTCGCGGGCCAGCGCGACCGGGTCGATCATGCGCCCGAAGACTCGGCGGGCTGCTCGTAACGCTCGATCACCCACTCCTCCTCCTGCGCGGCGGCGATCCAGTCCTGCATGAAGCGGTGGTCGAGCACCGCCTGCATATAGCCGGTGGCGAAACGCGCGACTGGTAGCCCGTAGGTGACGATGCGGGTGATTACGGGCGCGTACATGATGTCGGCCGCGCCGAACCGGCCGAACAGGAAATCGCCCTCGCCGCCGAAGCGGGCGCGCGCCTGCGCCCACAATTCCATGATGCGGGCGAGCTCGGCCAGCACGTCGTCGTCGGGGCGGGTGGGGGCGAACTGCTGGCGGATGTTCATCGCGTGCTTGCGGCGAAGATTGGCGAAGCTCGAATGCATCTCGGCCGCCATCGACCGCGCCATCGCGCGCGCGGCGTCGTCGGCGGGCCAGAACAGGTCGCGGCCGGCCTTGTCGGCGAGATATTCGATGATCGCGAGGCTGTCCCAGACGACGACGTCGCCGTCCCACAGGATCGGCACCTTGCCCGACGACGGCGCGAACTCGTCGCCCTCGCGGCGGCGGTCCCATTCGGCGTCGTAGAGGGGCACGGTGACCTCCTCGAACGGCAGGCCGGACTGTTTGGCGGCGAGCCAGCCGCGCAAGGACCAGGACGAATAGGCCTTGTTGCCGATGATCAGTTTCATGGTTCTCGCCTACCGGGAGCGTCCGCCGTCTTCAACCAGGGAACAGGCGGGCGTCCCGCTCGCTTCACCCCATGATCACTGCACGGGAGCCTCACATGACCGATCGTACCCAGCGCTTCATCGACGCGCTCCACACGCTGGAGGACGGCGAGGACGTCCAGCCGATCGCCGACCTGTTCGCCGAGGGGGCCGACGTGTCCAATCCGATGGTCAAGCATCCGGGCGAAGGCGAGCAGGGGGCGGCCGATTTCTGGACGATGTATCGCAGGAGCTTCGACACCGTGCATTCCGAGTTCCGCAACATCGTCGACCAGGGGGAAGCGGCGCTGCTCGAATGGACCAGCACCGGCAGCATCAAGGGCCAGGATTTCACCTATGGCGGGGTCAGCGTGCTCGAATTCGGGGAAGGCGAGAAGCTGACCGCGTTCCGCACCTATTTCGACCCGACCCCGCTCGCGCGGGTGATGAAGGAAACGGCGAAGGGGTGAGAGCGCCTAACCGATCGCCTCGATCACGGCGGCGCGGAGTTCGGCGATGCCCTGGCCGGTTTCGGCGGAGGTCTGGAGAATGTCGGGGTGCGCGGCGGGACGCTTGCGCGCCTCGGTCGCGGTCGCGTCGGCGATGGCGGCCAGCTCCGAGGGCTTGATCTTGTCGGCCTTGGTCAGGACCAGGCGGTAGCTGACGGCGGCCTTGTCGAGCATCTCCATGACCTCGCGGTCGACCTCCTTCAGGCCGTGGCGCGCGTCGACCAGGACCAGCGCGCGCTTGAGCACCTGACGCCCGCGCAGGAAATCGTTGATCAGGAAGCGCCATTGGCGGACGATGTCCTTGGGCGCCTTGGCGAACCCGTAGCCGGGCATGTCGACGAGGCGAAAGACGAGCGGCTCGCCGACGTCGAAGAAGTTGAGTTCTTGGGTGCGGCCGGGGGTGTTGGAGGTGCGAGCGAGCGCGTTGCGGCCGGTGAGGGCGTTCAGGAGCGACGACTTGCCGACGTTGGAGCGGCCGGCGAAGGCGATCTCGGGCACGAGCGCGTCGGGCAGGAACTGCAGCGTCGGGGCGGATTTCAGGAATGCGACGGGGCCGGCGAAGAGCTTGCGGGCGGTCTCGATCGCGTCAGGGGTGAAGGCGTCGGTCACCGGATCGCTCACTTCGCCGGGGCCTCCTTCAGCCCCGGATGCTTGGCGTAGAGCAGGCGTTGCTGGAGCACGGTCAGCAGGTTGGACGTGATCCAATAGACCTGCAGCCCGACCGCGAACGGCGCCATGACGAACATCAGCACCCAGGGCAGGATCGCGAACACCTGCTTCTGCGTCTCGTCGAGCGGCTGGGGGTTGAGCTTGAACTGGAGATACATCGAGATGCCGAGCAGGATGGGGACGATGCCGATGGCGATGAACGCGGGCGGGGTGAAATCGAGCAGGCCGAACAGGTTCAGGGGCGTCAGCGGGTCGGGCGCGGAGAGATCGCGGATCCAGGCGACGAAGGGCTGATGGCGCATCTCGATCGTCAGCATCAGCACCTTGTAGAGCGCGTAGAAGATCGGGATCTGGAGCAGGGTGGGGGCGCAGCCGGCGACGGGGTTGACCTTTTCGGTCTTGTACAGCGCCATCACCTCCTGCTGCATCCGGACCTTGTCATCCTTGTAGCGTTCCTGGATCGCCTTCATCTTGGGCTGGATCGCGCGCATGTTGGCCATCGAGGCGAACTGGCGCTGGGCGATCGGATACATCAGCAGGCGGACGGTCAGCGTCAGCAGGATGATCGCGACGCCGAAATTGCCGACCAGACGGAACAGCCAGTCGAGATAATAGAAGATCGGTTTCTCGATGATACGGAACCAGCCCCAGTCGATGGCGTAGTCGAGCTGGGCGATGCCCTGGCGATCGGCGTAGCGGTCGAGCAGCGCCACTTCCTTGGCGCCGGCGAAGAAGCGCGAGGTCTGCGTCAGGCTTTGACCGGGGGCGAGCTGTTGCGGCGCGGCGGTGTAATCGGCCTGGTAGGCTCGGTTGGCGCCGGCGCGGAACTGGCCGTCAAAGGCGCGGCGTTGATCGGGGACTAGCGCGGTCAGCCAGTATTTGTCGGTGAAGCCGAGCCAGCCGCCGGTGGTGGAGAACGCCTGCGGCCCCTCGTCGACGTCGTCGAAATCGACGCCGTAGTCGGCGGCGTCGCCGTGGACCGACATCGGGCCGGTGTGGATCGTCCAGCTGGTCGGGTCGGCCGACACGCCGGTGCGGTTGACCAGGCCATAGGCGGCGACGGGCACGGCCGCCGCGCCGCCGTTCAACACCGTCTGGCGGACGGTGAAGAGGTAGCCGTCGTCGACCGCGATCTGGAGGCGGAAGCGCTGACCGGTGGCGTTGGCGGCGTCGAGGGTCGCCGGGCGGCCGGGGGCGAGGACGGGCGACGAGGCGGTCCACAGCGCGTCGGCGGCGGGCGGGCTGAGCCCCGCACCGCGCCAGCCGAAACCGGCGAAATAGGCGCCAGGCGCGCCGGCGGGCGACAGCAGCCGGATCGGCGCCGAGTTGGCGGCGATCGTCTCCTTGTAGTTGGTCAGCGTCAGGTCATCGATCCGCGCGCCGCGCAGCGAGATCGACCCCTGCAGCGTCGGCGTCTGGATGCGGATGCGTGGCGACTCGGCGAGGACGATCCGGCGATCGCGCAGGGCGGCGGGGCCGTCGGCGGTGGGATCGGCCTCGGGCTTGGCAATCACTTCGGTCTTGCCGTCCTCGATCCGGGTCACCGGCGGGTTGGCGGTCGGAAAGAAATAGCCCTGCACCAGCGGCCAGCCGAACAGAATCAGCGCCGCGAGAACCGCGAACAGGACGAAATTCTTGCGGTCTTCGGTCAAGGTCTAGTCCCAACTCGTGCTTACGGCACCGGATCGGGGCCATGGCCGCCCCAGGGATGGCACCGCGCGATGCGCTTCGCCGCGAGCCAGCCGCCCTTCGCCGCGCCATAGCGGCGAAGGGCGGTGATTGCATAGGCCGAACACGAAGGCTGGTAGCGGCAGGTCGGCGGCAGGATGGCGGAGGGCCCGAGTTGCCAGGCGCGGGCGAGGAGGATGAGGAGCCGGGCGGGTAAGGTGCTCACGACTACACCACGCCGGCGAAGGCCGGAGTCCAGTAGAGCCGGCACTCGATAGGTCCAATCCATGATTGCGAACGCATCGTGACTGGGCCCCGGCCTTCGCCGGGGTGGCGACCAAGCGCGTTCACCGCGCTACCTTTGCCAACGCTTTGACCAGTTCCGCTTTGAGCCTGCCGTACTCCCGCTCGATGCCGCCGTTGCGACCGATCAGGACGTGGTCCGCCCCGCGCACGCCGCCGGTCGGCAGCAGCTCGCGCGCCAGCGCGCGCAGACGGCGCTTCATGCGGTTGCGGACGACGGCGTTGCCGATCTTTTTGGTAACGGTGAAGCCGACGCGCATCGCGGCGTCGCCGTCTTCGCGGGGCCGAACCAGCAGGACGAAGCCCGGCATCGGCGCGCGCCGACCCGCGTTCGCCGCCAGGAAGTCCCGGCGGCGCGTAAGCGTGCTTACGCCGACAGCTTCTTGCGGCCGCGGTTGCGGCGTTCGCGGATCACCGTGCGACCGCCCGGCGTCGCCATCCGCGCGCGGAAGCCGTGACGGCGCGCCCGCACCAGATTGCTCGGCTGAAAAGTCCGCTTCATCGCTCATTTCCCGGTCTGATATAGCAAAGCGCCGCCCGGAGGACGGCCTTGATGTCGGCGCCAATAGGAGACGGAGGCGGGCAAGTCAATCAGAGCGGGGTTCAGTCCAGGCGGGCGGCCTGGTCGCGCGCGCGGCGGCGGCGGGCGCTGCCGCGGCGCATCGC
>CAXTRJ010000180.1:0-5947 GCA_964246585.1 uncultured Sphingomonas sp. | reverse complement strand
GGTCGCGGCGCGCGCGTCGGGCGCGGTCGGGCTGGTCGAGGACGGCGCGACGGGTTTCCTGGTCGAGCCCCGCGACATCGCCGGCTATGCCGACGCCATCACGCGCGTGGTGGCCGACCCTGCCTTGCGCCGCGCGATGGGCGCCGCCGGCCACGCGGCGGCGGCGCGCTATCGCTGGGAGACGATCAACCAGGCGGTGCTCGACACCTATCTCGACCTGATGGCGACGCGCGCGGGCTGAGCCTCATTTCAGGCGCTCGATCTTTTGCGCCGCCTCGTCGATCAGCGCGGCGACCGCGTGAAGCGTGTCGAGGTCTACCTCGTCGCCCGACAGGCGATTGCCCAACACAGCGCGCAAATTGCCCATCGCCCGCCGGATCGGCGCGCCATCGGTCCGCTCGCGCCGCGCGCCCAGTTCCGCCAATCGGGCGAACAGCGCCTCCACGGCCACCCGCTCGTCGTACAGCTGGCGCTCGCCCGCCTCGGTGACGGCGAAGCGCTTCTTGGTCCCTTCCGATTGTTGCTCGGCGATCAGTCCCATCTCGTCCAGCAGCGTCAACGTCGGATAGACCACGCCCGGGCTCGGCGCGTAGCCGCCGCCGGCGCGCGCCTCGATCTCGCGGATCAGGTCGTATCCGTGACGCGGCTCGTCGGCGATCAGGCGCAACAGCACCAGCCTGAGTTCGCCGCCGTCGAATACTCGCCCGCGCCGACCGCCACGTTCGCCCTCGTCGCCGCGTCCGCGATCGAAGCCCTGTCGCGCTCTCCCCGCCCACGCCCCATGTCCCATTCCGAAACGCATTGATTAACTCCTATATCATCCTGTTACGATCAAGATATATCTTGGCTGGGACCGGCGCAAGGGCTATCCATCCATCCTGCGGGTGGAGCGATCGCCGGCGCTATTGTAGAACGCGCCCATGGCCGACCTCTTCGCCGCTTTCGAGCCCGACCCGCCGCCCGACGCGGTGGGCGACGACGCGCCGCTCGCCGACCGGCTGCGGCCACGGCGGCTGGACGAGGTCGTCGGCCAGGAACATCTGACCGGCCCCGACGGGGCGATCGGGCGTATGGTCGCCGCCGGACGGCTGTCGTCGATGCTGCTATGGGGACCGCCCGGCACCGGCAAGACGACGATCGCGCGGCTGCTCGCCGACGCGGTCGGCCTGCGTTACGTCCAGATCTCGGCGGTGTTCTCGGGCGTCGCCGACCTGAAGCGCGCCTTCGCCGAGGCCAGGGACCACGCGCGGCTGGGCAAGCGGACGCTGCTCTTCGTTGACGAGATCCACCGATTCAATCGCGCCCAGCAGGACGGTTTCCTGCCCTTCGTCGAGGACGGCACGGTGACCTTGGTCGGCGCGACGACCGAAAATCCGTCGTTCGAACTCAACGCCGCGCTGCTCAGCCGCGCCCAGGTGCTGATCCTTCACCGCCTGACCTCGGCTGCGCTGGCGGTGCTGGTCACGCGCGCCGAGGCGCTGGTCGGGCGTCCCCTGCCCCTCACCCCGCCGGCGCGCGAAGCGATGCTCGCCAGCGCCGATGGCGACGGGCGCTTCCTGCTCAACCAGGCGGAGACGCTGTTCGCCGCCGGCTTGGAGGCGCCGCTCGACCCGGCCGGGCTATCCGCCTTTCTCCAGCGCCGCGTCGCGGTGTACGACAAGGACCGCGAGGGGCATTACGGCCTGATCTCGGCGCTGCACAAATCGATCCGAGGCTCCGACCCGCAGGCGGCGCTCTATTACCTCGCCCGGATGCTGACCGCCGGCGAGGAGCCGCTATACCTGCTCCGCCGCCTGACCCGCGCCGCCGTCGAGGATATCGGCCTGGCCGACCCGCAGGCGCTGGCGCAATGCCTCGCCGCCAAGGACGCGTATGACTTCCTCGGCAGTCCGGAAGGCGAACTGGCGATCGTCCAGGCCTGCGTCTATCTCGCCACCGCGCCCAAATCGAACGCGGTCTATACGGCGCAGAAGGCGGCATGGCGCGCGGCGAAGGAGGGCGGATCGCTGTCGCCGCCCAAGCACATCCTGGGCGCGCCGACCAAGCTGATGCGCGACCTCGGCTATGGTGCCGGCTACGCTTATGATCACGACGCCGACGAAGCGTTCTCCGGCGCGAGCTACTGGCCCGACGACATGGCGCCGCAACGGTTCTACGAACCGACCGAGCGCGGGCTGGAGAAGCGCATCGGCGAGCGCATGGCGCATTGGCGACGCTTGCGGGACGAACGCGGTGAATAGCTGGGACGATGTCGTCGCCGCCGCGCTCGCGCTGCCCGGCGTCGAGCGCGGCACGACCTATGGCAAGCCGGCGGTGAAGATGCGCGGCAAGATGATCGCCGCGACCACCGCGCCCGACCCCGGCAGCTTCGTCCTCGCGGTCGCACGGGAGGAAAAGGAGGTGCTGATCGAGACCGACCCGGACACCTTCTGGGAAACCGACCATTACCGCGGCTGGCCGGCGGTCCTCGTCCGCTACGGCAGCGAGGCAGGCGATCGGATCGCGACGCTGCTGGCGCGTGCCTGGTGGGACCGCGCCACCGTCGCGCAACGAAAGGCGCATGGCGATCGACCTTGATCGCTTCAGGCGCTTCGCCGCGATCGACTGGTCGGGGGCGAAGGGTGCCAGGCATCCCGGCATCGCCGTCGCGGTGTGCGACACCGGGCGAACCGCGCCAGCGCTGGTCGCGCCGCCGACCGCCGCATGGTCGCGCCAGGCGGTGCTCGATTGGCTGCTCGACCAGCGTGGGGAGCCACTTTTGGTCGGCTTCGATTTCAGCTTTTCCGCGCCCTTCGTCGCGCGCGGCGCTCACCTGCCCGGTGAGACGACCACCAACGATGCGCGGGCGCTATGGGCCTATGTCGACGCGTCGAGCGACGACGCGGACCTCGGCGGCGCGTCCTTTCTGGAACAACGACGCGGGCGACATTTCTACCTTGGCGCCGCCGACGGCCCCAAGGCCAGTTTCCTGCATTTCCGCGCCTGCGAAGCGTTGTTCAACGCGCGCGGCGGCGGCAAGCCGTCGACCGTCTACGACGCGATCGGCGCGGCGCAGGTCGCCAAGGCGAGCTTCGCGGGTATGCGCCTGCTCCACCGCCTCGCCGGGCGGGTGCCCGTCTGGCCGTTCGACCCGGCGCCCGCTTCGGGTCCGGTCGTGGTCGAAATCTACACCGCCATCGCGGCGCGCGCCGCCGGCTTCAGGAAAGGGCTGAGCAAGATCAGGGACGCCGCCGCGCTCGACGCCGCGCTGGCCGCGATCGACAGCGACCCGCACGCACCCCTCGCCCGCTACGACGACCACGCGACCGACGCGATCCTGACCGCCGCGTGGCTCCGCGCCAACGCCGCGCGGCGCGAACTCTGGAGCCCGCCGGCGATGACCGAACAGGTGGCTCGCACCGAGGGCTGGACCTTCGGCGTTCCCTGACGCACATTGGCGACGGGCCGGTTTAGCTCAGTTGGTAGAGCGCCAGTTTTGTAAACTGGATGTCGCGGGTTCGATTCCTGCAACCGGCACCATCGTCGCGGCGTTCCCGACCCCGATGACCGTTTCGCGCCCGATCAAAGTCGCCAGCTACAATATGCGAAAGGGGATCGGCACCGATCGCCGGCGCAATCCCGAACGCATCCTGGAGGTGCTGCGCGAGGTCGACGCCGACGTGATCGCGTTGCAGGAGGCCGACCGCCGTTTCGGCGACCGCACCGGCGTGATCACCCCGCACCTGCTCGACGAGCATAGCGACTGGAAGGCCGCGCCGCTCGGCCTGCGCGCCGCCAGCATGGGATGGCACGGCAATGCGCTGCTGGTCCGCAAGGCGGCGACGGTGACGGCGTGCGAGGCGATCCACCTGCCCGCGCTCGAGCCGCGCGGCGCGGTCGCCGCGACGGTCGAGCTCGACGGCGTCGCCTTGCGCGTCGTCGGGATGCACCTCGATCTGTCGGGGTTGTGGCGGCGGCGTCAGGCGGCGGCGATCCTGGCGCATCTCGACCTGCATGGCCACGGCCGGCCGACGGTGATCATGGGCGACCTCAACGAATGGACCCGCGCCGCCGGCTGCCTGCGCGATTTCGCGCGCGGCTTCGCCATGGCCGATACGGGGCCGAGCTTCCACGCCCGGCGGCCGATCGCCCGACTCGACCGGATCATGGCCTCGCCGCCGTTGCGCATCGTCGATTGCGGCGTTCACCGCAGCGCCACCGCGCGCAAGGCGTCCGACCACCTGCCGATCTGGGCGACGCTGGAAGTGGCGCCTCCCGCCTGATGCGCGAGAAGGAACTCCGCCTCGCGCTGGTCTGCTACGGCGGCATCAGCCTCGCCGTGTATATGCACGGCATCACCAAGGAGGTGTGGCGTCTCGCCCGCGCCTCGCGCGCGTTCCACGACGGCGATGCCGCCGCCGGGGGCAGCGAGGGCGTCTACCGCGCCCTGCTCGAGGAGATCGAGCGCGAGGGCGACGTTCGCGTCCGCGTCCTCGTCGACATCATCGCGGGGGCCAGCGCCGGCGGCATCAACGGCATCTTCATGGCGCAGGCGGTGGCCACCGGACAGAGCCTGGAGCCGCTGACCGACCTGTGGCTCGATTCGGCCGATGTCGAGGCGCTGATCGACCCCGACGCTGCGCCGCGATCGCGCTTCTCCAAGGCCTGGGCCTTGCCGCTCGCCTGGGTCGCCGCCGGGCGCGGCGCCGAGCAGGAGGTGGCCGCCGACGAGGTGACCCGCGACGAGGTCCGCGCCAAGCTGTCGCACCTGATCCGCTCGCGCTGGTTCGAGCCGCCGTTCGGGGGCGCGCGGTTCACCGGACTGCTGCTCGACGCGTTCGATGCGATGGCGGCGGCGCCGCGCGGCCCCCGGCTGCTCCCCGCCGGCCAGCCGCTCGACCTGTTCGTCACCGTCACCGACTTCACCGGCCATCCCGAGCGCCTCCGCCTCAATTCGCCGCCCGAGGTGGTCGAAACCGAACACCGGCTGGTGTTCACCTTTGGCGACGAAGGCGCGGCGCTGGACACGCTCGCCCACCCGGCCGAGCTCGCCTTCGCTGCGCGCGCCACCTCCAGCTTCCCCGGCGCTTTCCCGCCCTTCACCGTCGCCGAGCTCGACGGCGTGCTGAAGGAGCGCCGCCGCGCCTGGCCCGGCCGCCGCGCCTTCCTTCGTCGCGTCCTGCCGCGCCAGGCGGCGGCGGGCGTGGCCGATCAGGTGGTGATGATCGACGGCTCGGTGCTCGCCAACGCGCCGTTCCGCCCGGCGATCGAGGCGCTGCGCGAACGCCCGGCGCGGCGCGAGGTCGACCGTCGCTTCGTCTACATCGACCCCAATCCCGGATTGAAGTTCCGCCTGACCCGGGGCAGCGAGACCCCCGGCTTCGTCCAGACCATCCTCGGCGCCATCTCCGAACTGCCGCGCCAGCAGCCGATCCGCGACAATCTGGAGGCGATCGCCGCGCGCTCCGCCCGCATCGAACGGATGCGCGGCATCACCGCCGCGATCCGGCTGGAGGTGGAAGGCGAGATCGAGCGGCTGTTCGGCTATACGTTATTCCTGGATCGCCCCACCCCCGCCCGCCTCCGCGCCTGGCGCCGGCGCGCGCAAGAAGCCGCCGCCGCGAAAGCCGGCTATGGCTATGCCGCCTATGCCAGCCTGAAGACCGGCGGCGTCGTCGAGCTGGTCACGACGCTGCTCCACGCCGCCGGCGGCGAGCCGGGGCCGGAGCGATGGGCGCGGACCAGCGCGCGCGTCGTCGCCGCCATCGCCCAGCGTGGATGGGATGTCGGCGGCGCGGCGACGCTCGATTTCCTCCGCCGGTTCGACCTCGCCTTTCGTATCCGCCGGCTGCGCCTCCTCGCGCGCCGCCTGTCGGAGATGGAGACGAGCGGCGACGCGGCCGCGCTCGAGCCGCTGCGCGAGGCGATCTATGCCTCGCTCGCGACTTATCTCGACGCGAAGCGCGCC
>CAXTRJ010000179.1:0-5976 GCA_964246585.1 uncultured Sphingomonas sp. | reverse complement strand
TTCCCATACCGCCGCGGCGCCCGGGCGGGGCGACTCGCCGCCGACATCGATCATCGCCGCGCCGGCGGTCGCCTGGTCGATCCCGGCCGCCGCCGCAGCCGCCGGGTCGTCATGCGCGCCGCCGTCGGAGAAGCTGTCGGGCGTCACGTTCAGGATCGCGGCGACCTGCGGCTGATCGAAACGCAGCGTACGAGCGCCGAGCGTCAGCGGTGGTCGGGGGCGGGTGATCGCGGCGTGCAGCGAGCGTAGACGATCGGCTTCTGGTGCGGGGAACCCGGCGAGCCAGTCGTCGAACGCCGCGACCGGGACCGTCTCGATCGTGCGCCGGCCACCCTCGACCGCGAGAAGGTCATAGCCGGCGAACCACTGCATCCCGCCGGCGAGCCGCGCGACACCGCCGTCGGGGCGGCCGATCGGGGTATCGGTGAAGTGGGTCGGGCGGAGGTAGAGGCGGGGCGCGCCCGTCAAGGCTGCGTCGCCAGCAGGTACGTCTGCCGGAGCGCGTCGATCGGCTCGAGCCGCCCCGCCGCTTCATGATGCCAGAAGGTCCAGCCGTTGCACGCCGGCGCTCCCTGCAAGGTCGCGCCCAGCTTGTGAATCGATCCTACCTGGCCGCACCCGCTCAGCAGCGATCCGTCGGCGCGCACCGTCGCGTGGAAGCGCCGCTTGGCGTCGTGGAGCACCGACCCGGGCGCCAGCATCCGCGTCTCGACCAGTACGCCGAACGCGACTTTGGGTTGCCCCCGCGGACTCTGCATCGTCGTCAGCGCGGCTTCGTCGAGCGGCAGCGCCGCCTCGATCCGCATCGTCGCGGCGGCGCAATACTCCGCCTCGCGCTCGATCCCGATCCAGCGCCGCCCCAGCCTCTTCGCCACCGCCCCCGTCGTCCCCGTGCCAAAGAACGGGTCGAGCACGATGTCGCCCGGCTTGGTGCAGGCGAGCAGCACGCGGTAGATCAGCGCCTCGGGCTTCTGCGTCGGATGGACCTTGACCCCGTCACGCTTCAACCGCTCGGGTCCGCCGCAGATCGGGAACTCCCAATCGGAGCGCATCTGCAACTCGTCGTTGAGCGTCTTCATCGACCGATAGTTGAACGTGTACTTCGCGCGCTCCCCCTTCGACGCCCAGATCAGCGTTTCGTGCGCGTTGGTGAAGCGGGTGCCCTTGAAATTGGGCATCGGATTGGCTTTGCGCCAGACGATGTCGTTGAGGATCCAATAGCCCAGGTCCTGCACCGCCGCGCCGACGCGGAAGATGTTGTGGTAGCTGCCGATCACCCAGATCGTGCCGTCGTCCTTCAACACCCGGTGCGCCTGCGCCAGCCAGGCGCGGGTGAAGGCGTCATAGGCGGCGTAGCTGTCGAACTTGTCCCAGTCGTCGGTCACCGCGTCGACATGGCTGCCGTCGGGGCGGAACAGCTCGCCGCCGAGCTGGAGATTGTAGGGCGGATCGGCGAAGACCATGTCGACCGACTTGGCCGGCAGCGCGCGCATCGCGGCGATGCAGTCGCCCATCACGATCTGGTCGAGCGGGAGCGCGTCCCTTGGCGACGGCTCCGCGACGTCCGCGCGGCGACGCGCGACCTTTTCCACCACACCCATCGACAGCCCCCTCTTGAGCCCCATCCTGCGATTTGGCCGGACTCCGTCAAGCGGACATTGGTTAACGATAGAGGTTGCGAACCGGTTAACCGCGAGGAACATTCCACGGCCTCGACCAGATGTTGAGTCCGGACCGCCCCTGGGACTCAACCAGTAGCGGTGTGGCCCGAAAGACTCGATTGGTCGAGATACGCCCGGGCGACCGGCGCGAAGCTGCGCCGGTGGAGCGGCGTCGGCCCATGTTCGCGCAGCGCCGCCAAGTGGCGGGCGCAGCCATAGCCCTTGTTCGACCGCCATCCGTAATGGGGGTGCGATTCGGCGTGGGCGATCATGATCGTGTCGCGGACGTGCTTGGCGACGATCGAGGCGGCGGCGATCGACCGGCTTAGCGCGTCGCCCGACACGATCGGCGTCGCGGCATAGCCCCAGCGCGGCAGGCGGTTGCCGTCGACCAGGACATGCCCCGGCGCCTCGCCACCGGCGCACAGCGCGTCGACCGCCAGCGTCATCGCCTTCATCGTCGCCCAGTAGATGTTGAGCGTGTCGATCTCGTCCGCCTCGACGATCCCGACGCCGACGCGGGCGCAATCCTTCAAGCGCCCGCACAGCCGCTCGCGCTCGGCGGCGGACAGCTTCTTCGAATCGTCGATACCGCGTGGTACGCCGCGCGCCGGCAGGATGACGGCGGCGGCGACCACCGGCCCGGCGAGCGGGCCGCGCCCCGCCTCGTCCACCCCGGCGACCGGGGCGAGGCAGAGCTTCTCGTGACGCATTGACGGCATCAGCCTTCCAGTTCGTCGAACGGGACGACGCCCAACGCGTGGCCGATCGGACCGTGCCCCTCGCCCAATCCCGGCGCCGCGAGCAACGCGGCGCGGACGAAGCGCACCGCCTGGCGGAACGCGTCGGCGATCGGCAGCCCTCCCGCGAGGCCGCAGGCAAGCGCGCTGGCGAAGGTGCAGCCGGTGCCGTGGGTGTCGTCGGTGTCGATCCGCTTGGCCTCCATCCGGGCGATCTCGCCCCCCGGCGACAGCAGGCGATCGACGATCCAGTGGCCGTCGGCATGGCCGCCCTTCGCGGCGAGGTGGCAACCATGGGCCAGCACCGCCTCCTCGCCGCCCAGCGCCGCGAGTTCGGGAAGGTTGGGCGTGACGACGGAGGCGAGCCCCATCAGCCGATCGAACGAGGCGATCGTCGCCGCGTCGGCGAGCACCGCGCCGCTGGTCGCCACCATCACCGGGTCGAACACGATCGGTACGCCGAGTTCGGCCAGCACGTCCGCCACCGCGTTGGCGGTGTCGGCCGATCCGATCATGCCGATCTTGACCGCGTCGACGCCGATGTCGTCCAGGACGCCGCGCATCTGCGCCACGACCATGTCGGTCGGGACCGCGTGGACCGCCTGGACGCCCAGCGTGTTCTGCGCGGTAACGGCGGTGATCGCGGTCATCGCGTGGCCGCCGAGCATGGTGACGGTCTTGATGTCAGCCTGGATGCCGGCGCCGCCGCCCGAGTCGGAGCCGGCGACGATGAGGATGCGCGGGATGGTCATCGCCGCGGCGCGCGGAAGTTGTCTAACTTCACGCTACGTCCCCGTCGAAACCGGGGTCGGCATGGTATTTGGAGCGGCATGGGATCGTGACGGTGCGAGATTGATCGGTCATCATGGCCTTCATGCCGGAAACGTGGCGTGTAGGACAGCCCGGCGCTGGTCCCGACGGCGCGAAGACGCTAGCGGTGGTGCGATGGACCTTCCCTTCTACGGTCGACCCGTGGTGGATTTCGCCCGCGCGCTGATCGGCTGCACGATCCTGGTCGACGGTGTCGGCGGGATCATCGTCGAGACCGAGGCGTACCACGCCGGCGACCCCGCCAGCCACAGCTTCACCGGCCCGACGGCGCGTACCGCCGCGATGTTCGGGCCGGTGAGCCATGTGTACGTGTATCGCAGCTACGGTCTCCACTGGTGCCTGAACATCGTCGGCGGCGTGGAGCGGGGGGCGGCGGTCTTGATCCGCGCGATCGAGCCCCGCCAAGGGCTGACAGCGATGGCGACGCGACGCGGCATCGACGATCCACGCCGGCTCTGCTCGGGCCCGGGCAAGCTATGCGCGGCGCTCGGCGTCACCGGCGCAATGGACGGCTTGGCGGTGGACGTCCCACCCTTCACGCTGCTCCCGCGCGACGGGGAGCCGCCAATCCTGACCGGCCCCCGCGTCGGCATCACCAAGGCCGCCGACAAACCCTGGCGCTTTGGCCTGGCGGACTCGCGGTTCCTGAGCCGGGCGTTTCGCTAAGACCGAAGCTTGCTCGCCGCCGCCGATCGTCGCGATGCGCTGCGCCCCAATCAAGACTTCGCACCGTGCGTCACTTATGCCCTGCTTGGCGTCGATCTTTCGGGAACGCAGCGACACGGTTGAGCCATCGCTCAGTTGGATCGATCGCGCGGCGGCATCGGCCACAGGCGATGACGCGAAATTAGCCAGCGTCGGCGTAGATGATGTCGCCGGGCGTTCGTTCGTCGTCACCGCGCCCTTTGTCGTCGCGTCCGGCACCTCCACCGACCGCGCCTTCTGGTTGGGGGTCGGAAAGCCGCACCCGATCGGCAACAGCATCGACGTCCTCGCCATCGTGTCCGCTCCCCATCGTACTGGCGCCGCTTGCCGCTGTCGCCAAATCGTGCCGGGTCGAATGCGGACGAGAGTTTCTCCGTGGGCCTGCTTCGCCCTCACACCGCCGCCCGAACGGCGTCGCAGATGCGCGTCACCACCGCCTCGACCTGCGCCGGGTCCTCGCCCTCCGCCATGACCCGGATTACCGGCTCTGTCCCTGAGGGGCGGATCAGCAGGCGACCGCGCCCTTCAAGTTCAACCTCCGCCTCGGCGATCGCCGCCTTGACCGCCTCGTGCTCCAGCGGCTTGCCGCCGGCGAAGCGCACGTTGCGCAATAATTGCGGCAGCGGCTCGAAGCGGTGGAGCACCTCGCTCGCCGGCGCGCCGGCGGTCTTGACCTCGGCCAGCACCTGGAGCGCCGCGACCAGGCCGTCGCCGGTCGTCGCATAGTCGGACAGGATGATGTGCCCCGACTGCTCGCCGCCGACGTTGTAGCCCCGCGCGCGCATCGCCTCCAGCACGTGGCGGTCGCCGACGCCCGTCCGCACCAGCCCGAGCCCCTGCGCCGCGAGATGCCGCTCGAGCCCCAGGTTCGACATCACCGTCGCGACCAGTCCGCCGCCCTTCAGCCGTCCGGCGCGCGCCCAGGCGGCGGCGATCGTTGCCATCAGCTGGTCACCATCGACGATGCGACCCAGTTCATCGGCGACGATCAGCCGGTCGGCGTCGCCGTCCAAGGCGATGCCGATCGCCGCGCCACTCGCCACCACCGTCTCCGCCAGCGTCTGCGGCGCGGTCGAGCCAACCCGGTCGTTGATGTTGGTGCCGTTGGGCGAGACCCCGATCGCGACGATGTCGGCGCCCAGTTCCCACAAGGCCGACGGCGCGACCTTGTACGCCGCCCCATTGGCGCAATCGACGACGATCCGCATCCCGTCGAGGCGGAGCTTTTCGGGAAAGGTCGACTTGACCGCGTGGATGTAGCGCCCCTGCGCGTCGTCGATCCGCCTGGCCCGGCCGATGGACCCCGCCGCCGCCAGCGGCACGTCGCCGTCGATCAGCGCCTCGATCGCGCTTTCCGCCTCGTCCGACAATTTGTAGCCGTCGGGGCCGAACAGCTTCAAGCCGTTGTCGGCGAACGGGTTGTGGCTGGCGGAGATCATCACGCCCAGATCGGCGCGCATCGAATGCGTCAGCATCGCGACCGCCGGCGTCGGCATCGGGCCGACCATGACCACGTCCATGCCCACCGAGGTGAACCCCGCGACCAGCGCCGATTCGAGCATATAGCCCGACAGCCGGGTGTCCTTGCCGATCACCACCCGGTGGCGGTGGTCGCCGCGCAGGAAGTGCGCGCCGGCCGCCATCCCGACCTTCATCGCCATCGTCGCGGTCATCGCGCCGGTGTTGGTCAGCCCGCGGATGCCGTCGGTGCCGAAATATTTTCTTGCCATTCGTCCCCCGAACGCCTCGCTATGGCTTCCTTCCCACCGTAGCGCCCCTCCGTCCAAAGAGCGAGCATGTCCCGAGCCACCCGCATCCTGCTCAGCCTCGTCACCGGCCTGCTCGCGGGCGTCGCGCTCGCCGCCTTCTCGCCCGCCGCCGCGACCCGCGCGATCCTGGTCGCCGAGCCGCTCGGGGCGAGCTGGCTGGCGGGGTTGCAGATGACGGTGATCCCGCTCGTCACCGCGCTGATCGTGACGGGGGTGGCGCAGACGGCGGAGGCCGCGCGGGCGGGCCGGATCGCCGGGCGCGCGATCGCG
>CAXTRJ010000178.1:0-6067 GCA_964246585.1 uncultured Sphingomonas sp. | reverse complement strand
ACCTGGCCGTCATCCGCGACGACCGCGACCGCGCCCGCACCGACAACGCGACGCTCCGCGCCGAGGCCGCCGCCTTCGACGCGCGCCTGGCCGAGGCGCGCGACGCCCGTGAGCAGATCGCCGCGCAGACCGCCTCGCACTTCGACCAGCTCGCCGCCAAAGCGCTCGGCGACGCGCAGCGCACCTTCCTCGACCGCGCCGACGCGCGCTTCCGCGAGTCGGAACGCACCTCGGGCCAGAGCCTGAAGGCGCTGCTCCAGCCCGTCACCGATCGCCTCCAACGCTATGAGGAGGGCGTCGCCAAGGTCGAGGCCGAGCGCCGCGACGCGTTCGGCGACCTGAAAGGTCAGATCGAACAGATGCGGCTCGGCCAGGATAAGGTCAGCAGCGAGGCCGCCAAGCTGGTCAACAGCCTGCGCAACGCCCCCAAGTCGCGCGGCCGCTGGGGGGAGCAGCAGTTGAAGAACGTGCTGGAGACTTGCGGCCTTAGCGAGCACGCCGATTTCCAGACCGAGGTCAGCGTCGCGGGGGAGGATGGCGGGCGACTTCGCCCCGACGCGATCATCCGCGTCCCCGGCGGCCGGGCGCTGGTGATCGACGCCAAGGTGTCCTTGAACGCCTATCAGGACGCGTTCGGCGCGGTCGACGACGCCGAGCGCCTCGTAGGTCTCGGCGCCCACTGCCAATCGATGAAGGCGCATATCAACGGCCTCGGCAACAAGGCCTATTGGAGCCAGTTCGCCGATGCGCCCGACTATGTCATCATGTTCGTCCCCGGTGAGCACTTCCTTTCCGCCGCGCTCGAACACGACCCGACGCTGTGGGACTTCGCCTTCGAAAAGCGCGTCCTGCTGGCGACTCCGACGAACCTCATCGCCATCGCCCGCACCGTCGCGGCGGTATGGCGCCAGGAAAAGCTCGCCAGCGAGGCGCGCCAGATCGGCGAACTCGGCAAGGAACTATACGACCGCCTGGCGAAAGCGGCGGGCGACCTCCGCAAGGTCGGCGGCGGGCTGACCAGCGCGGTCAACAACTACAACGCCTTTGTCAGCAGCTTCGAGAGCCGCGCCCTGGTGACCGCGCGCAAGTTCCGCGACCTGAACATCGAAACCGGCGCCCGCGAGATCGATGACGTGCCCCCGGTCGAGGCGCTGGCGCGCTACGGGGAGGGCCCGGCGTTGATCGAGCGGGCGGCGGAGTGATTGCTCGTCACGACTGACCGGACTATATTTAGGCTTAGTTTGTTTTCGGGACGACACCATGAGATACTCGGCGCAAGTCAAACCAATTAGTTTCCTCAAGGCCAACGCGGCACAGGTCATCCTCGACCTGCCCGAGAAACAGGAGCCGATGGTGATTACCCAGAACGGCGAAGCGAAGGCGGTCATCCAGGATGTCGCCTCGTTCGAGCGGACCCAGAATACGCTGGCGTTGCTCAAGCTGCTCGCGCTCGGCAACCAGGACATTGAAGCTGACCGCACAAAGCCCGCTCGCGAGGTAATCGCAAGGCTTCAGGCTAAGGCGCTCGCCGCGAAGTGACGGCACCGACGTTCGAAGTTCGCTTCACGCAAGATGCGGAGGACGATCTCGAATCAATCCATGATTATGTCGCGACGCATCGCTCGGGCGACCAAGCGGACGCATTGCTGGGCGGATTGCTCGAACGGATCGCGACGCTCGAGACCTTCCCAATGCGCGGTGCGGTACCCGAGGAACTGGCCGATTTGGGCAGCACCGATTTCCGCCAGCAGCTGCACGGTCCATATCGCCTGATCTACCGCGTGATCGACAAGGTTGTTTTCGTGGTGGTCATCGCGGATGGCCGCCGCGACATGCAAGCGCTCCTCGAACGTCGGTTACTCGGCCGATGAAGCTCGCCCCAGCACCTCGTAAGCTATCACCGCCGTCGCGACAGCCGCGTTGAGGCTGTCGGCCTTGCCCAGCATCGGGATCTTGACCAGCAGGTCGCAGGCGGCGGCCATCGCCGCAGGCATCCCGTGCGCCTCGTTGCCGGTCAGCAGGAATGTGGGAGACATGTAGGACACGTCGCGGTAGCTCGCCTCGGTGTCGAGGCTTAGCCCCACCAGCTGCCCCGGCCCCGACCGGAACCAGCCGATGAACTCGGCCCACTCGCACCGAACCACCGGCACGGTAAACATCGCCCCCATGCTCTCCCGGACCGCCTCGACCGAAAATGGGGCGACGCACGCGCCCACCAGGATCAGCCCGCCCGCGCCGACCGCGTCGCCCGTCCGCAGGATCGTCCCCAGATTGCCCGGGTCGCGCAGCCGCTCGGCGATCAGCCAAATGTCCGACGCCGCCCGGTCGAGCGTTTCCAGCGCCGCCTCGAACTCGTCGAACACCCCGACCACCGCCTGCGGATTGTCCTTGCCCGACAGCTTGGCCAGGATGTCGGGCGTGGTCTCGATCACGTCGCCGCCATCCGCCTCGACCGCGGCGATCAGCTCCCACACCAACGGATGCGACGCGCTGGCGGCGGCATGGAACAGTATCCGGGGCAGCCGCCCGGTCTCGCGCGCCTCCGTCAGGATGCGAAGCCCCTCGGCCAGGAACTGGCGCGCTTCGCGCCGATGCCGCTTGTCTCGCAGGTCACGGACATATTTGACCAGCGGATTCGAAAAGGCGGTGATGACGCGGGACACTCAATCCTCGCCGAACTTGCCCTCGACCAGCGCGACCAGCCGCGCCACCGCGTCGTCCGCGCCGTCGCCCTCGGCGCTGATCGTGACATGATCGCCCATCGCCGCGCCCAGCATCATCAGCCCCATGATCGACGTGCCCGTCACCGCCGACCCGTCCTTTTCGACCCGGACCGGCACCGGCAGAGTCGCGGCGAGGGTAACGAACTTGGCGCTGGCCCGCGCGTGCAGGCCCCGGCGGTTGCTGATCGCGACCGTGCGGCTTGCCCCCGGAACCGACGTCGTCACGCCGCCGCCTCGCCCAGCACCTCGGACGCGACGGAGATGTACTTGCGCCCCGCCTCGCGCGCGGCGGCGACCGCGTCGACCACCTTCATCTTCCGCCGGGCCGACTCCAGCCGGATCAGCATGGGCAGGTTGATGCCCGCGATG
The DNA here is from genome assembly GCA_964246585.1 of uncultured Sphingomonas sp. Classification (GTDB taxonomy): domain Bacteria; phylum Pseudomonadota; class Alphaproteobacteria; order Sphingomonadales; family Sphingomonadaceae; genus Sphingomonas. Next base: position 2,975 of record CAXTRJ010000178.1, on the reverse strand, counting down.
ACCTCGACGCGGCCTCGCTCCATCAAGGAAATGGCGAGGTTCGACGGCGTGCCGCCGAACAGGTCGGTCAGGACGATGACGCCGCGCCCGCCGTCGACCGCCGCGATGGCATCGGCGATGTCGCCGCGGCGCGCCTCCATGTCGTCCTCCGGGCCGATCGCGATCGTGGCGACGCGCTCCTGCTTGCCGACGACATGCTCCATCGCGGTCACGAACTCGTCGGCCAGCCGACCGTGCGTCACCAGAACCAAGCCGATCATCTACGCGCGTCCCGTATTCGTCATGGTCCGACCGGCATTCCTTCGAGCGAGTCCTGCGGCGCCGCCGGCAGGTCGCGGTGCGTGACCGTGGGCGAAAAGCCCGCTTCGCGCAACCGTCCGGCCACCCGCTCGGCGACGTGGACTGACCGGTGTCTCCCCCCGGTACAGCCGAACGCCACCGTGACGTAGGACTTGCCCTCGGCCCCGTAGCGGGGGAGCAGCAGGAGCAGCAGCTCCTCCATGCGGCCCACGGCGGCATCGTAGGCGGGATCCTCGGCGACATACGCCGCGACGTCCGCGTCGAGACCGGTGCCTGGCCGAAGCGCCGGCACCCAGTGCGGATTGCGCAGGAAGCGCATGTCGAACAGGAGGTCGGCCCCCAGCGGCACCCCGCGCGAAAAGCCGAACGACATGACATTCAGCGTCGGCCCCGGCCGCGCCTCGCCGGCGAAGCTCTCGCGCACCTGCCGAGCGAGCTCGTTGGCGGTCAGCGTCGTGGTGTCGATCAGCCGGTTGGCCCATCGCCTGAGCGGCGCCAGCAGCTCGCGCTCGCGGGCGATGCCGTCCGCCGCCGGCCGGTCCAGCGCCAGCGGATGCCGCCGTCGCGTCTCCGAATAGCGCCGCTCGAGCTCGCCTCCGGCGCAGTCCAGGAACAGCGTGCCGACATCATGGCCATGGCGCTCGCGCAGCTGCTTGATTCGCTGGACGATGTGCTTGGGGTCGAAGTCGCGGGTGCGCGCGCCGATGCCGATCGCCAGCGGCTGCCCCGCGCCGGTCGCGCCCGCCGACAAGGGCGCGTCGAGCAGCCGGTCGAGCAGGGCGAGGGGAAGGTTATCGACCACCTCCCACCCCAAATCCTCCAGCGTCTTGAGCACGGTGGACTTGCCCGCGCCCGACATGCCGGTGACCAGCAGGATGCCGCGCGGCTCGCTCACGCCGCGATCGCCTCCGGATGGCGGAGCGCCAGCTCAACCTTGATCGGGGCGGATGGCGGGGCAGGGTTGAGCAACAGTTCGGGCACGTCGATCCCGGCGATCCGGCGACGCAGCGGCTCGGGCATCCGCTGGGCCTCGGTCGTTAGGCGGATCAGCAACGCCACCGGCACGTCGGCGACGTGCGCCACCGGCACGATGCCGACCCCGCGCACCTCGATCCGCCCGGCGATGGTCGCCGGCGGCGACGCCAGCAGTCGCTCCCCCGAGCGGACCAGCACGGTATAGTCGTCGCTGACCAGCGTCGCGCCGCGATCGATCAGCCGTAGCGCCAGGTCCGATTTGCCCGCGCCCGACTCGCCCTCGATCAGCACCGCGCGCCCGTCGATCGCGACGGTCGAGACGTGCAGCGTTTGGGTAGACAGCTTTTGGGTGGGCAGGGCGGTCACCACATCACTTCCAAAACGGGTCATCGCCCGCCGGCGAGCGGCAGGCGAACGACAAAACGGGCGCCGTCCAGCCGATCGTCGCGCGACTCCACGCGGATCGAGCCCCCATGCCCGTCGACGATCGCGCGCGCAATGGCGAGCCCCAGCCCGGAGTGCTGGCCGAACGCTTCCGACGCCGGGCGGATCGACTGGAATCGGCGAAAGATCGCCTCTCGCGCCTCCTCGGGTACGCCCGGCCCTTCGTCCTCGACCGAGACGATCAACTCGCGCGCCCGCGACCGCGCCGCCACCGCGATCACCGCGCCGTCGGGCGAGAACGACAAGGCGTTGTCGATAAGATTGTCGAACACGCGCTCCAATCGCGCGCCCTCGCCCATTACCACCATCGGCTCGCCCAAGTCGCGGTCGAACACCAATCTCACCCCGCGCTCTACCCCGCGTTCGATGCGTTGCGTCAGTAGGCCGTCGATCATGGCGCCGACGTCGACGGGTTCGAACTTGGCCCGGCTGAGCTGCGCGTCGAGCCGCGAGGCTTCGGAGATGTCGGTGATCAGCCGGTCGAGCCGGTGAACATCGTCGCGGACCACCGCGATCAGCCGCTCCTGCAGCGCCGGATCCTTGATCGTGCCAAGCCCCTCGACCGCCGACCGCAGCGACGCCAGCGGGTTCTTCAGTTCGTGCGTGACGTCGGCGGCGAACGCCTCGGTCGCGTCGATCCGCGCGCGTAGCGCTAGGCTCATATCCGACAGCGCCCGCGCCAGCATCCCCAGCTCGTCGCGGCGCGAGGGCAGGCGCGGCACCACCACCTCGCGCGCCCGGCCCAGCCGCACCCTGACCGCCGCCCGCGCCAGCCGCCGCAGCGGCCGGACGATGGTGCGGGCGAGAAACAGCGAGAGCAGCACGGAGACTAGCGATACGATCAGCAGCACGACACCCAGCCGGAACCGTTCGGTCCTGACGGTTCGCGTGATGTCGCGGGCGTTGGTCGTGGTCATCACCACGCCGCCCGGCACCCGCGCCGCGGCCGTAATCACGACCGAGCGGTCCGGCGCGCGCCACACCGTCGCCGGTAATCCCAAACCGGCGCGCGCCGCCGCGACGTCGGGCCAGGCGACGCCGCTCGCCCGCTCGCGGTATAATGGCGGCCGGGGCGCGCCGACCACCGTGTCGATCGCCGCGTCGAGGAACCGGGCGACGTCCTGCCCCCAATCCTCCTTGTCGGGATCGCGCAGGACGAACGTGCGCAGCCCCAGCGCGCGGCTGTCGGCCGCGACCCGGTCGGCCGCGTCGAACAACCGGACCCGCGCCCCCGTGTCGCGGGCGAGGCGCAGGAT
>CAXTRJ010000177.1:0-6112 GCA_964246585.1 uncultured Sphingomonas sp. | reverse complement strand
AGGTGAACGCGATGCGCGCGGCGGCGCGGGGCGCGGGCGAGGACATCATCGACCTCGGCATGGGCAATCCCGACCTGCCGCCGCCGCCGCACGTCATCGACAAACTGTGCGAGGTGGCGAGGAAGCCCGACGCGCACGGCTATTCGCAGTCCAAGGGCATCCCCGGGCTGCGCCGGGCCCAGGCCACTTATTACGGCCGTCGCTTCGGCGTCGACCTCGACCCCGAGCGCGAGGTGGTGGTGACGATGGGGTCGAAGGAGGGGCTGGCCAGTCTCGCCACCGCGATCACCGCGCCGGGCGACGTGGTGCTGGCGCCCAACCCGACCTATCCCATCCACACATTCGGCTTCATCATCGCCGGGGCGACGATCCGCAGCGTTCCGACCACGCCCGACGAACGCTATTTCGAAAGCCTCGAGCGCGCGGTGGCGTTCACCGTGCCGCGCCCGTCGGTGCTGGTGATGGGCTATCCCTCCAACCCCACCGCCGAGGTCGTCGACCTCGCCTTCTACGAGCGCGTCGTCGCCTTCGCGAAGGAGCATGGCCTGTGGGTCGTCTCCGACCTGGCCTATTCCGAACTATACTATGACGGCCGGCCGACGCCGTCGATCCTGCAGGTCGCGGGGGCCAAGGACGTCGCCGTCGAGTTCACCAGCCTCAGCAAGACGTATTCGATGGCCGGATGGCGGATGGGTTTCGGCGTCGGCAACGCGAAGCTGATCGCGGCGATGACGCGGGTGAAATCCTATCTCGACTATGGCGCGTTCACCCCGATCCAGGCGGCGGCGTGCGCGGCGCTGAACGGCCCGCAGGATATCGTCGCCAAGAACCGCGAGCTGTACCACAAGCGCCGCGACGTGCTGGTCGAAAGCTTCGCGCGCGCCGGCTGGGACGTCCCCAGCCCCGCCGCGTCGATGTTCGCCTGGGCGCCGCTGCCCCCGGCGCTGGCGCATCTGGGCAGCCTCGAATTCTCCAAGCAACTCCTCACCCACGCCCAGGTCGCGGTGGCGCCGGGGGTCGGCTACGGCGAGAATGGCGAAGGCTTCGTCCGCATCGCCATGGTGGAGAACGAACAACGCCTGCGCCAGGCGGCGCGCAACGTGAAGCGGTATCTGCAGAGCATGGGGGTGAACGTGCCGGGCAAGGTCGCGGGCTAGGCGGGGCACGATCCGTCGAGCGACGCCCCCCTCCCGGAGGAGCAATCAGATAATCTTGCTCAACCCTCGTCCACCCCGAAGTTCAGCCCGCGCGACAGGCTCGGGTCGAGCACCGCCACCACCAGGTACGCGCCGAACTGGCGCACCCGCTGCATCCAGCCGGTGCGCGCGCGGTACACTTCCGGCGTGATCGCCTCCGACGCCGCGATCTCGCCGTCGACATAGCCGCGGACATGCTCGGCGAAGGCGGCGTCCTCCACGCGGAGCATCAGTTCGAGGTTGATGAACAGGCTGCGCATGTCAAAATTGGCCGAGCCGACATGCACCGCGTCGTCGACGACGTAGAGCTTGGTGTGCAGCTTGGTCGGGCGGTATTCGAAAACGCGCACGCCTTTCCTGAGCAGCCCGGCATAGGTGAAGCGCGCCGCCGCGATCGTCGCGCCGTTGTCCGATTTCGCCGCCGTCACCACGCGCACTTCCCGTCCCTCTCGCCCGGCCCGGTCGAGCCGGCGCAGCATCGTCGGGCTGGGGGTGAAATAGCCCGCGACGATGTCGATCCGCCGCCCGGCGCGCATGTCGGCGCGCACCGCCCGGGCCCAGGGCGACAGCCGCCGGGTCGGTCCGCCGATCAGCCAGCACGTCGCCCCCTCGCGCTCGCTCCACCGCGCCAGCGCGCGATTGAGGTGGCGCATCTTCGCCCTGGGTTGGCGCACCCAATCCTCTAGCGCGTCGAAATAGCCCGCCAGCCGCCCGGCCGCCGGTCCCTCGACCAGCAGCCCCAGGTCGCGCCACGCCTGGTCCTCCGGCGTCCCGAAATAATCGTCCTCGACGTTGAAGCCGCCGATGATGATGCGTGCTTCATCGGCCAGCGCCAGCTTCTGATGGTTGCGCAGCAGGTAGCGGCGTCCCAGCCGCGGCGAGAACCGGCACACCGCGATGCCGGCGTCCTCGAGCGGCGCGAAGAACGCCTCGTCGGCGCCGTCGCTGCCGAAACCGTCGACGATCAACGCGACGGCGACGCCGCGCCCGGCGGCGGCGACCAGGGCGTCGTTGACCCGGCGTCCGGTCGCGTCCTCGGCGTAGATATAGTACAGGATGCGCAGCGAGCGCGTCGCGCCGTCGATCAGTCCGAGCAGCGCGTCCAGCCGGCGCGGGCCGGTGTCGAGCAGCGTCAGCCGGTTGCCGTCGACGGTGAACGTCGGCTGGGGCGGGGCGTCGGCCATGGCGCGGTGATGGCCCGGGCGGGCGGGCGAGGCAAGCCGACCGTTTCATTGACTCGCGACCGGCGCGGCGCTATGCCACGCGGCTTCTCCCCATCGGTATTTTTGCGAAGGAAGCGTCCATGGCGCGCGTCACCGTCGAGGATTGCGTCGACAAGATCCCCAACCGGTTCGACCTGGTGCTGTTCGCCGCCCAGCGCGCGCGCCAGATCTCGGGCGGCGCCGACCTGACGATCGACCGCGACCGCGACAAGAACCCGGTCGTCGCGCTGCGCGAGATCGCCGAGGAGATGGTGCGTCCCGACCACCTCCAGGAGTCGGTCATCTCGGCGCTGCAGCGCGTCCAGGTCGACGACGAGGACGAGGTCGACGCCGTCGGCAACCTGGCCGCGTCGGCCGAGGCGCTTCGCCTGACCGCCGCCGCGCCGCCGCGCAACCAGAATATGGGCGGGGATTATGAGGGGTGAGGCCCGAGATTAGCGCAGCTAATCCCGGATAAAGTCGAACCCACGGCCGGCGGGTGTAAGCCCGACCGACGGCGCGGCTTCGTCGCGACGCTCTTTTCAGATCATGTCACCCCAGCGAAGGCTGGGGTCTATTCGCTGGTTAGCAAGATGTCAGCTTGCGCTTGCATGGCGGGAACGGGATATCTCTAACCCGTCGCGGCAAAGCCGCGCCGTCGGTCGGGCCCATGGCCCGCTGGCCGTGGGGTCGGATTATTCCGGCATTAGCTTCGCTACTGCCGGACCTCCCCCCTTGAACCCTTGCGCCACCACGTACCATTCCGACGATCCCTTGCGGCTTGCCGGCGGCTTGGCGTGCTTCACGCTGGTGAAATTGCGCTTCAGCTCGACGATCAGCGCGTTGTCCGCGCCGCCCGCCAGCGACTTGGCGACGAACGCGCCGCCGGGCCGCAGCACGTCGCAGGCGAACGCGACCCCCGCCTCGACCAGCGCCATGGTGCGCAGATGGTCGGTTTGCGGATGCCCGACCGTGTTCGCCGCCATGTCGGACAGCACCAGGTCGGGCGCGCCGCCCAGCGCCTCGATCAGCAGCGCGGGCGCTGCGTCGTCCATGAAGTCCAGCTGGAAGATCGTCACCCCGTCGAGCGGGTCGACCGGGAGCAGGTCGATCCCCGCGACGACCGCGCCCGGCGCCAGCCGCCGCACCACCTGGCTCCATCCGCCCGGCGCGATGCCGAGGTCGATCACGCGCTTGACGCCTTTCAGCAGCGCGAACCGCTCGTCGAGTTCGAGCAGCTTGTACGCGGCGCGGCTGCGATAGCCTTCCGCCTTGGCGCGCTTGACATAGGGGTCATTGAGCTGCCGTTCGAGCCAGCGGGTCGATTGCGCGGTGCGCTTCCTCGCGGTCAGCACGCGTTGGCGACCGCCCGATCCGCCCCTGCTCACGACGGCGATCCCATCAGCCGGCGCAGGATGCCCTCGCGGATACCACGGTCGGCGATGCCCAGTCGCTCGGCCGGCCACAGGTCCAAAATCGTCTCCAGGATAGCGCAACCGGCGACGACCAGGTCGGCGCGCTCGTGGCCGATGCATGGCAAGGTCGCGCGCTCCGTGATGCTCATGGTCGCCAGGTCGGCGCTGATCCGGCGCATCGCGTCCGCCGGGACGATCAGCCCGTCGACCGCCGACCGGTCGTAATGGTCGAGGCCGAGATGGACCGAGGCCAGCGTCGTCACCGTCCCGCTGGTGCCGAGCAGCCGGTGCTGCGCTGCCCCACGCGGCAGTCGCGCGGCGAACCCGGCGAAGCTGTCGGCGACCAGAGAGCGCATCCGGGCATAGGCGGCGGCGCGCCCGCCCGCGTCCTCGCCGCCCCCCGCGCTCTCGGTCAGCGACACGACGCCCCATGGCGCCGAATGCCAATCGATCACGGTCGGCACCGGAGTCGCGGTGTCGATCAGCACCAGTTCGGTCGATCCGCCACCGATGTCGAACACCAGCGCCGGCCCATGGCCCGGCTCCAGCAGCGCGTGGCAGCCGAGCACGGCGAGCCGCGCTTCCTCCTCGGCGGAGATGATGTCGAGGTGGATGCCCGTCTCGGCATAGGCGCGGGCGATGAAGGCGGGGCCGTTGGTCGCGCGGCGGCAGGCCTCCGTCGCCACCGAGCGGGCGAGCGTGACGTTGCGCCGGCGCAGCTTGTCGGCGCACACCCGCAAAGCCGCGATGGTCCGCTCGATCGCCGCGTCGCTCAGCTGGCCGGTGGCCGCCAAGCCCTCGCCGAGCCGGACGATGCGCGAAAAGGCGTCGACCACGGCGAAGCCGGCGCCTTGCGGCCGGGCGATCAGCAGCCGGCAATTGTTGGTGCCGAGATCGAGCGCGGCGTAATGCCGCGCCGACGCCACGCGCGGCGGCGGCGAAAAGGCCGGTCGGTCAGGGTACGGACCCTGCCGGTACGGCATGTCGGTGGGCAAATCCCCCAATGCCGTTACTCTCTTGTTCTGTTCTGCCGTCGCGGCCGCTCGCGCGCCCGTTCGGTGCTTGAACGCGAGGCTAGCGCGCCGGCGCCGCCACCGCAAGCGGGGCGACGTTGACACCCACGAAGCCCCCGCTTAAACGCCCCTCGCTGTTGCCCCGTCGTCTAACGGTAAGACTACCGACTCTGACTCGGTCAATTGAGGTTCGAATCCTTACGGGGCATCCAGCTTTTCCGCCGTTTTCGCCTCCAGCGTCGTGAACGCCGCCAGCGCCGACGCGAGCGCGACGGCCGCGCCGATCCACGCGGCGACATGGAAGGCGTTGGTCAACGCCGCGCCCTCCCGCGCGATCACCGCGCCCGCCAGCGCGGTGGCGATCAGTCCGCCGGTGCGCGCGATCGCGCTGTTGAAGCCCGACGCGGTGCCGGTATGCTCGCCGTCGACCGAGGACAGGACGGCGGTGGTGAGCGGCGCGACGGCGCCAGCCATGCCGATCGCGATCACCAGCATCGCCGGAAACACGCTGGTCCAATAGCTTCCCTGCGGCTCGACCCGGACCAGCAGCGCGAAGCCGACGCCGGTGATGAGCGGCCCGAGGGTGAGTGGCCAGCGCGGCCCGATCCGCTCGGTCGCCCGCCCCATCAGCCGGGAGGCCGCCCCGACGACGATCGCGAACGGGAGCAGCGCCAGCCCGGCCTGCAGCGGCGTGTAGCCGCCGCTTTCGATCAGCAGGTAGGGCAGCAGGAACAACAGCCCGCCCAGCGCGCCGTAGAGCAGGAAGGTGAGCAGCGTCAGCCCGACGAACGCGCGGGAGCCGAACAGCGACAAGGGCATCATCGCCTGCTCGCCGCGACGGCGCTCGACGACGAGGAACAGCGCCAGCGACGCGAGGCCGACGATCAGGCCGATCGCGCCTGCCGTGCCGACGCCATCCCCGCTCGACCACAGCGTCAAGGCCCAGGTAAGCGAACCCAGCGCCCCCGTCGCCAGCAGCGCGCCGAACCAGTCGAGCGGTTGCTTCCCTTCCGCGCTCTCCGCGACATGGCGCCACGCGATGACGATCGCGCCCGTCGCCAGCGGCAGGTTCAGGAAGAAGATCGCGCGCCAGCCGACCGTCTCGACCAGCCAGCCGCCGAGCGGCGGTCCGGCGGCGGCGGCGATCGCCCCGGCCGATGCCCAGGTGCCGATCGCGCGGCCGCGCTCCTCGCCGGTAAAGGCGTTGCCCAGGATGGCGAGGCTGTTGGGCATCAGCATCGCCGCGCCGATCCCCTGGCCGGCGCGCGCCGCCAGCAGCACCGGCA
>CAXTRJ010000176.1:4906-6119 GCA_964246585.1 uncultured Sphingomonas sp. | reverse complement strand
GTCGCGCTCGGCGCGGCAGTGGCGCTGGTGCTCGACTGGGGCGCGGTCCGCCGCGTGCTCGACCGCGCCGCCGACGCCTATGGCGCCGCGCTCGCGCCCTCCACCATGCCGACGCCGGAGGAAACGACCGCGATGCTCGACGACGAGGGCGTGGGCGGCCCCGTCGAGCGCGCGCTGCTGTTCGGCGCGCGCGCGCTGCTCGCGCAGCACCGCGCGCTATGGGATCTGCTCGACGCGCGCGCCGCCGCCCGGGGACGCTGATCGCCGCTTGCGCCCACGCGTCCCATGCGCCACCTCGCGAGCGGATCGAGCACGGGACCGGCGGCATGAAGCGCTTCGAAGGCACCAAGGATTACGTCGCGACGGGCGACCTGAAGGTGGCGGTCAACGCCGCCGTGACGCTGCGCCGCCCGCTCCTGGTCAAGGGCGAGCCCGGCACCGGCAAGACCGTGCTGGCTTACGAGATCGCCAAGGCGGTCGGCGCCGAGCTGATCGAATGGAACGTGAAGTCGACCACCAAGGCGCAGCAGGGCTTGTACGAGTACGACGCCGTCGCCCGGCTGCGCGACGGCCAGCTCGGCGACGCGCGGGTCCACGACATCGCCAACTACATCCGCCGCGGCAAGCTGTGGGACGCGTTCACCCGCCCGGCCGCGCCCGTGCTGTTGATCGACGAGATCGACAAGGCCGATATCGAGTTCCCCAACGACCTCCTCCAGGAACTCGACCGGATGGAGTTCCACGTCTACGAGACGGGGGAGACGGTCCGCGCGGTCGAGCGGCCGATCGTCGTCATCACTTCCAACAACGAAAAGGAGCTGCCCGACGCGTTTCTGCGCCGCTGCTTCTTCCATTATATCAAGTTTCCCGACCGCGACACGATGCAGGCGATCGTCGACGTCCACTTTCCCGGCATCCAGAGGATCCTCGTCTCAAGGGCGATGGACCTGTTCTACGACGTCCGCGAGGTGCCGGGCCTTAAGAAGAAACCGTCGACCAGCGAGTTGCTCGACTGGCTGAAGCTGCTGCTGCACGAGGACATGCCGCTCGACGTGCTGCAGAACCGCGACCCGACCAAGGCGATCCCGCCGCTCCACGGCGCGCTGCTCAAGAACGAACAGGACGTGATGCTGTTCGAGCGCCTCGCCTTCATGGCCAAGCGCCAGGCGAACAAGGGCTGACGCTCCAGGCGGCGACGCGCACGGGCTTAACG
>CAXTRJ010000176.1:0-4896 GCA_964246585.1 uncultured Sphingomonas sp. | reverse complement strand
ACCCTAGCCGGGTAGGACGGAGGCGGATGCGGCGGCGGAGGAAGTCCCATGCGTATTCTGTTCCCGGTGGCGGCGCTGACGGCGGCGGCGCTCGTCGCGGCGGCTCCGGCCCCCGCCAGCTCGCTGCTCGACTATGTCGGCCAGTGCGTTCCCTTCGCCCGCGCCGCATCGGGTATCCAGATCTTCGGCGACGCCTGGACCTGGTGGGGTCAGGCGGACGGCCGCTACGATCGCGGCGCGGCGCGGCGCCCCGGCCCGGCGCCGTGGTCGTCTTCGCCAAGACCGCGCGCCTGCCCTACGGTCATGTCGCCGTCGTCAGCCGCGTCGTCGAGCGGCGCGTCGTCATGCTGACCCATGCCAACTGGTCGCGCCAGAACGGCGAGCGCGGCCACGCCGAGCAGGACGTGACGCTATACGACGTGTCGAAGCGCGGCGACTGGTCGGACGTAAAGGTATGGTACCGCGACATGGACGGCCTCGGCGGCGGCGTCTATCCGGTGTACGGCTTCATCTACGGCGGCAAGCCCGCCCGCGAGCTGACCGCGCGCCAGCCCGATTACGTCGGCGCGCTGATCGACGCCTACGCTCGCTAGGGCGTCGCGCCACGCTTGCCGTGTGGCCCGTCCCGCCTCTACGCTGGCGCGGTAGGGGAGGACGAAACATGAAATCGGCAACCTTGATCGCCTTGGCGCTGCTCGGGGCGACACCGGCGTTCGCCACGGATCTGAACGGCCCGTGGCGATCCAAGGGCGACACCATCACGATCAAGGCCGCGAGGCTCACCTTGCCGAAGAAGGCGGGGACGACCTCGTTGACCAAGACCGGCGAGTCCTCAAGCCAAGGTCGGGGGATCGACAACTTCGCCCAGTACGAGTCGCCGGACGGCAAGGTATTCGCCACCGCCTACGTTTACCGTGCGACCTATGCCGACACGGCGCTGTCGGCCTACGCCACCGACCTGGCGGTGCGTTCCCGGTTCGGGTCCGGCGTGAAGCTCGCCAGCCAGTCGGTGATGCCCGCCGCCGGTCAGGCAAGCGGAGCCATCCGGATGCTGTACGCGCAAGCGGTCTTGAAAGGCGACACCCTGGCCACCGCCGCCGCGTTCGTCCGCGTCGACGACTGGCTGGTGAAATTGCGCGCGACCGGACCCGAGGCCCGCGCCGCCGAGGTGACGGCGTCGCTCGACGCGCTGATCTCGGGCCTGTCAGTCGATCGCAAGGCGACCGTGTTCGCGGCGTCGCCGCTGACCTTTGCCGATCCGTGCCCCGCCAACGACATGACGGACGCCAAGCTCGCGACCGGCAAGGATGCCAACGCCGACCTGATCTTCGCCGGATTGACCGGCGGCAGCATCGCGTTCGGTTCCGACAAGCGCGCGTCGACCACCCCGCCCGCCTTTCCGGCCAACGGCGCGACCCCGGTCTGCGTGCGAGCTACCCTCGTCATGGGGGAGCGCCGCATCGACCTCCTGCAGGCCGCCGGCGAGCGCGAGCCAGCCACGGCGCTGGCGGTGTTCGGCGACAACGCGTCGATCCTCTCGGTCGAGCGCTCGATGCTGGGAACGGGCTATACGATAAAGTCCTATGCCATCGGCGAAGTGATGGTGCGCGGCTCGCTCGACCGGATACCCTCGCCAACGCAGCTGCAGGGCTGGCTGACCAGCGACAACGCCGCGCCCCTGGCCGTCCGCTCGCGCACCAGCTTCCTCGCCGACGGAAAGACGACGACGACAATCGACAGCGCCCAATTGGCCGAGTAGCGCGGCCAAAATGTTCCTCACCTTCCTCGACGAGCTCCGCGCCGCCGGCATCCCGGCCAGCATGAAGGAGCATCTGGTCCTGCTCCGGGCGCTCGACCGCGAGGTGATCGAGCGGACGCCGGAAGACTTCTACTATCTCGCCCGCGCCACCTATGTGAAGGACGAGGGCCTGCTCGACCGCTTCGACCAGGTGTTCGCCAAGGTGTTCCGCGGGCTCGCCACCAGTTTCGGCACACAGACGGCCGACATTCCCGAGGAGTGGCTGAAGGCCGTCGCCGAGAAATACCTGACCCCCGAGGAGATGGCGGCGATCAAGTCGCTCGGCTCGTGGGACGAGATCATGGAGACGCTGAAGCGGCGGCTGGAGGAGCAGGGGGGTCGGCACCAGGGCGGCAACGAGTGGGTCGGCACCGGCGGCACGTCGCCCTACGGCAACTCCGGCTACAACCCCGAGGGCGTCCGCATCGGCGGCCAATCGACCCACAAACGCGCGCTGAAGGTGTGGGACCAGCGCGAGTTCCGCAACCTCGACAACACCCGCGAGCTGGGCACCCGCAACATCAAGGTCGCGCTGCGCCGGCTGCGCCGCTTCGCCCGCGAGGGCGCCGCCGACGAGCTCGACATCGACGCGACGATCGACGGCACCGCGCGCCAGGGCTGGCTCGACGTGCGGATGCGCGCCGAACGCAAGAACGCGGTCAAGCTCCTTCTCTTCCTCGACGTCGGCGGCTCGATGGACCCCTGGGTCAAGCTGTGCGAGGAGCTGTTCTCGGCGGCGACCAGCGAGTTCAAGAACCTCGAATTCTTCTATTTCCACAACTGCCCGTACGAGGGCGTGTGGAAGGACAACCGCCGCCGCTTCGCCGAGCGGACGCCGATGTGGGACGTGCTCCACAGATTCGGCCACGACTACAAGCTGGTGTTCGTCGGCGACGCGTCGATGAGCCCGTACGAGATCACCCATCCCGGCGGATCGGTCGAGCATATGAACGAGGAATCGGGCGCGGTGTGGCTGCACCGCATGACGACGACCTACCCTGCGGCGGTGTGGCTCAACCCGGTGCCCGCCGAGCAGTGGGGCTACTCCCAATCGGTCCGCATCGTCCGCGAACTGCTGTCGGACCGGATGTACCCGCTGACCCTCGCCGGCCTCGACGACGCGATGCGCGAGCTGACGCGCAAGCGATAGGCGTTGACGACCCGGCGCGCAGGTGTACTATTCGTATGGTACACTAAGTGGGAGATCGGGAATGGGATTGGCATCGACGCTGTTCGGCTTGGCCCTCGTCATCGCGCCGACCGTGGCGAGCGCGGCGGAGGTGACCGTCACCCTGTCGGGCGTGAAAGCGAAGGGCGGCACGATGCGGGTGTCGCTGTATGACGAGGGCACGTTCCTGAAAGCCCACCCGCCCTTCCTGGCCGAGGCCAAGGTCGCCGACGCCGGCACCGTTACCGTCAGCTTCAAGAACGTGCCGCCGGGCGATTACGCCGTCGCCGCGCTGCACGATGCCAATGACGACGAGCGGATGGAGATGATCGACGGCCGGCTGAGCGAGGGCACCGCGCTGTCCAACGCCGAGAAGCTGCGCGGCGCGCCGACCTTCGCCGTCACCAAGGTGGCGATCGCGGGCGGGGGCGCGACGATGACGCTGCCAATGAGCTACCCGGAAGACCGCCAGGGCTGGTGAATGCCGGATTGCGTCGGCGCGGCGCGATGCTAGCCTGCGTTCCAGCATTCAGGAGATTCGTCATGCGCGCCGCGTTGCTGATCCTCGCCCTCGTCCCGCTGGCCACCGCGTCGGCCCAGACCGCGCCGACGGGGCGGCCGGTGGCCAAGACGCCGACGCAGTGCAAGCCGACCGCCGGGCTGGTCGACCATCGGGACGGCACGGCGAGCGTCCGCCCGCTCGCCGAGATGCCGCCCGCGGCGCGGGTGCTGACCGTGTACCGCGAGGTCGACGGCTGCCCCACCCCCGTCGTCTTGCGTCGCGGCGTCGGGGCCGATATCCCGGCCGAACCCCCGACGATGTCTGGCCAGGCCGAGCCAGGGCAGCCGCGGTAGAGTTCCCCGACGAGCGCACCAAGCTGGAGGCGGACTCCGGGCTGATCGTGCGGCGGATGCGGGTCAACGTGCCGCGCGAGCCGACGGGGTGGCGGCGTGTTTCGTCCATGGGTACCGGTCGTTGCCGGTGAAGATTACGCGGTAATAGCCTGCTGTACCCCGGCGGAGGCCGGGGCCCAGTCACGCTGGTGGTGCAAGCGGGGTGCGACCCTATCAACATGCACCGTGACTGGCCCCCGGCCTTCGCCGGGGTACGCCGTTGTCGTCGGAGTTGAGCCTAGTTGGTGTGCCGAGCGCGTGTCCTGTATCCGCGTCAGGAACAAACCCCGGCCGGGGCGGGTTGACCCGTTTCAATCTCGTTACACGCCGGAGCTCGCGCGCCCATGTCCCATATCCCCGCTTCCAAGATGCCCCACGTGACAAGTCACGACGACGAGGCGAACGACACGGACGCTACGCCGGCGGTGACGCTGGCGACGATGCCGCCGGCGTCGACCGACGCGATCACGACCGGCGACACGCCGATCACCTCGACGCCGTCGGATGGTCAGGCGTCGGTCGCCGAGACCAGCGCCCCCGCGCCAAGACCGGCGGCCGAGTCCGCTCAGGCGACGTCCAAGCCCACCACCGCCGCGTCCGAGCACAAATCCGGCGTGTCGGTCGCCGTGCTGGCGCTCGGTGGCCTGCTCGCGGTCGGGGCGATCGTCGTCGCCGTGTTGCCGCTGCTGACCGACGACCAGGAAAAGCCGGCCAAGAAGAAGAAGCGCAAGAAAGCCTGACGCGCTATCCCGGGCGATGAACCGTGCCGCCGGCCAGCGGCGCGGCCACCCCGGTCGTGCCCGGAAAGCTGATCGGCAGACCTTTGAGCGTCCGGACCGCCATATAGGCGAACCCCTCCGCCTCGACCGCGTCGCCGTCCCAGCCGAGCGCTTCCGCCGGTTCGGGCTCCAGCGCGGTCCGCTCGGCGATCATCCGCAGCATCGTCGGGTTGTGCCGCCCGCCGCCGACCACCAGCAGCCGCGCCGGCCGGGCGGGCAGCAGCGTCACCACCCCGGCACCGACCAGCGCGATCGCC
>CAXTRJ010000175.1:0-6236 GCA_964246585.1 uncultured Sphingomonas sp. | reverse complement strand
TGCCGGGCGGGCTGTCGCCGACGGGCGCGGCGGTGGTGCGCGAGGGCGTCGAGCGCGCGGTCGGCGGGCGCGAGCCGGTGCCGGTGCGGGTGACGGAGGAAGGCCCGTCCGAGCTGTCGATCGCGGGCCAGGTGCTGTCGCCGATCCTGGGCCCGTTCGAGACCTTCGTCATCGTCCTGGTCGTCGCGATCTTCATCCTGATGCAGAAGGAGGACCTGCGCGACCGGCTGATCCGGGTGTTCGGATCGTCCGACCTCCACCGCACGACGGCGGCGATGGACGACGCGGGAACGCGGCTCAGCCGGTACTTCCTGTCGCAACTGGCGGTGAACGCCAGTTTCGGGCTGATCGTCGCGCTGGGGCTATGGGCGATCGGCCTGCCGGTGCCGGCCTTGTGGGGGGTGCTGGCGGGCATCCTGCGCTTCGTGCCCTATATCGGCGCGCTGCTCGGCGCCGCGCTGCCGCTGGTCATCGCCGCCGGGGTCGATCCGGGCTGGACGATGGTGATCGGGGTCGCGATCCTGTTCGCGGTGGTCGAGCCGGTGGTCGGCTATGTCATCGAGCCGCTGCTCTACGGCCACTCGACCGGGCTGTCGCCCTTGTCGGTGATCGTCGCGGCGGTGTTCTGGACGTGGATCTGGGGGCCGGTCGGGCTGGTTCTGTCGATGCCGCTGACCTTGTGCCTGGTGGTGCTCGGGCGGCACGTCCCCGCGCTGGAGTTCGTCGACGTGCTGCTCGGCGACCGCCCGGCGCTGACCCCGGTCGAGAGCTTCTACCAGCGGATGCTGGCGGACGATCCGGAGGAGGCGCTGGAACAGGCGGAGGGGCTGCTCGCCGGGCGGTCGCTGACGGCCTATTATGACGAGGTGGCGCTGGGCGGATTGAAGCTCGCCGCCGACGACGCGCGGCGCGGCATGGTCGACCGGCCGGGGGCGAGCCGGATCGTCGCGGCGATGGCGACGCTGATCCACGAGCTGGACGACCATCAGGACACCGCCGTCGCCACCCCGGCGGAGGCGGAAAAGCCGCTCAACCCGATGCCGGCGGGGAACGCGGGCGCGATTCCCGAGACGGCGGCGGTCGCGCTGGCCGACGCGCCGACCGCGTGGGAAACGCCGGGCAGCGTAGTGTGCATCGCCGGGCGCGGCATCCTCGACGAGGCGGTGACGGCGATGCTGGAACAGCTGATGCAGCGGCGCGGCTTCGGCGTCCGGCGGGTCGACAACGGCGCGGTGGCGCGCGACCGCATTGGCTCGCTCGACCTGGGCGGCGCGCGGCTGATCTGCCTGTCCTACCTGGAGATCGGGGGCACGCCGAGCCACCTGCGCTACCTCGTCCGCCGCCTGCGTCGCGCCGCGCCGGGGGTGCCGGTGATGGTCGGGCTATGGCCGGAGGGCGAGGCCGCGCTGAGCGACGCGGAGATCCAGCGGATGCTGGGCGCCGACGCCTATGTCGGGACGCTCGGCACGGCGGTCGAGGGCGCGCTGGCGATCGCCGGGCGGGCGGAGGTGGAGGCGGCGGCTGTCAACGAGGCATCACCCATTTGACATGACGTGTCGCCCAGCTTGGAACGGGATTGCCCGCAGCGTCGAGCGCGGGGCGGTACCGGCCATTGGCGGTAATAGCGGCGCACGCGGCTTGGTCCAGCGACGCGTCGCCGGCGCTGATGGTACTGCGACAGTCGGATACCCTGCCACGCTCGTCGATACGCCAGAACATCTGCGTCGTCCCCTGCGCACCGCGATGCCTCGCGTCCGGTGGATAATTGTCGGACGATATCCAAGTTTCTGGTTTGATTGGTTCGGCGGGCTTGATGATCGCGCGGTAGGCGACGGGGTCGCCACCCCATTGTCGCATCAACCCGTCGCCGCAATCCGCCCATGCCGTCAATGCCTTGGCGAACGTCGTCGGTAGCGCGACGGCCTTGGTCGCGCCATCGGCCTCGACCGTGATGCCAGTGGCGGCGGCAAGGTCGGCTAGGTCCGCCGCCTTTAGGGTAAGTTTGACGACGCGACCGCTGGGTTCTGGGCTGTCGAACGCTTCGTAATCACCCGCCACGCGCCGCGTCATGGGAGTAAGCGTTACTTCCCCGGATCCCTGTTTCCTCTTCCGAGGCGGACCTTTCGCGAATGTGATGACGTCGACGAACTCGGCCACAGGCATCTGCCGAAAAGCAAGCGTGGTGCTTGCCTCGCCCGTGCCGAAGGTGCGCTGCAGGACGCATGCGTCACCGCTCGGTATGATTGCCCACTTGCCCTGTGCCGTCAGCGGTTCTTGCGCCATCATCGCCAACAGCATCACGCCTGTGATCACCGATCGTCTCCCCCGTCCGGCTCAGGATAGACGAGGTCTGTCGACGTGCAAGCGGGAGTGCCGCGATCACCCCCGTCGCCATGCCAGCGAGCGGGCGTTGAGAGCGTGGAGGTCGGCGGTGCCGTCGCGCGCCGCCTCGCCCAGCCGTACCGATTCCGCCAGCCGGGCTTCGTCGATCGCGCGGTAGGCGGGGCGGCCGGCGACATGGTCGTACCAACGGCCGCCACAGGCGTTGTCGAGCAGGATGCGCTGGAAGCAGTGATCGGCGCGGACCGGCCAGCTTCGCGGAGCCGCGAGCGCGGGGAGCATCTCGCGGGTGAGGGTCAGCCAGCGGGCTTCGAGGTCGGCTCGGGTCATTGGCGTAGAAGAGATCGTACCCCGGCGGAGGCCGGGGCCCAGTCCCGGTGGCTGATGTTGGCGAAGTACTCACCCATCGCCGACCATCGTGACTGGGCCCCGGCCTCCGCCGGGGAACAGAAGGGTCGCCTCCCAATCGATCAGCGGACCTCGGCGGCGCCGTTGATCACGGCGGCTTTTTGGTCGTTGCTCATGGTGTGGGCGTTGACGTCGGCGTCGTCGATGTCGTCGGCGCGGTCGTCGCCGACCTCGCGAGTGGCGTCGGCCTGGTCCTCCATGTTGTCGGCCATGTCCTCCATCGCGTCCGCCTTGTTCTCGGCGGCGTCCTCGACCTGCTCGGCGAGCTTGTCGTCGCCGTCGCCACCGCAGGCGGCGAGCGGAAGGGCGAGCGCGATCGCGGCGGCGGCTAGGATGGTCTTCATCGGTGGTCCCCTTGTTGTTAGGGGGCGGAAACCGTTTCGGGGCGGTTCGGTTCCGGGAATGTAGGTTAACGGCCCGTCATGGGCAAAGCCCATGACGTCGAACGGTGCTGTGGCACCGTCGGCCGGGCCGTGACGGGCAAGCCTCACATCTAGCCATGGGCTAGATGTGAATGGGCTTGCCCGTCACGGCCATCGCCGCCTCCTTCAGCGCCTCGGCATGGGTTGGATGCGCGTGGCAGGTATAGGCGATGTCCTCGCTGGTCGCGCCGAACTCCATCGCCTGCGCCGCCTGCGCGATCATCGTGCCCGCGAGGCTGGAAATGATCCACACGCCCATGACGCGGTCGGACTTGGCGTCGGCGATGACCTTCACGAAACCGTCTGTGTCGCGATTGGTCTTGGCGCGGCTGTTGGCGGCGAAGGGGAACCGGCCGACCTTGACCTCGCCCTTCTCGCGCGCGGCCTCCTCCGACAGGCCGACGCCGGCGATCTCGGGATGGGTGTAGACGACCGAGGGGATGACGTCGTGGTTGACGATGCCGGTGTGCCCGGCGATGTTCTCCGCCACCGCGACGCCCTCGTCCTCCGCCTTGTGCGCGAGCATCAGGCCGGGCGCGACGTCGCCGATCGCCCAGACGCCGTCCACCGGCGTGCGGAACTCATGGTCGATCGGCACCTGGCCGCGCTTGTTGAGCTCCAGCCCGATCGCGCCCAGGTTGAGCCCGTCGACATTGGGCCGGCGGCCGATCGCGACAAGCACCGCGTCGGCGTCCAGCGTGGTCGCCTCGCCTCCCTTCGCCGGCTCCAGCGTCACGGTGGCGCGGTCGCCCTCGACTGTCACCCCGGTGACCTTGGCGCCAAGGCGGAACTCGAAGCCCTGCTTCTTGTAGATCTTGGCGGACTCGCGGCGGACCTCCTCGTCGAAGCCGGGCAGGATCTGGTCGAGATACTCGACCACCGTGACGCGCGCGCCGAGCCGGAGCCAGACCGAGCCAAGCTCCAGCCCGATGACGCCGCCGCCGATGACGACGAGATGCTCGGGCACCTTGGGCAGCGCCAAGGCGCCGGTCGAATCGACCACCACCTTTTGGTCGATCGCGACCCCGGGCAGCGGCGTGACCGACGATCCGGTGGCGATGACGATGTCCTTGGCCGTCACGCGCTGATCGCCGACGGTGACCGTGTGCGCGTCGGCGAAGGCGGCCCGGCCCTTCAGCCAGGTCACCTTGTTCTTCTTGAACAGGAACGCGATCCCGCCGGTCAGCTCACCGACCGCCTTGGCCTTTTCGGCGTGCATCTGATCGAGGTTGAGCGATGCTCCGGCGATGTCGATGCCGAACTTGGCGAGCGCGCCGCTCTTGGCCTCGGCGTAGATCTCCGACGCGTGGAGCAGCGCCTTGGACGGGATGCACCCGACGTTGAGGCAGGTGCCGCCCAGCGTCTCGCGGCTTTCCGCGCAGGCGACGCGGAGCCCCAACTGCGCCGCGCGGATCGCGGCGACGTAGCCGCCGGGCCCCGAGCCGATCACAAGGACGTCGTAGTCGTATTCAGCCATTGTCTCTGCTCTTCGCTGGAAAGGGAGTACGGCGGTCTCGTCGATCCCCGATAACGGTAATGTGGTCACGCAAGGTATCGAAGTCGAGAAGCGGCAGCAGGCGGGGAACGATATCCGCCACATCCGGCGGCTCGAAGCGGATATAAATGATCGCGGGCGGCGCGGACGCGCCTTTCAGGAACACGAGTTCACCGAAGTCGCTGTCGCATGTGACCAGGATCCGCCGCTCGGCTACCGCATAGGCGAGTACGATCGGATCATCGGCATCCGGGGTCACGTGAATGGCGCGAACCACGTCATGGCGCTGATCCGCCAAGGCCCGCGCGATCAAGCTGCCAATATTGTGGTCGCAGATCAGCCTCAAGCGGCCCGGGCTCGGTCGATCGCGATATAGCTCTCTTCGCTCAGTAGATCGGCCGCGAAGGAAGCCGCCGCGTTGATGTGCTCGGGCAAGACGCCGGGGTACTCATCGGCGATACGGTCCACGCTCCAGCCCGCGCCCATCAATTTGAGAACACGTTCCACGGTGTAGCGCGTACCGCGAAAGACGGGTTTGCCCCCGAGGATGCCGTCAACCGAATGGATATGGTCTTGCCACTTCATCGCCGCCTCACAAGTCGATCAGTATCCGGGTCGGGTCCTCGATAGCATTCTTCAAGGCGACGAGGAACGTCACCGCCTCGCGGCCATCGATCAGGCGGTGGTCGTAGGAGAGCGCCAGGTACATCATTGGGCGTACCACGACCTGGCCGTCGCGGACCACCGGGCGGTCCTCGATGCGGTGCAGGCCGAGCACCGCCGACTGGGGCGGGTTTATGATCGGCGTCGACATGAGGCTGCCGAACACGCCGCCGTTGGAGACGGTGAAGGTGCCGCCCTTCATCTCGTCCATCTTCAGCGTGCCGTCCTTGGCGCGGCGGCCATAGTCGCCGATCGTCTTCTCGACCTCGGCGACCGACATCCGGTCGGCGTCGCGCACGACCGGGACGACGAGGCCGCCGGGCGACGACACCGCGACCGAGATGTCGGCATAGTCGTGATAGACGATGTCGTCGCCGTCGATCGACGCGTTGACGCTGGGCACGTCCTTCAACGCCATGCACGCCGCCTTCACGAAAAAGCCCATGAAGCCGAGCCGCACACCGTGCTTCTTCTCGAACAGATCCTTGTACTTCGTCCGCGCCTCGACCACCGCGGTCATGTCGACGTCGTTGAACGTCGTCAGCATCGCGGCGGTGTTCTGCGCTTCCTTCAGCCGGCGGGCGATCGTCTGGCGCAGCCGCGTCATGCGGACGCGCTCCTCCTTGCGGCCGGTCGACGCCGCGACGGTCGGGGTCTGCGGCGCGGGCTCGGGAGTCGCGGCGGGAGCGGCCCCCTCGACCTTGCTCGGGACAGGCTTCGAAGCCGCGGCGAGGACATCCTCCTTGGTGATGCGGCCGTCCTTGCCGGTGCCCTTGACGCCGGCCGGGTCGACGCCGTGCTCCAGGATGGCGCGGCGCACCGATGGGCTGAGCGCGGCGGGGGTGTCGCCCTCGGCTTCCTCGGGCCCGGCGACGGTGGGAACGGGGGCGGCGGGCGCGGCCTGGGGC
>CAXTRJ010000174.1:0-6256 GCA_964246585.1 uncultured Sphingomonas sp. | reverse complement strand
TGCCTGTGGCACGGCCGATTGCGGCGCCGGTTGCGCCGCCTGACCCGTGGCGGCAAGCGCCAGCCCGGCCGCCAGCAGCATCGACTTCAAACCCGTGATCCGCATCGGTCGTCACACCTTCGTGTTGCAGCATGCGCGCGGGAAGCGGGCGCGCCGGGTGTTTGATCACCCGCCAGATCATGGCCTATAAGCGCGGCGGCCCGGCGCCTCAAGCATCGCCGCCGCGTTTTCTTGGAGCGCCGGTCCCGGGATGTTACCTCGATTGCCTCCGTCGCCGATTGCCGACGCCGGGCGCACACCCTAGGCCCGGCGAAAAAGGAGGCCTAGCGTGACCGAAGACGACGTCCTCGCCGAATTCCGCGCCGCCGGGGCGCTGCTGGAGGGGCATTTCGTCCTGTCCTCCGGCCTTCACAGCGCGCGCTATCTACAGTGCGCCCGCGTGCTGATGGATCCGGCGCGGGGAAGCCGGCTGGCGACCGCGCTGGCGCAGCGACTGCCCCCTGACCTGCGGGCGCGCGTCGCCGCGGTGGTCTCGCCGGCGATGGGCGGGGTGATCGCCGGGCACGAAATGGCCCGCGCGCTGGGCGTCGAAGCGATGTTCCTGGAGCGACCCAGCGGCGTTTTCGAGCTGCGTCGCGGTTTCCGGCTGTCGCCGGGGCGGGCGGTGCTGATGATGGAGGACGTGGTCACCACCGGCCTGTCGTCGCGCGAGGCGATCGCCGCCATCCGCGCCGCCGGCGGCGAGGTCGTCGCGGCGGCGGCGCTGGTCGACCGGTCGAACGGCGCGGCGGAACTTGGCGTGCCGTTCTTCCCCCTGATCCGCCTCGACGTGCCGAGCTACCCGGCGGACGCGCTGCCGCCGGCGCTCGCCGCGATCCCGGCGATGAAGCCGGGGAGCCGGGCGGCGTAGGCGTTGGCGAAACGGCGTTCATTCGCTACATGGGTCATGTTGGAGTGCTGCCCGATGTTTGAAGCTTTCAAGGACGTCGACGGGACCTACCGCTGGCGCATTCGCGACGAGAATGGCGAGATCGTCAAGATCACGCTAGGCAAGATGAAGCTGCCCCCAGTGTCGGCCGAGTTCAAACGACGGTCGCGCGCGGCGATGCAAAAGATCTTGAAGGAGCGTGTCGAGGCTCAGGCGAGGGAAGCTTGAGGTCTTGAACGACGCGCGCTCGTCGTCCGTCTTCGTCAATTGCCCGTTCGACACGTCCTTCCGCGCCTTGTTCGATGGCATCGTGTTCGCGCTCAAATTCTGCGGCTTCACCGTCCGGAGCGCGTTGGAGGTAAGCGACAGCGGCGAGCCGCGGCTCGTCAAGATCATGCGGCTGATCGAGCAATCCCGTTTCAGTATTCACGACATCTCCCGAGTGGAGCTCGACGCCGCGACCAACCTGCCCAGGTTCAATATGCCGATCGAACTCGGCATCGCGCTCGGCATGAAACATCTGGGTCGCGCCGGATTGCGCGATCATCTGCTGCTCGTGCTCGACACGGAGCGGTATCGTTATCAGACGTTCGCCTCCGATCTGGCCGGCGTCGACATCGCCCCGCACGGCAACAAGCTAGACGCCATGGTGACCGAGGTTCGCGGCTTTGTTGCCCCCCACGCGACAAAACGCCTGCCGGGCGCGGCCACGATCGTGGCCGCTTACACCACGTTCCTCGCCGATCTGCCGAAAATTGCCGAGGCGGAACGACAGAACCTTGACGAGCTGACCTATACCGATCGGCTCCAGCATCTCGATACGTTCCTGGGATCGCTCGCATGACCGACCACCTTCGCCTGGGCGTCAACATCGACCATGTCGCGACCGTCCGCAACGCGCGCGGCGGCGACCATCCCGACCCGGTGCGCGCAGCGTTGCTGGCGGTGGAGGCGGGAGCGGACGGCGTCACCGCGCACCTGCGCGAGGATCGGCGGCACATCGTCGACGACGACATCGCCCGCCTCGCCGACCAGCTGACCGTGCCGCTCAACCTGGAAATGGCGGCGACCGACGAGATGCTCGCGATCGCGCTGCGCCACCGGCCCCACGCGGTGTGCATCGTCCCCGAAAAGCGCGAGGAGCGCACGACCGAGGGTGGACTCGACGCCGCCGGCCAGCATAACCGCCTACGATACCTGGTCGACGAATTGTCCGGGGCCGGCATCCGCGTCAGCCTGTTCGTCGAACCCGACCCGCGCCAGGTCGAGGCGACAATGCGGCTTGGCGCGCCCGTGCTGGAATTGCACGTCGGCCGCTACGCCGAGCTGGTCGGCGACGCTCGGGCTGACGAACTGCGCCGCCTGACCGACGCCGCCGCGCTCGCCGCCAAGAACGGCATCGAGGTCCATGCCGGGCACGGCCTGACCTATGACAACGTCGCCGCCATCGCCGCGATCCCACAGGTTCGCGAGCTCAACATCGGCCATTTCCTGATCGGCGAGGCGCTGTTCGTCGGGCTGGGCGACGCCGTGCGGCGGATGCGCGAAGCGATCGATGCGGCGCGTGGCTGAGATGAGGGAAGAAGGTATGGTTCGCGCGGAGGCGCGAAGGCGCGGAGAAGAAGAAAAATCGTTGCGCTTCGCGCGGCTTCTTCTCTCCGCCGAAGGCGTTTCATCCAGCACCGTCAGGTCTTCGACCAAGCGAGCCGGTGTCGCCGACCGTCCTTCTTCTCCGCGCCTCCGCGCCTCCGCGCGAACAAACCTTCTTTGCCTTGGCGCCCCATGATCATCGGCCTCGGCTCCGACCTGTGCAATATCGAGCGTATCCAGGCCTCGCTCGACCGCTTCGGCGACCGTTTCGAGGCCCGCGTCTTCACCGACGCCGAGCGCGCCCGCGCCGCGCGCCGTCCGTTCACCAAGGCGGGCACCCTGGCCAAGCGCTTCGCCGCGAAGGAGGCGTTCTCCAAGGCGGTCGGCACCGGTTTCAAGCGGGGCGTGTTCATGCGCGACATCGGCGTCGTCAACGCGCCCTCCGGCGCGCCGACGCTGGCGCTGACCGGCGGGGCCAAGGCAAGGCTTGACGCGATGACTCCGGACGGCCACCTCGCGCGCGTCCACCTGACGCTGACCGACGACCATCCGTGGGCGCAGGCGTTCGTGGTGATCGAGGCGGTCGCCGTCGGAGAAATGAGCACATGAAGGAAGCGGTGTTGGGCGCCAAGAGCGAGAGGACGCCCAAGCGCGCCGGCACCGACTGGTGGGGCGAGGCGCGCGGCATTGGCTGGCTGATCCTGATCGTGCTCGGCTTCCA
This sequence comes from uncultured Sphingomonas sp., assembly GCA_964246585.1. GTDB lineage: Bacteria > Pseudomonadota > Alphaproteobacteria > Sphingomonadales > Sphingomonadaceae > Sphingomonas. The sequence goes on along the minus strand of CAXTRJ010000174.1, from coordinate 3,017 downwards.
CAGCTTCCTGGCGAAACCCTTCTACATCCCGTCCGAATCGATGATGCCGGGGCTGCTGACCGGCGACCGACTGGTCGTGTCGAAGTTCGCCTATGGCTGGTCGTTCGTCTCGCCGACGATTCCGTCGCCGTCCGCGCTGTTCCGCCAATTCGTCCTGCGCCAGCCGCAGGACAGCTGGAGCGTCCAGTTGCCCTTCACGAACGGGCGTCTGCTGGGTTCGCTGCCGATGCGCGGCGACGTCGTCATCGTCACCCCGCCGGGAGCAAACAACGACTATATCAAGCGCGTCATCGGTCTGCCGGGCGATCGGCTGGAGGTGCGCGGCGGCGTCGTCATCCTCAACGGCAAGGCGGTCGCGCGGGGGCGGATCCACGACACGCTGGTGCCGGTCGACGAGAACGCGCCGTGCGACGATCAATATCCGGGCGCGCGCGAACGCGGCGCCGACGGCCTGCTCTATTGCCGGCTGCCGATCGTCACCGAGACGCTGCCCAACGGTCGCCGCTACGACACCGTCGAACTCGGCTTCAGCCCCGGCGACGACTACGGGCCGATCACCATCCCCGCCGACCACGTGTTCCTGATGGGCGACAACCGCGATCGCAGCGCCGACAGCCGCTTCGGCCTCGACCAGTCCGGGCTGGGCGGCGCGGTGCCGTACGAGAATCTGGGCGGCCGCGCCGAATTCGTAACCTTTTCGCTCGACGGGTCGGCGTCGCTCAACCCGCTGACCTGGCCGGGCTCGTTCCGCGCGGGTCGCGCCGGCCAATCGCTCCATCCCGAAGTGGTCGAGTGAGCGAGGCCACGCCCGAGCTGGTCGACGAGCCCAGCCCGGCGGAAATGCGCGATCCCCTGCTCCGCGCCGAGCTCAGGCGGGCGAGCGTCTGGCTCGGGCTGGCGTCTGCGATCGCGCTGGTGGTGCTGCTGGTCCAGCCGCTGCTAATCATCTTCGCCGGCCTGGTGTTCGCCTCGCTGCTCGACGGCGGCGTCCGGCTGCTCGGGCGGGTGCTGAAGATCGGCCGCGGCTGGCGACTGCTTATCGTCGCGCTGACGACGACCCTGCTGGCGCTCGGCCTGGTCGTGATGACCGGCTACCAGTTGACCGCCCAGGTCAGCCAGTTGCGCGAGCGATTGTCGGGCCAAGCCGGGCGGGTGACCGAATGGCTGTCCGGCCTCGGCGTCATCCCGGGGTCGAGCGACATCAACGGCATCCTGCAACAGGCGCTGGGATCGGTCGGGCGGCTGACCTCCTATATCGGCACCGCCGCCGGCGCGCTCACCAGCCTGTTCATGATCATCGTGCTGGGGCTGTTCATCGCCATGGAGCCGCGGCTCTACGAACGGGGCTTGCAGTGGATGATCCCGCGCGATGGCCGCGCCCAGTTCGCCGTCACGCTCGCCCGGATGGGCAAGACGATGCGCAGCCTGCTCGCCGGGCGGCTGATCGGCATGGCGATCGAGGGGGCGCTGACCTGGCTGATGCTGCTGGTCGGCGGCGTGCCCTTGCCCGCGCTCCTCGGCATCATCGCCGGGCTGCTCGCCTTCATTCCCAACATCGGCGCGTTCATCACCGGCGTGCTGATGGTCGCGGTCGGGTTCAGCGCCGGGACCGACACCGCGCTGTGGGCGTTCGCCACCTATGTCGTCGTCCAGACCTTTGACGGCTATGTCGTGGTGCCGATCGTCGCGCGGAAGACGGTGGACCTGCCGCCCGCGCTGACCCTGGGCGCGCAGATCCTCGCCAGCGCGCTGTTCGGCGTGCTCGGCCTGGCGCTGGCCGATCCGATGACCGCGATGATCAAGGTCGCGCTCGACCGCGGTTCCGAACGCGAGGCCGAACTGGAGGAGGAAGGCGACGCTAACCCTACATGACTATTGGCGATCCTCGGCCGCCTACCGGGTCCGCATCGCGCTGGCGCTGAAGGGCGCGCCGTTCGAGAGCGTCCCCGTCAACCTGCTCGACGGCGAGCAGCGCGGCGACGCTTACGCTGCGGTCAACCCGCAAGGGCTAGTGCCGACGCTTGTCGTCGACGACATCGCGATCACCCAAAGCCTGGCGATCATCGAATGGCTCGACGAAGCCTATCCGGACCCGCCGCTGTTCCCGCGCGACCCGCTCGCCCGCGCCCGGACCCGCGCCCGCGCGCTGGTGATCGCCGCCGACATCCACCCGCTCGACAACCAGCGCGTACTGGGCCGGCTGGAGACGCAATTCGGCGCCGGCCAGGTCGCCAGGGACAACTGGTACCGCCACTGGATAGTGCAGGGTTTCGCCGCGCTGGAGGCGATGGCCGGCCCTGGCCCGTTCCTCGGCGGCGGCGCGCCCGACATGTCGGACCTATGCCTGGCGCCGCAGATGTACAACGCCCGCCGCTTCGCCGTCCCGCTGGAGGCGTATCCGAAGCTCGTCGCCATCGACGCGGCGGCGACCGCGCACCCGGCGTTTCAGGCGGCGCACCCGGATCGGGTCAAGCCGGGCTGACCAGCCGGTCGAACAGGTCCAGGTAACGCTTGGCCGACTCCGCGCCCGGTTGAGGTACCGGCGCAGGGCGGGGGCGCCCGGGGGCCAGCCAATGGTCGAGCGCCGCGACCAGCGCCCGCTCGTCACCCCGCGCCACCACCGTGCCGAGCGACGCGTCGGCGACGATCTCCCCGACCGACACGCTCGAATCGGTCGCGACCACCGGCGTGCCCACCGACAACGCCTCGCGCAGCACGCCCGGCACTCCCTCGAAGTCGGAAGGCAGCACGACGACCGCCGCCCGCGCCATCGCCGGCAACGGGTCGGCGGCGTGGCCGGGCAGCAGCAGCCGATCACCGACACCCAGCGCGCCCGCCCGTGCCACCAGCGCCTCGCGCTCGTCCCCCTCGCCCAGGATGACCAGCGGCACGCGCCCGTCGGCCAGCAGCGGCAGCGCGACGACTAGTCGATCCCACCGCTTCTGCGCCACCAGCCGGCCGACGCCGAGCAGGAACCGCCCGGTTGGCAACGGTGGCGTCGCCGCGCCGGGCAGCGC
>CAXTRJ010000173.1:0-6262 GCA_964246585.1 uncultured Sphingomonas sp. | reverse complement strand
GGGTCGGGATAGGCCTCGCCCGCCAGCGTGCCGGGACGCGGCGCGGGCTTGCCGGTCAGCGCGCGAAAAGTCGCGGCGAGGCGGGCGTGGATGCCCGACAGCGCGCGGCGATAGGGCTCGTCGGCGCGACTGGGGGCGTTGTCGCCGCTTCCCTCGGCCAACGCCGCCACCGTCGGGTCGACCCGGGCATGGCCGCTGGCGATCGACAGCTCGGCGCCGAGCAGGTGGACCTCGCCCAGATAATGGCCGAGCACCGCCTCGCTCGCCTTGGCCAGCGCGGTTCGCAGCGAGTCGGCGGTGACATAGGGGTTGCCGTCGCGGTCGCCGCCGATCCAGGTGCCCGGCCGCAGGAACGACGGCACCCGCTCGCCGAGCGCGCGGTCCCAGCGCTGGTAGAGCGCGGGCAGCGCGGGGAGGAACACGTCGCGCAGGTAGGAAAGCGCGGTGTCGACCTCGTCGGCGACGTACAGCCGCTCGCGGCGGAGCACGCGCGTGTGCCACAGCAGCGCGATCTGGCGGGCGATGGCGTCGTCGACGCGGTCGCCGTCGGGGGTCTCGGCTAGGCCGCGGTCGCGCATCAGCATCAGCTGGGCGATGCGGTTGCGGTGGTCGATCATGCTTTTCCGCCGCACCTCGGTGGGGTGGGCGGTGAGCACGGGGGCGACGAGCGCGTGGGACAGCAGGTCGATGACGCGGTCGTGGCCGATCCCCTCGCCGGCGAGGCGGTCGAGCGCGGCGGCGAGGCCGGCGCCCTCCTCGGCGGCGATGCCCTGGCGATCCTCGGCGAGGTTGGCGAGCATGGAGAACAGCATGAAGCCGCGAACGAAGTCGAGCGTCTCGTCGAGGTCGAGCCGCTCCAGCTGAAGGTCGACCGCGGCGTCGTCGCCGTTGCCCCGGTGACGCTCGACCGAGGCGCGGCGGATCGCCTCGATCGCCGCGAACAGCGCGTCGCCGCCATGGTCGCGGATGACATCGCCCAGCGCCGCGCCGAGGAAGCGGACGTCGGGATTGTTGGCGATGGGGGGGAGCGGGGGGGCGTCGGGCTGGGGGAGGTCGGTCATCGCGCGATGCTGCATCGCGGTAGCGGGCGGGTCAACCGGGGTTCGGGTCGGGAGGGGGTTACTCAGAGAACAACGGAGGAATCCAGGGTCGAAACAACTACACTTGTTGTCACCCCGGCGAAGGCCGGGGTCCAGTCACGGTGAGCTTGGCAAACAGCGTGAAACGCGGGTAGCGTCGCAGCCTCAAATCAACCGCTGGTGGAGGTGCGCCCGTCACGTTGCCAGGCCAATATCAGTGCAAAGTAGTGAGGAAGCTATGGGGCAAGCCAAGGACGAAATGATGCAGGCTGAGGATAATTGGGCCCGTAAAGCCAAATTTGAGAGGCTGCGTTGCGCCGTTTGCGGCTGCTCCATTCCTTATGGAGAGCAAGAGGTCTTTTACGAAATAGGCCGTTGTGGGTCGTGCGAGAACGCTTGGAGTAAGGATGATTAAGGTCTAATCCGTCATGCGATTATACACGGGGCAACAACGCCGTCGGCTAAGCTTAGCGGGCCTTGTAAAGAAGCGGGAGAGAGCGGCATGACAGATAGCGCAAAGGCCGCTCTCGGCTCCGCCGCGATCATTGCACTTGGTTTGTACCTTTCAGCGCAAGCCCTTGCGGAGCCGCAATTTAGGATTGTAACCGTCGCCAACGGTGGAGTTGCGTGGCGCCTGGACACACGAAACGGATCAGTTTCATTTTGTTCTGTTGGCTTGGGCTGTCAGCCAGTCGAAAAAGCTGAAGCTGCCCGTACGAAGACCGGCGACTGGCTTGATACTTGGAATGAGAGTCAGGCCGAAAACTCGAACTGAGGCACTATCGACGATCCTGACTGGACTCCGCTTTCGCCGCAGTGGTGCCTGCGGAGGAGGTGGCATCCACCTTCAGCCGCTATGTGTGATCGTGATAGCCGGCTGGTCAACCGTGCCGTGCTTAGACTCACCCAGCTTGGCGAAGGCCGGGGTCCAGTCACGATGCGCCGCGCGAGCGGGGACGGACGCGCCCACCACGACCATGCTGACTGGGCCCCGGCCTTCGCCGGGGTGTCGGGGGAGGGGTTGGTAGCGCGTCGCCGGTAGCCGTCATTCCTGATCGAACTCGGGATGACGTGGAAGGCGGCGATCGGACGTGGTTGTTCGGTCAAACCCGTGTCGCGCGGACGGCGATGGACCCCGGATCAAGTCCGGGGTGACGGGGTAGGCGGGAACACCCCTAAGCCGCCCGCGCGGTTCGCCAGGCTTCGGCTATTTCGCCGAGTTCGGTGGCGACGTGGCGGAAGGGGGCGGGGTCGCTGCCCATCGCGGCTTCGACGATGCGGGCGCGGGCGCCAGCGTATAGTTTAGCGAGGGTTTCGGACAGGGCGCCGCCGACGGCGAAGTCGAGCCCGGCCTCCAGCGCGAACAGGATGGCGGTGGCGCGGGTCACGCGCTCGCTCTTGATCGCGTAGCGGCGATGCTCGGCCGCGGTCGCCGCCGCGCGCAAGGCCGCGACGAGTTCCTCGTAGAGCAGTTGCACCAGCGCCGGGCCGTCGGCGGTGGCGGTGCGTCCGGCCAGGTCGATGCGGCGGTAGGTGGCGTCGGGGCGCGTCAGGGCGGAGGCGTAGGCCATCAATTGTCGCTGTTCCACGCCTTGATCTGGTTCTCCAGGAAGCTCTGGGTCGATTTATACGCCGCGACGCGCGCGTCCATGCCGGAGAACTGGCGGGTCAGCCGGTCGGTGGCGCGCTCGGTCGCCTCGGTGACCTTCAACTGCGCGTTGGCCAGGTTGCTTTTGGCCCGGTTGAACTTGAGCGTCGCCGCGTCGAAGCCGTAGATCGGGCTGGTAACCTGCGTCGTGATGGCGTCTAGCGCCGCCGACAGCCCGCCGTTCGACGCGCCGGTGCCGGCGGCGAACATCGCCTCGACCTCGTTTGGATAGTCCGCCAGCGCCTTTTTCAAGGTTTCCGCGTCGACCGACAGCGTGCCGTTGCGCGCGGTCTCGACGCCGATATCGGCCAGCGTCCTTGGCCCGGTGGTCCCGGGGATCAGCGGCGTGGTGGTCAGCCGCGCCAGCGCGCGCTGCATGATCGTGACCGACGTCTCGCTGCGTAGCGGGCCGTCGATCCGGTTGGTTTCCTCCTTCAGCACCGCCAGCATCTCGTTGTAGGTGGCGACGAAGTTGCCCGCGGTCTCGCCGATCGCGGCGGTCGGCGCGGTCGCGGCGAGCGTCGTCGCGCCGATACCCGTCAGCGTCATCTTGACCCCGGGGATGAGGTCGGTGACCTCGTTGGTCGGACGCGTGTAGGTCGCGCCGTCGAGCGTTAGCACCGCGTTCTTCGCGTCGGAGCCGATCGTCGTGCCAGACGCATTCCGGTTGACCGCCAGCGTCGCCAGGCTGATTCCGTTCGCGAAGGGGCCGCCGCCGCTGTTGCTGCCGGTGATCTCGAACGCCTGCGCCGCGCCCATCCGGCCCTTGACCGTCAGCCGCGCGCCGGCGCCGTCGTTGATGACGGTCGCGGTCAGCCCGGTCTGGGCGGTCTTCTCGTTGATCTTGGCGGCGATGCCGACGATCGTATTGTCGCCCGCGCCGATGGTGACGGCGGTGGTCGACGTGGCGTTCAGCGTGTTGCCGTTCCAGGTGCCGACCCTGAGCGTCAGCGTGCCCGTGCGGTAGGCGGCGGTGCGGCTGACCGCGGTGTTGGTCGTCGCCGCCTGGGCGGAGGCGAGCTGGGTCACGCCGACGGCCGCGTTGAGGCCGGACAGCTTGGCCCCCGGTTCGGCCGACACCGTCATCACCTTCGCGTCCGAGCTGGTCGGCGCGGTCGCCAGCGAACCGCCGGCGACGAGCGATTTCAGCGCGACGTTGAACCCGGTGATCGCGCTTTTCAGCGTCGCGACGCCGGAAATCTGCGCGGTCAGCGTTTCCGACCGGGCGTCGAGCTGCGCCTTCTTGGCGGCGAACTGCGCCTCGACCAGCGAGGTGGTCAGCGCGCCGATATCGATGCCCGAGCCCGAGCCGAGCGCGTTGAGGATGGTCGACGAGGGCGAACTGGTCGGGGAGAGTGCCATGGGTCGGGTGTCCTTCGCGCGCTACCCGGTAAGAACGACCGCGCGCGGGCGAGCTTAAGAGCAATCGCTGCTGCCTTGGCTGTTCCCCGGCGGAGGCCGGGGCCCAGTCACGGCGGCTTTGAGGGCGTAGGCGCATCGCCTGGCTGACCAGCGTGACTGGGCCCCGGCCTTCGCCGGGGAACAGCTCCCCTCGATGCGGCTTGCCCTACGATCGTACGCCGTTCTCGTCGAAGCGGGCGGTGGGGGGGACGTCGATCGGCGGCGGCCCGCCGCCGGCCGCCGCGTTGATCCCGAAGACGAAGGCCAGCACCGTCGCGATGGCGAGGTAGAGGTCGTCGCGGACCTCCTGCCCCTCGCGGCTGGTGTAGTAGATCGCGCGGGCGAGCTGCGGATATTCGAGGACGGGCAGCGCGAACTCGCCGGCCATGTCGCGGATCGCCAGCGCGGTGGCGCCCCGGCCCTTGGCGACGACCACCGGCACCTGGTCGCGGCCGCGATCGTAGCGCAAGGCGACGGCGAAGTGGGTCGGGTTGGTCAGGACGACGTGCGCCTCGGCCACCGCCTTCCGCGCGCCGCGCGACAGGATCTCGCGTTGGCGGGCGCGGATGTGACCCTTGGCCTCGGGGCTGCCCTCGCTTTCCTTGTGCTCGTCGCGGACCTCCTGCTTGGTCATGCGCAGCTTGGCGAGGCGGCGCAGCGCCTGGACCGGCACGTCGATGCCGGCGATCAGGACGAGGCCGCCGGACATCGCGATCAGCGTCGCGACCAGCGTGCCGCCGAGCGAGCCGACCGCGACGTCGATGTCGGACGCGGCGAGGCCCAGCGTCATGTGGCTGACCTCCACCATCATCCACCAGCCGATCGCGCCGAGCAGCACGACCTTCAGCAGCGACTTGCCGAGCTCGATCCAGCCGGTCGGGCCGAACAGGCGCTTGAGGCCTGCGGCGGGATCGACCCGCGACGCTTTGGGCGCGAGGAGCTTACCGTTGAAGCCGAGGCTGCCGAGTCCCGCCTGGCTGACGATCGCGGCGACGACGGTGATGGCGAACAGGAGCGCGAGGGAGGGCGCCAGCTTCCACCCGGCCTCGGCCAGGGGGCGCCAGGGGGCGAAATCCTCGATGTCGTCGCGGCCGAAGCGGAAGCTCGCCGCCATCACGCCCTTGCACGCGGCGACCAGCGCGCCGCCGAACAGCGCCACCCAGGCGACGCCGGCGACCATGACGAGGGCGGTGGCGAACTCGCGGCTCTTGAGGACGTCGCCCTTGTCGGCGGCGTCGCGGCGCCGCTTGGCGCTTGGCGCTTCGGTCCTTTCGCCGCCCTCCGACATCAGGCGAGGACCAGCCGCTCGGCCGCGTCCAGCGCCTCGCGGACGACCACCAGCATGTAGTCGCCCATCGCCGGAAAGGCGATCGCCAACGCGACGACGCCGACCGCGAGGCTCATCGGCAGGCCGACCGCGAACAGGTTGAGCGCCGGGGCCGAGCGCGACAACATGCCCACGACTAGGTTGAGGCACAGCAGCAGGAAGCCGACCGGCAGCGCCAGCAGCAGCCCGGCGAGGAAGGCGTAGCCGCCAAAGGAGGCGATGTCGCGGAGGCGATCGGGGGCGAGCCAGGCGGCCCCGGGCGGGAAGGCGTCGTAGCTCCTCACCAGCATCTCGACGAGGACGAGGTGGCCGTCGACCGAGAGGAACAGGAGCGTCATCATGATCGAAAGGAACTGGCCGAGCGCGGGGGACGCGCGGCCGTTCTGCGGGTCGATCGAGTTGGCGAAGGAAAGCCCCATCGAGCCGCCGATCAGCTCGGACGCGACGAGCGGCGCGGCGAAGGCGATCTGGAGGACAAAGCCGATGGCGAGCCCGACCAGCGCCTCGGCGGCGACCGCGAGAAAGGTGGCGACGGCGAACACCTGCGGCGGCGGGACGACGGGATTGGCGGCGAGGACGAGGACGCCGATCGCGCCCGACAAGGACACGCGCACGACCAGCGGGATCGACACCGCGCCGAACACCGGCGCGGCGACGAACGCGGCGCCGATGCGGACCATGACGAACACCAGCGCCCAGACCCGCGGCTCGATGGCGAGGCCGAAGCCTAGCATGGCGCGGGCCGCGAGAGCGCGCGCCTCGCGCGCCACGCAGCCGAGCCCGGCCGGCGGGGCGACCAGCCCTGAC
>CAXTRJ010000172.1:0-6344 GCA_964246585.1 uncultured Sphingomonas sp. | reverse complement strand
TCGCTCGCCTTGCCCAGCATCCCGCGCGCCGACGCCGACGCGCCCTCCGCCTGGCCGCGCAATGCGACGCCGTCGCGCGACGCCGCCTCCAGCATGGTCGCGACGCCGTCGCGGAAATCGCCCGCCAGCCGGTCGCGCACGACCTGAGCGCTGTGGATCCGGTATCGGTCGTAGATCGCGCCGAACACGTCGCATTCCAGCGAGCGAAGGCGGAACAGCAGGTCGGTCATGGTCGCGAGACGCTCGTCCGAACCGCTCAATCGACGGCGGAGCACGTCCAGCGTCAATCGCCCGCCCGCGTCGGTCATCGACAGGAGGTCCGACAGCTCGATCTTACCGGCATAGGCGCCGGCCAGCAGTCGTTCGGCGGTGTCGACCCAGGCCGGTTTGACGAAATTGGCGAACCGGTCGCGGAGGTACGCCACGCCCAGTTCGGTCATCCGATCGACCTCGGTCGGCGCCCAGTTTCGGCCCTCGCCGTTCAGACGCTGCCATTGACGCCAGTGCGCGGCGGAGATGTCGGGCGCGTCGGGCTCGATCACCTTCCACAATTCACGCGACAGCGCCAGATCGGCGTCGTTCAATTCGAAGACGCGAAGCCGTTCCGCGAGGTCAATGGTCGCCGCGATCGAGCCGGGGGCCGGCAGGTCGTTGATGGTCAAGGCGCGGAACTCCGTTGGGTGGGTCGTCGTCACGGCTCCGGCGGTAATCTCCATTGGTTAAGGGCCGGTTAGGGAAGGGGTCCCGACCCCCCACGCGCTTGCATCGCGCCGCCCGGTCCCATAGGTCGCGGGCGACCCTTCCCGCTTCGTCGCAAGGACCATTTCTTTGGCCAGCCGCAACCCCGCCCGACCGCTCAGTCCGCATCTCCAGATCTGGAAATGGGGGCCGCACATGCTGGTCTCGATCCTGCACCGCGCGACTGGCAGCGGCATGGCGACGGTCGGCACGGCGCTGCTCGTCTGGTGGCTGGCGGCGCTGGCGGCGGGGGAGGAGGCCTATGCGTCCTTCCTCGACGTGTTCACCTACGACACCGGCGCGCTCAACATCGTCGGCTACGTGATCGGCGTCGGCCTGACCTGGTCGTTGTTCCAGCACATGTCGAACGGCGTCCGCCACCTGGTCCAAGACACCGGCGCGAACTACGAACTGCGCTCGACCAAGATCAGCTCGATCGCGACGATCGTGTCGTCGGTGGTGCTGACGACGGTGTTCTGGGCCTATATCCTGGGGGTGAAGTAATGCGCGGCGGCACCCCGATCGGCCGCGTCCGCGGCCTCGGCTCGGCCAAGGCCGGCACCCATCACTGGTGGCACCAGCGGCTGACCGCCGGCTCCAACCTGTTCCTGATGCTGTGGTTGATGTTCTCGGTCGCGCGCCTACCTGCCTATGATCACGAGACGGTGCGCACTTGGCTGTCGTCGGCCTGGGCGGCGATCCCGATGCTGCTGCTGATCGCCTCGGTGTTCTATCATTTTCGCCTGGGGCTCCAGGTGGTGATCGAGGATTACCAGACCAACGAGCGGCGCGTCGTGTTCATGGTGCTGCTGAACCTCTTCACCGCCGTCGTCTCCGCCATCGCCATCTTCGCGATCCTGAAGATCGCCTTCACCGGAAGCCCCCAGTAATGCCCGCCCAGAACCCCGGCGCCTACAAGATCATCGACCACACCTATGACGCGGTCGTCGTCGGCGCCGGCGGCTCCGGGCTGCGCGCGACGATGGGCATCGCCGAGGCGGGGCTGAAGACCGCCTGCATCACGAAGGTGTTTCCGACGCGGTCGCACACCGTCGCGGCGCAGGGCGGGATCGCCGCGTCGCTCGGCAACATGGGCCCGGACCACTGGACCTGGCACATGTACGACACCGTCAAGGGCTCCGACTGGCTCGGCGACCAGGACGCGATCGAGTATCTCTGCCGCGAGGCGCCGCAGGCGGTGTACGAACTGGAGCACGCCGGCGTTCCGTTCAGCCGCACGGAGGAAGGCAAAATCTACCAGCGCCCGTTCGGCGGCATGATGCAGAACATGGGCGAGGGGCCGCCGGCCCAGCGCACCTGCGCCGCCGCCGACCGCACCGGCCACGCCATGCTCCACGCGCTGTACCAGCAGAGCCTCAAATACGACGCCGATTTCTATGTCGAATATTTCGCGCTCGACCTGATCATGGAGGACGGCGCCTGTCGCGGCGTCATCGCGCTGTGCATGGAGGACGGCTCGATCCACCGGTTCCGCAGCCATCAGGTCGTGCTGGCGACGGGAGGCTATGGCCGATGCTATTTCTCGGCCACTTCGGCGCACACCTGCACCGGCGACGGCAACGCCATGGTGCTGCGCGCCGGGTTGCCGCTGCAGGACATGGAGTTCGTCCAGTTCCACCCGACCGGCATCTACGGCGCGGGTGTGCTGATCACCGAGGGCGCGCGCGGCGAGGGCGGGTACCTGACCAACTCCGAGGGCGAGCGGTTCATGGAGCGCTACGCCCCGTCGGCCAAGGACCTGGCGTCGCGCGACGTCGTGTCGCGGTCGATGGCGATGGAGATGCGCGAGGGCCGCGGCGTCGGCAAGGACGGCGACCACATCTTTTTGCACCTAGACCATATCGACCCCAAGGTGCTTCATGATCGCCTGCCGGGGATCACCGAGACGGGTAAGATCTTCGCCGGCGTCGACCTGACGCGCCAGCCGCTGCCGGTGACGCCGACGGTGCACTACAACATGGGCGGCATCCCGACCAACTATCACGGCGAGGTCGTGCGGTTGAAGGACGGCGACCCGGACAGCGTCGTCCCCGGGTTGTTCGCGGTCGGCGAGGCGGCGTGCGTCTCGGTCCACGGGGCCAACCGGTTGGGCTCCAATTCGCTGATCGACCTGGTCGTGTTCGGCCGCGCGACCGGCCTCAGGATCAAGGAGATCCAGAAGCCCGCCCAGAGCCACGCGCCGTTGCCGAACGGGTCGGAGGAGCTGGCGCTCGGCCGCCTCGACCGCTTCCGCCAGTCCAGGGGCGCGTCGCGCACCGCCGATATCCGGCTGGAGATGCAGAAGACGATGCAGAAGCACTGCGCCGTGTTCCGCTCGAACGATCTGCTGACCGAGGGCCAGGGCAAGATCAAGGCGACCTACGCCAAGATGGCCGATGTCGGCATCACCGACCGCTCGCTGATCTGGAACACCGACCTGATCGAGACGCTGGAGCTCGACAATCTGCTGGCGCAGGCGGTGGTGACGATGGATTCGGCGGCGAACCGCCAGGAAAGCCGCGGCGCGCACGTCAACGAGGACTTCCCCGAGCGCGACGACGCCTGGATGAAGCACACGGTCACGACCTTCGAGGGCTGGGGCGGCGAAGGCGGCGCGACGGCGATCGATTATCGCCCGGTGCATGATTACACGCTGACCGACGATATCGAGTACATCAAGCCGAAGAAGCGGGTGTATTGATGGTAGTGGCGGTTGGAACCGTTGTATCGGGATTGACGGCGTTGGCTGCCAACGAGTCGGTGCAAGCTGGCGCTTTGCGGCTCGTGAGGGATGTCTACGGGCGTATCATGCCGAGCCGAGCTAGGATGCCTACCGATGACGCTGGCGCGATCCAACCGACTTTGGCTACAAGCGATCCAGGGGCCACTCGCGAAGAGTTGGTATCTGCCTTGGCTATGCTGCAAGCGCAGCTCCAAAGCTTGATAGCGGATGCCCTCGCTTCGGCGCATCGTGAAGCTGAGCGACGGCAACGTGTATTCATCGCGGGCCTAGGCCTGATTGCCTTCTTACAATCGGTAGTGCTTGTTGCGGTTTTCTGGTTTTAATATCGGGCGACGTGGAGGATCTTGGGATGACACTTTGGACCATCCGAGCCTATTACGATCCCGAGGCGCAGGTTTGGTATTCGATTGATGGCGACATCCCGGGTCTTGCTGCTGATGCCGAGACGCTGGAAAAGCTGGCCGCGAAGGCCGGGGCGATGCTGCCGGACCTGCTCGAAATCTATGCCGACGACATAGTCGACCAAACCCGTCTGGTCGGCCCGCACAGCATCCGCATCATCGCGCATCACGAGCGCGATTTTGCCGTCGCGGCCTGATCATTGGTTCAGGGTTATACCGCGCGCTTGAAGGCGATTCTGCGCGCCAACGGCTGTACGTTCGTTCGGAGTGGGAAAGGCGATCACGAGGTGTGGAACTGCCCCAACGCGAGGCGTCCGGTGATCGTCGATAGCAAGATTATGTCGCGTCATAGTGCCAACGTCGTGCTTAAGCAGGCGGGCATCACCGAGAAGCTGTGACCGCCGTTACTCGCCGAACATATAACCTAGCACCACAAGCACTGCTCGCAACGTAACCACGTCAATTTTGTCCAGACGCTTGATTAGTCGAGCTTTGTCGAGCACCCGCATCTGCTCGGACAAAACCAGTCCTTGTTTACCCTGGAACTTGACCGCGATCCGGAACGGCGTGGGGCGGCTACCGGTCGTCACGGGTGCGACGATCACCGTTCGCAAATGCCGGTTCATCTCGTCCGGCGACACGATCAGGCAAGGCCTGGTTTTCTGGATTTCGGTTCCGACGGTCGGATCGAGCGCGACCAGCCAGACCTCGCCACGCTTCACCAGGTCAGCTCGTCGTCACCATCGTTTCCGAACTCTTGCCAAGCGGCTTCGTCGGGATCGTCCTCGGCCGCGGCGACCGCGGCCGCCGCCGCGGCCCAGCCGTCGCGCAAATGCAGGCGCGGCGTCGCGATCACCCGGCCCTCCTCGACCCGAACGTCCATCGAGGTTCCGGCCGCGACGCCCATCTCCTGGAGCACGGCCTTGGGCAAGATCATGCCTGTGGAGTTACCCATCTTGCGGAGCGTGGTATACATGCCCGGTATGCTAATCCGGCTTTACGGTAAGCACAATGTATGATTGCTGTAGGTGCTCGCGCTTGTCACTCAAACTTACCGCCACGGCTGTTCAGGTCTACGAGCAACGAGCAGCGCGACCCCACCCGCGACCAGCGCGCCGATGCCCAGCGCGGTCGCCGTCGGGTGCAGCGCCGCCGTCGTGTAGAGGCTGGTCCGGCGGCGGCCGGGGTGCTCGCCCGAGCGTTCCTGGCCGGCGTTCGCGCCTTGGAACAGGTTGCTCGGCGTCGGTTGCGGCTTGTCGGGGTCGAACACCCCCTTGACCGTCTTGGGCGCGAGCCACTCGAACAGCGCGGGGAAATGCTGCGAGAACAGGATTTGGGCGCGGCCGACGCCGCCGACGGTGATCTCGCGGCGCGGGTTGACGGCGGAGTCGAGGATCGCGTCGGCGACCAGTCGTGGGTCGTAGGCGGGTGGCGGGATCTGCGCCTCGCCGCCGGGGCCGTGATTCTCGGCGTGTTGGCCGATCGGGGTGTCGATGCCGGCCGGCTTCACCAGCGTGACCGAGATCGGCACGTCGTCGGCGGCGAGCTCCATGCGGAGCACCGCGATATAGGCCTTCACCGCGTGCTTGGTCGCCGAATACACCCCCATCGGCGGAGCGGGCATGTCGGACGCGAGGCTGCCGACGGTGATGATCGCGCCGCCGCCTTTCAGGTGCGGCGCCGCCGCGACGACGCCGTTGACCACGCCGAAATAATTGGTGCGGAAAAGCTGCTCCTGCTCGTCCACCGGCGTGTCGAGCACATTGCCGTAGATCGCCGAGGCGGCGTTGTTGACCCAGGTGTCGATGCGGCCGAACTTCTCGATCGCGTAGCCGGCGGCGGCCTCCATCTCGCTGGCGTCGCCGACGTCGACCACCCGGTAGTCGGCGGTGCCGCCGGCGGCGGCGATCTCGGCCACCGCCTCGGCCAGTTCGTTGCCGCTGCGCGCGAGGAGCAGCACCTTGGCGCCCTTGGCGGCGGCGGCCTTGGCGGTGACGAGGCCGATGCCGGAGCTCGCCCCGGTGATGACGATGACCTGTTCGGCGAGCGGCTTGAGCGTGATCTTTACCATGCCGCCCCAACCCGGCGATAGCGCTGCTTGTTCCTGCTACCGCGCGGGAAAGGTTGACGTGATGCCGTGTGGTGGCAAGCGTCGCGGGGTGAACCGGACCTCGATCTTGCTCCGCCGCCTGCTCCTCGCCGCCGCGTGCGCCGCGCAGACCGGGTCGGCGCAGGTGCCGCCCGCCTATCAGTCGCCGCCGCATACCCAGCCGGTGCCGCTCTACGGCAACGCCTCCCCGCCCGAGGCGGTGTACCACGCCGACCTCGGCACCACCGTCGAGCGCGACCGAAGCGCGCGCTGGACGCTGGCCGAGCATCGCCGCCTCGCCACGACGCTGGCGTCGCTCGCCCCCCAGCGCCCGGGCGTGGTCGACGCCTATGTCGTCGTCGCCGCGCTGGAC
>CAXTRJ010000171.1:6152-6363 GCA_964246585.1 uncultured Sphingomonas sp. | reverse complement strand
CGCCAGGATTGCGACCGCGACGGCCGCCGCCGCCCGGCTGGCCGGCGCGGCGCGCGACGATCGCCGCGCGCTCGTCACGCCGCCTGGTAGTAGGACGCGTATTTGCCCGAATAATACGCCCCGCCCATCGCCTCCGACGAGGGATCGACCATGGTGAAGATCGCGCCGACGAGGTTGGCGTCGTCGTTGCGCAGCACGTTCACCGCCGATT
>CAXTRJ010000171.1:0-6142 GCA_964246585.1 uncultured Sphingomonas sp. | reverse complement strand
AGCCCCAACGAACGATCAGGGCCACCGTGTCGGCGAGCACGGCCAGGAAGCGCGCGTCGGCCAAGCCGATCAGCGGCGGCAGGTCGAGCACGACCTGGTCGTAGCGGCCGCGCGCCGTCTCTAGCAGATTGGCGGCGCGATCGCCGCCGAACAGATCCTCCGAGCTGTAGTAGGGCGCGGTGACCGTGACGACGTCGAGGCCGGCGACCCGGTCTGCCACGATCGCCTGCTCCAGCGACGCCTGCCCGTTCAGAACCTCGACGAGGCCGGTGGCGGCGTTTCCGCCGGCGATCAGGCGCAGCGCGGCCCGGCGCACGTCGCAGTCGATGATCAACGTCCGCGCGCCGTTCAGCGCCAAAATGCGAGCAAAGGCGAAGGCGGTGGTGGTCTTGCCCTCGTCCGGGACGGCGGAGGTGAAGGCGATGACCTGCGACGGCTTGGCCGAGCGAACGCCGAGGATCGACGCCCGCGCGATGCGGAGCGATTCGGCGAACAGCGAGGTCGGCCGATCGGCCACCAGCTCGGCGGGCGATGCCGTCTTGGCGACCACGGGCACCACCGCCAGCACGGGGAGGTCGAACCGCGATTCGAAGTCGGCGACGCTGCGAACGCCGGTGACCATCAGTTCCTGCACGATGATTACCGCGCCGCCCGCCGCCAGTCCGACCAGCAACGCCAGAGCGAGCAGCATCCGGCGATTGGGGAAGGTCGGGCTGCTCGGCGCGACGGCGCGGTCGACGACCGTCGCCTGGGAGATCGGGTTGCGCGCGCCTTGCGTGCTCTGCAGCGACAATTGCGCCATCCGGTCGTAGACCGCGCGCTTGCTCGCCGCCTCGCGCTCTAGGCTCTGCGCCAGGACGCCGGCGCGGGTGTTGCGGGCCTGTTCCGTCTCCAGCCCGCGCATGGTACCGCGAAGGCTGGCGGCGCGGGCGTCGGCGGCGCTGGCGGCGGCCTGCAGCGAGCCGATCGCGCGGTTCGCCTCGTCCTTGATCTGCGTCTCGAGCGAGGCGAGCTGGTCGCGGACCTTGATGCTTTCCGGATGCCGCTCGCCATAGCGCGACTGGACGTCGCCCATGCTGCGCAACACCTCGGCGCGCTGACGACGAAGGTCGCCGATGACGGGCGAGCTGCGTACCTCCGACACCGCATCCAGCCCGCCGCGGGCGATCTGCGCGCGCGCGACCGCCAGGTTGGAGCGGGCCTCCGCCGCCTCCGACTGGGCCGTGGCGAGCTGGGTCGACAGCGGCGCCACCTGCTGGTCGGCGATCGTGCTGCTCCCGGTCCCCTCGACGATGCCCGCCTGGGCGCGGTACTGGGCGACGGCGTTGTCGGCCGCGCGCACCTCGTTACCAAGCGCGGCGAGCTGCTGGCGGAAAAAGGCGGCCTGGCGTTCGGCGGTACCGATTCGCGATCCGACCTTGGACGTGATGTAGGTCTCGGCGAAGCTGTTGGCGATCCGCGCCGCCTTGATCGGGTCGCGCGACCGGAAACCGACGTTGATGACATAGGTCTGGCGATCGCGCCTGACGCCGAGGTTGCGCGCCACCTGGCGCGCGACGGCGTTCAGCCGATCCTCCGCGCTCAGCGGTGCAACCTCGCCGTCGCCGTTCAGCCCGCGCGTGAACTCGGGATCCTGCTGGAGATTGAGCCGTTCCACCACGGCACGCGCGAGATCCTGCGACGTCAGCAAGGACACCTCGGTCTCGATCGCCTCCGAACCGAGGCCGACCTGGCCCTCGCCCGGGGCGGTGGCCAGCGGGTTGCGGCTGGGGTCGATCTGGACCCGCGCGGTCGCATCGTATTTCGGCGTGATCAGCATGATCAGGATGGCTGCCACCGAGAACACCCCGGCGCTGACCAGCAGCAGCGTGAGCCAGCGGCGACGCAACATGCCGCGCAAGGCCCGGACCGTGTCGGAGAGCCGCCTTTCGTAACCCGGTGATTCGGCAGGCGAACTCATGCGTAACTCCAATCAGTGCGGCAGCGCAGCATAAGCCAGGCAGGCCGGCTTGTCAGCGCCTGAAGGAGATGGACAACTCGCCGCGCGTCTCGTTCAGCGTGCCGTTATAGTTCTCCCCGCTCCGATCCCGGGCGGAGTGGGAGACGCCCAGGTTGACCGCCAGCTGGCGCGACAGCAGGAGGCGGGCGCCCGCGCCGACGCGGTAGACCTTGTTGGCGCGGTCGGTATCGACATAGTCCTGATAGGCGTATTCGGCCGATCCCGTCAGGATCAGGTTGCGCAGCAGCTCGTGATCGACCCGGCCGGTGACGCGATTGTCGAAAAAGGCGGCCGTCTCGGCCAGCTGCGAATCGGCGATGACGCGGCGCAGCCCCACGGTGAAGGTGGTCACCTCGCTGAAGAAATACTCCAGCCGGCCCTCGGCCGACAAGCCGCTGACCGTGCCGTACCGGTCGGCGTTGTAGTCGCGGACCGTGTAGCCGGCGGCGATCGTGCCGCGGATGAAGGCCGGAAGGTCGATGCTGAGACCCGCCAGCGCGCGGTAGCCGTTGGAGGACTGGCTCGGGATCGTCGGGGCGAGCGGACGATCATATTCCGTCCGGTTGTAGCTCATCTGACCATAGACCGACACGCTGGGCGACAGGGCGTACTCACCCTGGCCCGTCACCGTGTTGATCGTGCGATCGCGGGTCGACTGATCAAGCTCGCTGCGATCGTCGACCTGGATCGGGTTGAAGTCGAACTCGTTGAAACTGTACCCGAGCACGCCGCGGAAGCGGCCTTCGGTGACTTGGCCCCGTGCGCCCAATTGAACGTAGTTGTAGCTCGACAGGGCGGCGAAGTTGGAATCGACCTCGCCCGAGAATGGCGTCTCGTACACCTTGCCGGCCTGGAACTCGCCCGTGACGGCGTACCGGCTGCCGAGATCGGCGCGTCCGAGCAGCGCGGTCCGCCAGCTATCCTCGTTCCGGCGCGGCTCGCCGAAGAAGCGGCGGAACGTGCCCCCGGCGCTTCCGGTCAGCTGGTGACGGCTCCAGTCGGACGTCGCGCGGATCGACGGACTGGCGACGAGATAGCCGGCGCCGGTCGTGTCCCCTTCCGACAGATAGATGTTGCTGCTGGCGCCCAGCCCGAGGTCGATCTGGGGAAAGATGAGGAACGCGCCGGTGCGGACGCCGAGCGGGTCGTAATCGGGCCTGGGCCGCTCGGCGACGCTGACGTTTCGGCCGCGATCGTAGCCGACCGGCACGAACGGATTGACCAGGAGCGAATCGGCCTGGGCGGAGGCGACGGTCGGGGCGACCGCCGCGAGGAGGCCAGCCACCGCCAGCGCACTATAGCGAAGGTGCATCATGCTCTTCCTCGGCAGCGGGCTGGACGGCCAAACCCCGGCATCGTCCCGGGACCGGCCGCCCAAGCGGGTCAGTTGACGGGCGTATAGTTCGATGTCCCGCCGCCGATGGCGATCGCGGGCGCGGAGAAGAAGCTGCCGGCGTTGCCGCCGTTGCCGAACCCGGCCTGAGCCAGCGATGCCGTCCCCGGGCCGCCATAGGACTGCTGCACGTTGGCGAATGCCTGACGCAGCGATGGCGCGTCGCCAGCGTTCCCGGCGGCGCAGATCAGCGCCGGGCCGATGATGCGCCGCTCGGCGCGCGCCTGGCTGAGGGTGTAGACGATGCTGGCCTCCAGATCCTCGACCGACGCGCCCTTGGGCAGTCGGACGACGTCCGCGACGATCAGTCGGCACAGCCGGCTGACCGCGGCCGCGTCATCAACCGCGGCGCGCTGCGTCGAGACCGCCGGGCCGTTCTGGTCGGCATGGGCCAGGCCCGCGACGGACAAGGCGAACAGCGCTGCGGCGGGAGCCGCCGCCATCGCCCTGGCCCTCGTCCAAGATAGCATTCCCGTCGCCATGATCGTCTTCCCCCGTTGAACTGTCGATATCCGAGCGCCCTACCGAAGGCCCCGCCCCGCTCACCCGTGCGTACCACGAACAAATCCATTCACGGCACGAAACCGCGACCCGTCAAAAGAATCGCTCGCCAAGCCTGATCGTGTCGCCGGGATAGATGCGCAGGTCCGGCGTCAATTCATACGCCGCTTCCTGGTCGACCCCGAAGCGGCGAATGAACACCACGCGCTGGTTCGCCCGCGGGGTAAATCCCTCGGCGGTCGCGATCGCGTTGAGGACGGTCAGCCCGCTGACATAAGGATAGGTGCCCGGTGCCCTGACCTCGCCCAGAATATAGAACGGCCGATACGCCGTCACCTCCAAGGTGACCTTGGGATCGCGAAGATACCCGTCGGACAGGCGGGCCCGCACGGTCGCCGACACCTCGTCCGGCGTCTTGCCGGCGGCCGGGATCTCGCCGATCAGCGGGAGGGACAGGTTGCCGTTGGTGCTAAGCGCGAACTCGCCGGACAAGGCGGCCTCGTTGTACACGGTGATGCGCACCTTGTCTCCGACGCCCAGCTTGTAGTCCTCGACGAAGCTCGCGCTCGTCCCGATCCGGTCGCCGGGCGCGACGGTCGCGCCCGTCCCGGCGCACCCCGCCACGAACAGCGCCCAGACCAGCATCAGAATAAGCTTGTAGTTCACGCGCCCCCCGTATCCCGGCGTCGGCCAAGACCGGGCGACCTACCGCCAGATTGAACTTTGGGCAAGGTCGCTTGAACGGGACGATCCTGTGCCATGGCAGGACGGCAGGACTTGCCTAAGCTTCGAGCGCCCTCAACGACGCTTCCGGGCCAGCAGGGCGCGCCAGCCCCGACGCGGCGCGTCCGCCTCGACAAAGGCGCGCAGCTTGTCGGTGAAGGCGGTCGGCGCCTTGCCGTCCAGCCGCCCCGCCCCGCGTAGTTCGGCCAGGCGATCGAGGTAGCCGCGCAATTCCGACTCGTCCCAAGCGACGTAGACCCCCGGCGTGTCGGCGAAGCGCCGGGCGGTGGCGGATTGATGATCGTTGCGGTGCTCGCCGCGCGAGAAATCGCGCGGCATGATGATGATCGGGGTGCCCGATTGCAGCGCGCCGAGGATCGACCCCATCCCCGCATGGGCGACGACCACCTCCGCTTCGGCCTGCAGCCGGGCGAACTCGTCGGGCGACAGCATGGCGAAGCTCCGCAACGCGCGCGGCGCGTGGCTGGACGGCCCGGTCTGCGCCCGGACATCGGTCCGGCCGTTGGCCACCGCCCACTCGTCCACCGTGCCGATCAGGCGATCGAACGGGAACTGGGTGCCCACGGACACCAGGATCACAGGACGCCGCCGAGATAGCGCAGACCGGGCTTCGACGCCGCCAGGTGCTCCCACTGGGTCAGCCAGAGATCGGCGAACCGGCCGGCCAGCCGACCCGACAGCGACACCTCCTCGGAATTGGCGATGCTGTCGATCCAGACCGTCCGCGCGCCGAGCAGCTTGCCGAGCCGCAAGGCGATCAGCCCCGGGGCCGCGCCGGTCGTGACGACCAGGTCGGGGCGAAAGGTGAGCAGGACGCCCAGCAGGCGCCCGCAAAGCAGGACCAGCCGCGCCGGTTCGTCGCGCGACGCGTCGGGCACCACGATCACCGCCCTGTCGCCGGAGGGCGCGCGGGCGCCGGCCATGGTCGTGACATACTGCACCTCATGGCCGTCGAACGCCTGGCTGAGCCGGCCCAATTGGACCCAGTGCCCACCCGCCGACGCCACCAGCAGAACCCGCTTCGTCCTCATTGCCGCCCCTTTTGCTCGCGCGG
The DNA here is from genome assembly GCA_964246585.1 of uncultured Sphingomonas sp. Classification (GTDB taxonomy): domain Bacteria; phylum Pseudomonadota; class Alphaproteobacteria; order Sphingomonadales; family Sphingomonadaceae; genus Sphingomonas. Next base: position 451 of record CAXTRJ010000171.1, on the reverse strand, counting down.
TCCCCGGCGGCGCTATGCATGGCGACGGCGCGACGGTCAAAGCGCGACGCCCGCCGGACCGGCGCCGCCGGGCAGGCATTGACGCGGATCGGCGCGCTTCAGCTTGCGGCAGTTCCACTGCGGCGTCTCGACGTTGCGGGCGCTGTCGCGGAAATAGCTGAAATCGGGGTCGCGACCGGCCTCCGCGGCGGCGGCGGTGGAATAGACGAGGACGGCGCAGACGGGTCGCGAGCGCAACCGGCACAGGTCGAGCGCGATCAGCGCCAACGCGCCCGACACCCCGGCATCCCCGGCCAGCAGCACGAAGCGGTTGTCCGCCGTCGCGACCTGGAACAGCCGCGCGCCGCGCAGCAATCCCGGGGGCACGGCGATGGCCTCGGCGCCGGCGACCGCCGACGTGGCGCCCGGGGACGGCAGGATCGTCGCGCCGGGCGAGGCGACCGGGTCGGGG
>CAXTRJ010000170.1:0-6387 GCA_964246585.1 uncultured Sphingomonas sp. | reverse complement strand
GCGGAGACCACCCCCCAGGTCACCGTCATCGGCACCGGCGGGACCATCGCCGGCATCCTGGCGCTGATCGGTCTTCCGGTGGAGCAATACCCGTCGGTCGCCCCGCCCGCGCTCAACTTGGCCTTCACCTATAACGGCGCGGACGCCGAGACGCTCGACCGCAACGTCACCTCGGTGATCGAGCGCGAGATGAACGGCATCGACGGGTTCCTCTACATGGCCTCGGCCAGCCGCTCGAACGGCACGGCTCAGATCACGCTGACCTTCCAGTCGGGCACCGACCTCAACGTCGCGCGCACCGAAGTGCAGGATCGGCTCAATCGCGCCGAGCCGCGCCTGCCCGAGGACGTGCGGCGGCTCGGCATCCAGATCACCGACAACACCGCCGGTTTCCTGATGGTGGTCGCACTGGGTTCGAAGTCGGGCGGCATTCCCATTATCGAACTGGGCAACTACGCCGCCAACAACGTCGTCAACGAGCTGCGCCGGGTGCCCGGCGTCGGCGACGTCCAGCTGTTCGCGTCGCAATACGCCATGCGGATATGGCTCGATCCGCAAAAGCTCGCCGGTTACGGCCTGTCGCCGGCCGAGGCGCTGCTCGCCGTCCAGGAGCAGAACAGCCAGACGGCGGGCGGTGGTCTGGGCGACCAGCCGGTGACGCGCGAGGCCGAGTTTAATGCGCGCATCGTCACCCAGAACCGCTTTTCCGATCCGCAGCAGTTCCGCGACATTATCGTCCGCGCGACGCCCAACGGCGCGTCGGTCCGACTGGGCGACGTGGCGCGGGTGGAGCTCGGCGCCGAAAGCTACGGCTTCAAATCGACCATGAACGGCCAGGAGATCGCCGGCATGGGCATCCAGCTCGCCGCCAACGCCAACGCGGTGGCGACGGCGGAGGCGGTCAGGGCGCGCCTGGGCGAGCTCCAGCGCAACTTCCCCGGCGACATGAACTGGGCGGTGCCGTTCGACGTGACGCCGTTTATCGACGCCTCGATCGAAAGTGTCATCGAAACGCTGATCGAAGCGATGATCCTCGTTTTCGTCGTCATGTTCCTGTTCCTGCAGAACTGGCGGGCGACACTCATTCCGGCCGTGGTCGTGCCCATAGCCTTGTCGGGCGCGTGCCTCGGGCTGTGGCTGTTCGGCTTCTCGATCAACACCTTGTCGTTGTTCGGCATGGTGGTCGCGATCGGCATCCTGGTCGACGACGCCATCGTCGTGGTCGAGAATGTCGAGCGCATCATGGCCGAGGAAGGCCTGTCGCCGCGCCGCGCGACGGTAAAGGCGATGGGCCAGATCCGCGGCGCGATCATCGGCATAACGCTGGTGCTGATCGCGGTGTTCGTGCCGATGGCGTTCTTCCCCGGCTCGACCGGCGGCATCTATCGCCAGTTCTCCGTCACGCTGGCGGTGTCGATCTTCTTCTCGGCGGTGCTCGCGCTGACGCTGACCCCGGCGCTGTGCGGCGCGCTGTTAAAGCCGCACGAGGCGCATGCCGCCGATGAAAAGGCGCCGCCACCAGCGGGCTTCCGCGGTCTGCCGGCGCGCTTCTTCGCCTGGTTCAACGACCGGTTCGCGCGCGCCACCGACCGTTACGGCCGGACCGTCGGGTCGATGCTTGGGCGGCCGGTGCGCTGGCTGGCGGTTTTCGCCGTCGTCTTCGCGGTGACGATCCTGTTGTTCGGGCGCGTTCCCGGCGGCTTCCTGCCCAACGAGGACCAGGGCTATTTCGTGGTCAACTACGACGCCGCGCCAGGCGCGACGCAGCAGCGGACGGAGACGGCGGTCAAGACGACCGAGGCGTACCTCGCCAAGCAGCCGCAGGTGCGCAACGTCGTGTCGATCCTGGGCTTCAACTTCTTTGGCCAGAGCCAGGCCGCCGCCTTGTCGTTCGTCGACCTCCACCCGTGGGAAGAGCGCAAGGGCGCCGAAAACGGCGTCGACGCGATCATCGGCGGCACGTTCGGCGCGGTGTCGCAGATCGCCGAGGCGACGGTGTTCGCGCTCAACCCGCCGGCGATCCAGGCGCTGGGCAACGCCACCGGTTTTTCGATGAAGGTGGAGGACCGCAGCGGCACCGACCGCGCCGGGCTGCTCGCGGCGCAAGGCGCGATCATGGCGCGCGCCGCGCAGAGCAAGGTGCTGGTCGGCGTCCGACCCGAAACGCAGGGCGACGCGCCGCAGCTATACGTCGACATCGACCGGGTCCAGGCGCGCGCGCTGGGCCTGTCGATCGCCGACGTCAACGCGACGCTGTCGATCTCGTTCGGCTCGGCTTACGCCAACGACTTCAGCCGCGACGGCAACGTGCTCCGCGTCCTGCTCCAGGCCGATGCGGCGCAGCGGATGACGCCGCAGGACGTGCTCAACCTGCGCGTCCGGGGCGCGTCCGGGCAGATGGTGCCCTTCTCCGCCTTCACCACCGCGCGCTGGACCGCCGGCCCGGTGCAGCTCGACCGCTACAACGGCTATCCGGCGATCACCATCTCGGGCCAGGCCGCGCCCGGCCGGTCGAGCGGCGACGCCCTTGTCGAGATGGAGCGCATCGCCGGCGAGGTGCTGACCGGCAATTTCAGCTACGAATGGACCGGCACCGCTTACGAGGAGAAGCAGGCTGGCGGCCAGATCGGCATCCTGCTCGGCTTGTCGCTGGTGGTCGTGTTCCTGCTCCTCGCCGCGCTCTACAATAGCTGGCCGATCCCCCTCGCGGTGCTGCTGGTGGTGCCGTTCGGGGTGCTGGGCGCGGTGTTGTTCACGTCGCTTCGGGGGTTGTCGGCGGACGTTTATTTCAACGTCGGGTTGATCACCATCATCGGCCTCGCCGCCAAGAACGCGATCCTGATCGTCGAGTTCGCCATCGAGGACGAGACCGACGGGCGATCGGCGTTCGACGCGACGGTGGCGGCGTCGCGCCAGCGGCTCCGCCCAATCCTGATGACCAGCCTCGCCTTCATCCTCGGCATGGTGCCGCTGGTCATCGCCAGCGGCGCGGGCGCGGCCAGCCGGCAGGCGGTCGGCACCGGCGTGATGGGCGGGATGATCACCGCGACGCTGTTCGGCATCTTCTTCACCCCCGTCTTCTACCTGGCGGCGAAGCGCTGGTTGTCGCGCAAGCACGACATGGTCGCCGAGGACGCCGCCGAGGAGGCGGAGGAAGCGCGCCGCCGCGGCGAGCGGCCGGCCGGGGAGCCCGCCCATGCGTAGACTAACAATCCTCGCGCTGACGACCGCGCTGTCGGCGTGCAACTTCGCGCCGCAATATCGCCAGCCAGTCGCCCCCGTCTCGGCCAGCTACCCCGACGCGACGCCGGGCACGCGCCTCGCCACCGATCTCGGCTGGCGCGAGTTCTTCGGCGATCCCCGGCTCCAGGCCTATCTCGACGCGTCGCTCCGCAACAACCGCGACCTGGCGCAAGCCGTCGCGCGGATCGCGCAGGCGCGGGCCCAATATCGTATCCAGGATTCGCAGCGCCTGCCCGAACTCGGCGCGCGGGCCAGCGCGACGCTTACCCGCATCCCGCTCAACTCCCTCGGTTTCGGCGCCGCGATCGTGCCCGAAACGGACCCGGGCGACGGCACCGACGTCGATGTCGATCCGGCCGACGAGGCGGCGACCTCCGTCACCTTCAGCCAATTCAACGTCGGCGTGGCGGTAACGACGTTCGAGCTCGATTTCTGGGGCCGCGTCCGCAACCTGAGCGACGCCGCGCGTGCGCGCTATCTGGCGACGGTCGAGGCCGAACGCGCGTTCCGCCTGTCGCTGGTCAGCCAGGTCGCCGCGACCTATCTGTCGATCCGCGCCGGCGAGGAGCGCATCGCGCTCGCCGAGCGGACCGTCACCGCCCGGCGAGAGGGGTTGCGCATCGCCCGGCTCCGCTTCGACTCAGGCGTCACCTCGTCGGTCGACTTCGACCAGTCGACGCTGCTGGTGACGCAGGCCGAGGCGGAGCTGGCGGAACTGCGCCGCACCACCGGGCAGAGCGAAAACCTGCTGGCGGTGCTGACCGGCGGCCCCGTGATCGGCCCCCTCGCCCCGGCGCGTCCACTGGCCGACCCGGGCCAGTTCGCCGGGCTCGACGCGGGACTCCCATCCGCGCTGCTGGCCAACCGGCCCGATATCGTCGCCGCCGAATATCAGTTGCGCGCGGTAAACGCCGACATCGGCGCGGCGCGCGCGGCGTTCTTCCCCAACATCTCGCTGACCGGCAATTACGGCTTCGCCTCGACCGCGCTCGGCGACCTGTTCAACGGCGCGTTCCAGAGCTGGTCGTTTGGCGGCACGGTCAACCTGCCGATTTTCGACTGGGGCCGCCGGCGCGCGCAGGTCGATTTCAGCCGCGCCCAGGCCGACGAGCTGACGGCGAGCTATCAGCGCACCGTCCAGGAGGCGTTCCGCGAGGTCGCCGACGCGCTGGTCGCGCGCCGCCGGCTGGCCGAGCAGATCGACGCGCAGGGCCGCGCGGTCGACGCACAGCGTCGCCTCGCCCGCACCGCCAACCTGCGTTACTCGAACGGCATCTCGATCTACCTCGAGGTGCTCGACGCCGAGCGCAACCTGTTCGCCGCCGAGCAGCAGCTGCTGGCGCTCCGCGCGGCCGAGCTGCAGAACGGCGTGTCGCTCTACACCGCGCTCGGTGGGGGACTTAGGGCAACCGCCGCGACGGTTAATCAACCTGGCGGCCCCTCGTAGCGGAGACAAATGGCGGCGGGGGTGTTGAGCGACGATCAGCCCCCCAGGAGTGACCGCCATGAATGTCGGCGACGAGCGCACGATTTCGCTGTGGATGAAGGACGACTTGCCGCTCGACCGGCCGGCGCTGGACCGCGACACCCGCGTCGACGTTGCGGTGGTCGGCAGCGGCATCGCCGGCCTGTCGATCGCCTATGAGCTCGCCCGCGCCGGCCGAAAGGTGATGGTCCTCGACCGCGGTCGCGTCGGTCGCGGGCAGACCGCGCGCTCGACCGGCCACCTCGCCTGGCAACCCGACGACGATTTCAGCCTTATCCGCAAGGAGCATGGTGACGAGGGCGCACGCGCCCACTACCGGCGCGCCACCGCCGCGATCGACCGGCTGGAGGCGATCGCCCGCGATGAGGGGATCGACTGCGATTTCGCCCGCGTCGATGCCTATCTGTTCGTGCCGCCGGGGAGCGAACCTCGCGAGCTCGACGACGAGCTTGAGGCCTGCGCCGCGCTCGGCATCCCCGGCGTCCGCGCGGTCGACCGCGCGCCGGTGCCCGGTCGCGACACCGGCCGTGCGTTGCTCTGGCCGAACCAGGCGCGCTTCCACGTGCTCAAGTATATTGACGGCCTGGTCCGCGCGATCGAGCGGCTCGGCGGCGTGATCCATGGCGACTCGGCGGTGACCGAGGTGCGCGAGGACAAGGACGCGGCGGTGCTGAGCGTCGGCGATCTGACCGTGGTCGCCGACGTCGCCGTCATGGCGGCGGACGTCGCGCTGGGCGACGTCACGCTCCAGCCAAGGCTGGAGCCGTGGCGCTCCTACGCCATCGCCGGGCCGGTGCCGAAGGGCTCGGTGGCCGACGCGCTGGTCTGGGACACCCTCGACAACTATCACTATATCCGCATCCAGCCCGAGGGCGATCGCGACATGCTGATCGTCGGTGGCGAGGACCACCGCATGGGCGAGGTCGACGACGGCGAGGAGCGGCTCGCCGCGCTGGAGGCGTGGACCCGCGCGCATTACCCGATGTTCGGCGGGCGCGAGTATGGCTGGTCGGGCATGGTGATCGAGCCGGTCGACCTGCTGCCCTACTCCGGCCTGGCGACCGGCAAGGACCGCATCTACGTCCATACCGGCGACAGCGGCGACGGGCTGACCAACGGCGTGCTCGGCTCGCTGGTGCTGCGCGACCTGATCGTCGGCGGCGACGCGACGGACCGGAAGCTTTACGCGCCGTCACGGATCACGCCACGTTCGATCGGCGAGCTCGCCAGTAATCTCGGCCACGCCGCCGCCAGCTTCGCCGAGTACCTCACCCCCGGCGGCAAGCGCACCATCGACGAACTCCGCCCCGGCGAAGCGGCGCTGGTCCGCGAGGGGCTGAAAAAGCTCGCCGCCTTTCGCGACGACGACGGCAAGCTGCACGTGCGGTCGGCGACCTGCACCCATCTCGGCTGCATCGTCCATTGGAACGGGTTGGAGCGGTGCTGGGACTGTCCGTGCCACGGATCGCAATTTAGCCCCGATGGCGCCGTGCTGAGCGGCCCGGCGCTGACCCCGCTGGCCGAGGCGTGAGCGCCGAACGCACGATCACCTGCGACGTGGCGATCATCGGCGCAGGGACCGCCGGGGTCGCCGCGTGGAAGGCGGCGAACGCGGCCGGCCGCCATGCCGTCATCATCGAGCGCGGGCCCGGCGGGAC
>CAXTRJ010000169.1:0-6399 GCA_964246585.1 uncultured Sphingomonas sp. | reverse complement strand
TCTCCAGCCCGATCGCCACCCCGGCGGCGGCGGCCAGGCCGGCGACGACCCCGGCGCGAAAGCCGCCCGAGCCGAGCATCGCCAGCACGATGACGAGCAGCAGCACCAGCTGGAGCCCGTGATGGTCGATCCGTCCGGGCATGAACAGCCCTGTGGCGGGGTAGGCGATCGCGGCGACGACCGCGGCGGTGCGACCGTCGCCGCCTAGCGCGCGGGCGATCCGCGCGACGAGGAACAGGGCGGCGGCGAACAGCAGCGCGGGCACGGCGATCATCGCCGCGACCTCGGCGGCGTGACGTCCGGCCAACGGCGTCAAGCCCATGATCAGCGCGGCGGGAAGCAGGTCGCCGAGCCGCGACCAGTGCATCGGCAGACCGTCGCCGAGGCGGTACTGGGTCAGGTCGGCGAAGCGCTGTCCGCCAAGCCAGTCGCGCACCTGCTGGAGCCGCATCGCGTCGTCGGTGTCGGGCAGGCGGAGCGCGGCTAGGTTGGCCCAGTCGCTCAGCGTCCAGGCGCCAGTGAGGAACAGCGCGAGCGCGGCGGCGAGAAGGAAGTCGCCGCGTCGGAGCTTGGATGCGACGTTCATCCGTGGACGACTAGAGCGACGTGGTTAAAGCGGCGTTGCCTGGCCGATGAGTTGCCACCCCGGCGAAGGCCGGGGCCCACACGGGCGGCTCGCGAGCGGTGTCACGGCCCGTTGTTCGACCGTCCTGACTGGGCCCCGGCCTTCGCCGGGGTGGCTTACAGCTTGTAGATGAGGCGGACCGTCACCGGTCCCGCCGCCCCAACAACCGCAACCTCAGCGCGTTGAGCTTGATGAACCCGGCCGCGTCGCGCTGATCGTAGGCGCCGCCGTCGTCCTCGAACGTCACCACCTTTTCCGAATAGAGCGAGTTGGGCGAACGGCGGCCGATGACATGGCAGCCGCCCTTGTAGAGCTTCAACCGGACGGTGCCCGACACCTTGGCCTGGCTATGGTCAATCGCCGCCTGCAGCATCTCGCGCTCCGGCGAGAACCAGAAGCCGTTATAGACCAGCTCGGCGTAACGTGGCGCGAGCTCGTCCTTCAAATGCGCCGCGCCGCGGTCGAGCGTCAGCTGCTCGATCGCGCGGTGGGCGACGTGGAGGATGGTGCCGCCGGGCGTCTCGTACATGCCGCGCGATTTCATCCCGACGAAGCGGTTTTCGACCAGGTCGAGCCGGCCGATGCCGTGCGCGCGGCCATGGTCGTTAAGTTTCGCCAGCAGCGTCGCCGGCGACATCCCCTCGCCGTTCACCGCCACCGCGTCGCCGCGCTCGAAATCGACGGTGATGACTTGCGGAGCGTCGGGCGCGTCCTCCGGGTTGACCGTCCGCGAGAAGACGTAGTCGGGCACTTCCTGCCACGGATCTTCCAGCACCAGGCCCTCGGACGAGGTGTGGAGCAGGTTGGCGTCGGTCGAGAACGGCGCTTCGCCACGCTTGTCGTGCGGCACCGGGATCTGGTGCTGTTCGGCGTACTCGATCAGGCGGGTGCGGCTGGTCAGATCCCATTCGCGCCAGGGAGCGATCACGGTGATGTCGGGGGCGAGCGCGTAATAGCCGAGCTCGAAGCGGACCTGGTCGTTGCCCTTGCCCGTCGCGCCGTGGCTGACCGCGTCGGCGTTCACTTGGCGCGCGATCTCGACTTGGCGCTTGGCGATCAGCGGCCGGGCGATCGAGGTGCCGAGCAGGTACAGCCCCTCGTACAGCGCGTTGGCGCGCATGATCGGGTAGACGTAATCGCGGACGAACTCCTCGCGCAGGTCGTCGACGAAGATGTGCTCGGGGCGGACCCCCATCATCTCGGCCTTCGCGCGCGCCGGGCCGAGCTCCTCGCCCTGGCCCAGGTCGGCGGTGAAGGTGACGACCTCGCACCCATAGGTCTGCTGCAGCCATTTCAGGATGACGCTGGTGTCGAGTCCGCCCGAATAGGCGAGGACGACCCTGTTGATGTCGGCGCGGGGCTGGTCGGTCATGCGGCACTCCGGAGTTCAATCGCGCCCCTATGCGGTGGGGTGAAACCGCGCAACCGGCGGGCGGGGGTGGATACAAGCCGCCGTCGCCCGGTTTAGCTTCCCGACACCTCGTCCAAAGGAATATCCATGCTCCGCTTCGTCCTTCCCGCGCTCGTGCTCGCTGGCGTCGCCGCGCCTACCCTGGCCCAGGACACGCGCGCCTCGGTCAACACGCGCGTCCGCGCCGAGTTCGCCCGGGCCGACCGCAACCGCGACGGCGCGCTGTCGCGCGGCGAGGTGACCCGACGCGTCGTCGCGACCTATGGCGGGCGCGGCATGACCACCGGGCGTAGCCGCATCCTGACCAACATGTGGTTCGGCCGATTGGACGCCAACAAGGACAACGCGATCACCCGGGCGGAGGCTCAGCGGCAGGTCGCCGGCCTCTTCGCCCGCTTCGACACTAATCGCGACGGTCGCATCGGCCCCCGCGAACGCGCGGCGGCGGACTCGTTCCTGCGCAACCCTGCGCGCTAACGCAGCGCGCGTTCGCCTTGCGCGATGTAGTCGCGCGTGACCGGGAGGGCGTGGCGGTCGCGGGCGAACTGGAGCTGGTAGTTGACCAGCCCGCCGTAGCGGAACGCGGCACCGGCCCCGGCCAGGTAGAACTGCCACAGCCGGAAGAAGCGCTCGTCGTACAGCGCCACGATGTCGTCGCGCGCTGCCGTCGTTCGGTCGTACCAGTGGTCGAGCGTCCAGGCATAGTGGAGCCGGAGAACCTCGACGTCGGTGCAGAACATCTTCAGCCCTTCATAGGCCCGGATGATCTCCGACAAGGCCGGGTTGTAGCCGCCGGGGAAGATGTACTTGGTCGTGAACGTGTCGGTCACCCCCGGCCCCGCCGCGCGGCCGATAGTGTGGAGTAGCATCACGCCGGTGGGGGTCAGCAGGTCGCGGCATTGGCGAAAGAAGGTGCGGTAGTGCGCCGGGCCGACATGCTCGAACATCCCGACCGACACGATCCGGTCGAACTGACCCTGGACGTGGCGATAGTCGATCAGCTCGAAGCGGACCCGGTCGGCGACGCCGGCGTCGGCGGCGCGGCGGCGCGCGACCTTGAGCTGTTCCTCCGACAGGGTGACGCCGAGAACGTCGGCCCCGGTCTTTTCATGCAGGTACAGCGCCATGCCACCCCAGCCGCAGCCGATGTCGAGGACGCGCATCCCCGGCTCGATCGCCAGCTTGGCGGCGATGTGCGCCTTCTTGTCGGCCTGCGCCTGCTCCAGCGTGTTGGCGGGGTCGGTGAAGTAGGCGCAGCTATATTGGCGGTCGGCGTCGAGGAACAGGTCGTACAGCCGGTCGGACAGGTCGTAGTGATGGGCAACGTTCTTCTTCGATCGGCGCGCCATGTTGAATCGCTGGGCGCGGTGGATCAGCCGGCCGACCGCGCGGATCGGCAGCGCGGGCTCCAACGTGCTGGCGCCGCCCTCCCATACATCGTTGCCGGTGAGGAGGCGGACGAGGTCGCGAATGTCGCCCCGTTCGATCAGGAGCCGCCCATCCATGAACGCCTCCGCCGCGCCCAGCGCCGGATGGCGGACGATCGCGCCGGTCACCCCCTTATCGGCGAAGCGGATGGCGACAGGGGCGAACTCGGCGTCGGGCTGGCCGAACTCGCGGACGGTGCCGTCGGCATGGGTCACGGTGAGCGTGCCGCGACGGATGCGGCGGGCGAAGAAGCGGTCGATCAGCGTCATCGGGTGGCGATTACCGCCTAGATGCCGGCGTACCAGTCGTAATCGACATTGTCCTCCCAATAGCCGCCTTTGCCACGGCCGATGCCGTCGAGGCTGGCGACGGCGTCGATGTGCGTCAGGTATTTGGCGTGCTTGTAGCCGAGCTGGCGCTCGACGCGCAGGCGGACGGGCGCGCCGTGGGGGATGCCGAGCGGGCGGTCGTTGAGCGCCCAGGCGAGGATCGTCTGGGGGTGGAAGGCGTCGACCAGGTCGATAGACTCGTAATAGGGCTGGCCGCCATAGAGGTCGGCGCAGCGGAACACGATGTAGCGCGCTTCGTCGCGGATGCCCGCCGTCCGAAGCACGCGGCCGAGTTGCGGCCCGGTCCACTTGCCGATCGCGCTCCACCCCTCGACGCAGTCGTGGCGGGTGATCTGGGCGCGGGCGGGCATCTGGCGGAGGTCGGCGAGGGAGAGCGAGAGGGGGCGCTCGACCAGGCCGCCGACCTGCAGGCGGAAGTTGGCGAAGGTGCCGCGGGCGAGGGCGTTGTAAGCGGGGGTGTTGGGGTTGGCGGTGCCGTTGGAGCGGAAGATCGGCGAGCGCTGGGCGGCGGTGTATTCGGGAGCCAGCGCGGCGCGGTCGACCAGCGCGCGGTGGATGCCGAGCTGCATCTTTTCGCCTGAAAACAATATTTTACGCGCGGCGGGCAGCTCGGCGACGCGGTCGCAGCCGGCGAGCAGCGCGGCCCCGCCCACCATCAGCGATCGACGGGTGAGGATCATCGCCCCCCCTCCGGCACGCGCCACTTGCCCGTCACGATCGAGCGCATCTCATTGCCCGCGCCCGCCAGGATGACGAGGACGAGGTGAACAACGACGAATAAGGTGAGTCCGGCGGTCGCGATGAAGTGGATCGAGCGCGCCGACTGACGCCCGCCCAGCACATCGAGCACCCAGGGCCAGCCGGCGTTCATCCCCGGCGACAGGGCGATGCCGGTCAGGATCATCAGCGGCAGCAGGACGAAGATGGTCAGCACGTAGGACAGTTTCTGCAGCGTGTTGTAACGGCCGGGATCGTCGGGATCGTGGAAGCGGAAATCGGCATGGTCGCGGACATCCTCGGCGAGGTGGGCCGGGGTGAGCTCGCCGCGGTTCACCGCGAGGTCGCGCTGGAAGTGCCGGTTTACAAGGCTGACCACCATGTAGACGAGCAGCGAGACGGCGAGGACCAGCCCGAAGAACAGGTGCCAGCGCCTGGACATCGCCAGATTGTAGCCGCGCGGGATCGTCAGCCATTCGGGGAAGCGGGGCAGTTCGAGCCACGCCGCGTCGAAGTTCGCGCCGTAGCGACCCCAGTACAGCCGGGGGTGCGCGTTGGAGATGCCAAACCCCGAGCCGATGAGGATGAACACCGCCACCGCATTGATCCAATGCCACACGCGCGTCGTCAGCGTGTGGCGCTTGAGGACGGTACCGGGGGCGGCGACGGGTGGATCGTGCAACACGACGACGCCCTTAGCAGTTGTGCGACGATGACCGAATGGCATTTCTACGAGCCGCGACACGGCCACCGGCTGCCGCACGATCCACTGAACGCGATCGTCGCGCCGCGGCCGATCGGCTGGATCAGCACGGTGTCGGCGGCGGGAGTGCGCAACCTGGCACCCTACAGCTTCTTTTCGCTGTTCGCCTATCGCCCGCCGATCATCGGTTTCTCGTCGAGCGGATGGAAGGATTCGGTGGCGAATGTCGCGGCGACAGGCGAGTTCGTCTGGAACCTGGCGACGCGGGCGCAGGCGGCGGCGATGAACGCGACCTCGGTGGCCGGGGCGGCGGACGAGTTCGCCGTTGCGGGGCTGGAGGCGTTGCCGTCGCGACTGGTCAGGCCGGCGCGGGTGGCGGGGAGCCCGGTGCAGTTCGAATGCCGCGCGACGCAGACGTTGCGGCTGGCGACGGCGGACGGGCGCGAGATCGACCAGTGGGTCGTGTTCGGCGAGGCGGTGGCGGTGCATATCGACGCCGCGCTGCTGGAGGACGGCGTGTACCGGACGGCGCGGGCGCGACCGATCGCGCGCGGCGGCGGCGCGGGGGACTATTTCGAGACGCGCGACGATGCGCTGTTCCGGATGGCGCGGCCTTGAGGGAGGCTGGCGACCTTCGTTCCCCGGCGGAGGCCGGGGCCCAGTCACGATGGTCGTTGTCGGCGTAGCGCCCACCTCTCGTACACCACCGTGACTGGGCCCCGGCCTTCGCCGGGGAACAGCTGAGCCGACTGGCCGCGCTACTCCTTTTGCCGCAACGCCGACGCGAGCAGCAATCCGCCGCCGATGTTGAGCAGCGCGTGGGCGCGGCGCCAGGCGGCGGCGCCCTCGCGGTCGGCGCGGGTGAAACCGTCGATCAGGGGCATGTCCGACCGCCACAGCCGCAAATGGCGATCGGATTGGAGCAGCGAGACGACGCCGTTGCCGACGACGAAGATGGCGCACAGCTCGGCGGTGCGCTTCAGACTGACGGTGAGGGCGGTATCCATGGCGGCGACAACGCGCGGGCAACGCGACGGTGCCGGGTCAGGCGTAGGCGCGCCAGAAGAACACCGCCGTGGTCACGCCGGTGACGAGCAATGTCCAAGCGCGCACCGCGCCCGCCGGCAGCCGCTTGCCGACGCGCGCGCCGAGCCAGCCGCCGCCC
>CAXTRJ010000168.1:654-6421 GCA_964246585.1 uncultured Sphingomonas sp. | reverse complement strand
CCGCAGGCGGTCGACTTCGCGTCGCCGACATCGACGAACGCCAGCACCCCGGCGAGCGGCGTCGCCACCAGCGCGAGGCCCAGCCCGGCGCCGGCGCGCGCGAGCAGGTCGTCCGAGATCGGGTCGATCTTCGGTTCTGCGAAATAGCCGCCGATACCGACCGGCGACTGGCCGGCGAACAGGCTGATCTTCTTGGCGTCCGCGCGGAAGGCGAGGTCGAGCGTCTCGTTCTTGAAGGAGAAGCCGCCGCGGCCCAGCATGACGTTCTTGCGCGTGTCGATCAGGATCGGGTCGGCCGCGGCGATGCCGTTGCGCACGGTGAAGCCGAGCAGCCCGCAGTTGATCTGCACCGGCTCCTTCAATCGCCCCTCGAACATCTTTTGCACGAAGGTGCCGGCGTCGAGCTCGGCCAGCTGGACGTTGCGCGCCCAGAAGCTGCCCCGAGGCAGGATAAAGGCGATGCGGCCATTGGCGGTCGACAGCGACTGGTGGACGGTGTCGCCCGACCCGGTCATCTTGATCCTGGCCTTGACCGTCCCCGTCGTCCCCGACTCCGCCACGCCGAAGCCGGCGAGCAACACGCCCATCGGGGTCGGCGACAGGCGAATGTCGTAGTCGGTGAAGACCGGCCGCCGCCGCGCGTTGATGACGATGTCCGACGACACGTTCCCGCGCGCGAGCGCGAAGGTCAGCGGCGACAGGGTCAGCAGGCTGTTGTCGAGCGCCACCGTCAGGTCGATGTTCGACACCGGCAGGCTCTTCGCCCGCACCCGCGCGACGGTGTAGCGGACGTCTGCGTCGAACAGCTTCAACGACTGCACCCGGAGCGTCGCGTCGGGGAGGATGCGCGGCGCGCCGCCCACCCGCTTGATGACGCCCGCCTTGCCGCGGGCGACCTCGTCGGGATTGTAGCCGATGAAGGGCGCCACATCGACGATGTCGAGTACGCGTGTCGCCAGCGTCGCGTCGATGTGGATGCGGGGCTCGCGCCGCTGGACGGTGAAGCGCCCCGACAGGTCGCTGTCGCCGAACCGGCCGCGCATCCGGGTGAAGCGGTACTCGTCGCCGCTCTTCACCAGCTGCGCGCGCAGGCCGTAAGCCCGCGACTCGGGGATGGCGACGCCGATGATGCCGAGCAACTCGGCGATGTTGCGGCCCCGCGCGCGGGTTTGCAGCGGGACGTTCTCGATATCGGCGAGGCTGGGCAGCGTGCCGGTCACGTCGATGTCGTTGTTGGCGGCCCGCGCGTGCACCTCCAGCTTGTTGCGCCCCTGCGCCGCCGTTTCGTTCGGCGACAGCAGGGCGCCGTACATCGTGAAGGGGGTGGCGCGGACTTGGCCGCGCCCGTCGAAGCGCACCGCCTCCCCGATCCGCGTTTGTCGCGACCGGATCGTCCGGAAATCGATGTCGGCGAGCAATTGCAGCTGGGGATCGCGGTAGCGCAGCGTCGTCCCCGCCAGCGTCGCGCGGTCGATGATCGGGAGTTCGACGGGTTCGCCCTTCTTCTCGCCGAACGTCCAGGTGTTGGTCCGGTGGGCGGCGTCCCACTCCAGGTCCATCGCGCCGTCGGTCAGCTCGAGCCAGCGGATGCGCCGCTTGCCGAACAGGAGCGACAGCGGCGCGATGCGGGTGTCGATCCGCCGCGCCTCGAACAGGTTCGGCCGCGTCGCCCAGGCTGGATTGGAGATGGTCAGCCCCTCGGCGAGGAATTTCAGGTCGAACGGCGCGAAATAGAGCTGGAAATCGCCGCGCACGGTGACCGCGCGGCTGGTCATGCCACCGACGATCCGCTCGAACGGCGACTTGAGGAAACGCCCCTTGGTGACGAACAGCACCGCCCAGGCGAGCACGATCAGCCCGACCAGCGTGGTCAGGATCGCGATCCCGCTCGCGGCGGGGGTTCCGAGCGCCCGGCCGGGGCGGCTCGCGACCATGCTGGACGCATCACTATCGGCCATGGGAGGTGCAATACGCGAACCACGCGGCTGGTTCCAGCGCCGGTTGCAAACGCCCGAGGGCTCGTCTAAGCGCGCCGCTTCCCTTGCGACGAGTGAGAGGACCGCCCGGCCAGTGTGGGCTGCCGCGGCTGTCCGTTTCGTCGCTTTTGTTGGAGGACCAAAATGCCCAAGCTCAAGACGAAGAGCGGCGTCAAGAAACGCTTCAAGCTCACCGCGTCCGGCATGCTGAAGCATGGCGTGGCCGGCAAGCGCCACCGCCTGCTGCATCACAACGGCAAGTATATCCGCCAGAATCGCGGCACCAAGGTACTGTCCAAGGCCGACACCGCCGCGGTCAAGGCGTGGGCCCCCTACGGCCTCGGCTGAGCGGAAAAGGAATAGAATATGGCACGCGTCAAACGGGGTGTAACCACCCGCGCCAAGCACAAGCGCATCCTGGAACAGGCGAAGGGCTATTATGGCCGTCGCAAGAACACGATCCGCATCGCCCGCCAGGCCGTCGAAAAGGCCGGTCAATACGCCTATCGCGACCGCAAGGTGAAGAAGCGCACCTTCCGGGGCCTGTGGATCCAGCGCATCAACGCCGGCGTCCGCGCGGAGGGGCTGACCTATTCGCAGTTCATGCACGGGTTGAAGCTGGCGGGCGTCGAACTCGACCGGAAGGTCCTGGCCGACATCGCGATGCACGAGGAAGCGGCGTTCACCGCCATCGTCGCGCAGGCGAAAGCGGCGCTGCCCCAGGCCGCCTGAGGCGATCTGTTGCGACCGAATGGGGCGCTGGTGGCGACACCGGCGCCCTTTTCCGTTATCGGGCAGGGCAGTTAGACGTACACCTGATCCGTTCGGGCTGAGCTTGTACAAGTACGTGCCAGAACACGCCCTTCGACAAGTTCAGGGCAAACGGAATAGCGGGAATTCGGATGTCGAATTTGGACGAAATCCTGTCACTTGGAGTCAGCGAGGAGCAGTATCGCACGACTCGGCAGCGTATTCTCGACGCCATCGACGAGAGCAGCACACTCGCTGAACTCGAGGCGGCACGTCTGGCCGCTATCGGTAAATCCGGAGCCGTATCCCTCTGGCTCAAGCTGATCGGTACCGTACCGCCAGAAAACCGGGCTGCGATTTCGTCGCGTTTCAATCGCGTTCGCGACGAGGTTCAAGCCGCGATCGCCACTCGCAAGGCGGCGCTGGAGCAGCAGGCGCTCGACGCGCGCCTCGCCGCCGAACGGCTCGACCTAACACTGCCGGTCGACCTGCCCCAGCCCGGCACGATCCACCCGGTCAGCCAGGTGATGGACGAACTCGCCGAGATCTTCGCCGACCTGGGCTTCGCCGTCGCGACCGGGCCGGAGATCGAGGACGACTGGCACAACTTCACCGCGCTCAATATTCCCGAGACGCATCCGGCGCGGGCGATGCACGACACGTTCTACTTCGGCGCGGATGCGAACGGCGAACGCAAGCACCTGCTGCGCACCCACACGTCGCCGGTCCAAATCCGCACGATGCTGTCGCAAAAGCCGCCGATCCGGATCATCGCGCCCGGCCGCACCTATCGCTCCGATTCCGACGCGACGCACACCCCCATGTTCCACCAGGTCGAGGGGCTGGTGATCGATCGCGGCATCACGCTCGGGCACCTGAAATGGACGCTGGAGACATTCCTGAAAGCGTTCTTCGAGCGCGACGACATCGTCTTGCGGCTGCGCCCGAGCTACTTCCCCTTCACCGAGCCTTCGGCGGAGATCGACGTCGGCTACACCGTGTTGAACGGCAAGCGCGTGCTCGGCGGCAGCGACGGCTGGATGGAGCTGCTCGGCAGCGGCATGGTCCACCCGAAGGTGATCGCGGCGTGCGGGCTCGATCCCGACGAATGGCAGGGGTTCGCGTTCGGCGTCGGCGTCGACCGGCTGGCGATGCTGAAATACGGGATGGACGACCTGCGCGCGTTTTTCGACGGCAATATCCGCTGGCTAAAGCATTACGGCTTTTCCGCGCTCGATGTGCCGACGCTCAGCGGGGGAGTGGGCGCATGAAGATCACGCTGGGCTGGCTGCGCGAGCATCTCGACACCGATGCCGGGCTTGACCGCGTGGTCGAGACGCTGACCCGCATCGGGCTGGAGGTCGAGGGGGTCGAGGATCCGGGCGCCAAGCTCGCCGCGTTCCGTGTCGCGCGCGTTCTTACCGCCGAACGTCACCCGCAAGCGGACAAGCTGCAGGTGCTGTCGGTCGATGCGGGGGATGGCCCCGTGCAGGTCGTCTGCGGCGCGCCCAACGCGCGCGCCGGCATGGTCGGCGTGTTCGGCGCGCCCGGCGCGTACGTGCCGGGATCGGGCATCACCCTGAAGGTCGCGGCGATCCGCGGCGTCGAGTCGAACGGCATGATGTGTTCGGAACGCGAGCTCGAACTGGGCGAGGGGCATGACGGCATCGTCGAACTCGCCGCCGACGCGCCGGTCGGGGCCAGCTTCGCCGACCATGCCGGGCTGACCGACCCGGTGATCGACATCGGCGTCACCCCCAACCGCCAGGACTGCATGGGCGTGCGCGGCATCGCCCGCGACCTGGCGGCGGCGGGTTTGGGGACGCTCCGACCGCTCGCCGTCGCGCCGGTCGAGGGCGCGGGCGCGGGGCCGGACGTGCGGACGGAGGATGAGGCGGGCTGCCCCGCCTTCTTCGCGCAGGGCGTGACCGGCCTATGCAATGGCGACGCGCCCGACTGGATGCGCCGACGCCTGCTGGCGATCGGGCAGAAGCCGATCTCGGCGCTGGTCGACATCACCAACTACCTGATGATCGACCTCGGCCGCCCCTTGCACGTCTACGACCGCGCCAAGCTGTCGGGTGGCCTCGTCGCGCGCAAGGCGCGGGCGGGCGAGCGGGTTCAGGCGCTCAACGGCAAGACCTACACGCTGGACGAGACCATGACCGTGATCGCCGACGACGCGGGCGTCCACGACATAGGCGGCATCATGGGCGGCGAGCATTCGGGCGTGTCGGCGGGCACCACCGACGTGATTATCGAATGCGCCTATTTCGACCCGGACAGGATCGCGCGTACCGGGCAGAAGCTCAACCTGACCAGCGACGCGCGCCAGCGGTTCGAGCGCGGGGTCGATCCGGCGTTCCTGGAAGACGGACTGGCGATCGCGACGCGCCTGGTCCTCGACCTGTGCGGCGGGACGGCCAGCGCGGTGACCCATGCCGGCCAGCCACCCGCGACCGCGCGGGTCATCGCCTATGAACCGGCGCGCGCCGGGACGCTGGGCGGCCTCGCGGTCGAACTCGACCGCCAGCGCGAGATCCTGGAGTCGCTCGGCTTCTCAGTCGACGAGGCGTGGCGGGTTACCGTCCCGACCTGGCGGCGCGATGTCGAGGGATCGGCGCATCTCGTCTCGGAGGTGATCCGCATCGAGGGGATCGACCGGGTGCCCGCCGTCGCGTTGGAGCGTCCCGCCGGCGTCGCCCGCCCGACCGCCACCCCCGAGCAGAAGCTGGAGCGTCGCGTCCGCCGCGCGGCGGCCGCGCGCGGGCTGGACGAGGCGGTGACATGGAGCTTCATCTCGCCCGCGGAGGCGGAGGCGTTCGGCGGCGGGGCGTGGACGCTCGCCAACCCGATCAGCGCGGAGATGAAGGTGATGCGGCCGTCGCTGCTGCCCGGGCTGATCGCCGCCGCAAGGCGCAACCGCGCGCGCGGCGAGGCGTCCGTGCGGCTGTTCGAAGTCGGCCGCCGCTACGAAGAGGGCGGCGAGCGGCTGACCCTGGGACTCGTCCTGGCTGGCGACCGCAGCCGGCGGGGATGGC
>CAXTRJ010000168.1:0-644 GCA_964246585.1 uncultured Sphingomonas sp. | reverse complement strand
GATGCGGCGGGCGCGCCCCTCAACGTGCAGCAGACGACAGGTGCGCCCGGATGGTTCCACCCGGCGCGTAGCGGCCAACTGGGCCTGGGGCGCAATGTGCTGGCGGCGTTCGGCGAGCTGCACCCCGCGACCGCGCGCGCGCTCGATATCGACGGGCCGGTGATGGCCGCGGAAATCTTCCTGGACGCGATCCCCCTGCCCCGCGCGACCGCTCGACGGCGCCCGCCGTTCGCGCCGCCCGTTCAGCAAGCCGTCGTGCGCGATTTCGCTTTCCTCGTGACGGAAGACGTGGCCGCGGAAATTCTGGTGCGAGCGGTGCGTGGCGCGGACAAGACGCGCATTGCGGAGGCCCGGCTGTTCGATCGATTTACCGGTGCGGGCATTCCGGAAGGCATGCAGTCGCTGGCGATCGAGGTGACGCTGCAGCCCGATACGAAGAGTTTTACGGATGCCGAGATCGGGGAGATTTCGGAGCGCATCGTCGCGGCAGCGACGAAAGTGGGCGCGCAGCTGCGGGGCTGATCAGGCCGTTCTCTTGCGGCGCAGTCGGGCGACTAGGCCTCGCCTACGCCGGGAATTGTGAAACCGGAGCCGGCTTCTCGAACGCGTTGATCGCGGCGTGGACCCGCGCTTCGATGTCGTCG
>CAXTRJ010000167.1:0-6430 GCA_964246585.1 uncultured Sphingomonas sp. | reverse complement strand
GATCGGCGGGGGCGTGCGGGTCGGGGGTTGCGAAGGTGCGCGCGGGCGCGGGTGCCTCCACGACGGGTTCGGGCTCGACCACCGGTTCGGGTGGGATCGGCTCGGGCGCGGGAGGCTCTGGCGCGGCGACGACGGCCGGCTCGTTGGGGCGGACCGGCGACGGGCGCGCCTGAAGGCCCAGACGGTGGGCCTTGCCGATCACCGCGTTGCGGCTGACCTCGCCCAGCGCCTCGGCGATCTGGCTGGCGGTCTGCCCCGCTTCCCACATTGTCTTGAGCGTCTCGATCCGCTCGTCGGTCCAGGCCATTCAATCACATCCCATCACTCAAGCGCCCAGGCTTGCCGGTTGCGGGCGGCGGCGGGGTCGATTACGCGACAACCCGATGAGCAGCCAGCCCCCTTTCGGCACCACCGGTCAGGCGGGGAGAGCCGCCCCGGGCGTACCGGTCATCCGGAACGTCAACTGGGGCGGTCTCAAGACCCTCTATGTGAAGGAGGTGCGCCGATTCTTCAAGGTGCAGCTCCAGACGGTGTGGGCCCCGGCGATCCAGACTCTTTTATATTTGGTGGTGTTCACGACGGCGCTGGGCGCGCGCAGCACGGTGTCGATCGGCGGGGCGGAGGTGGCGTTCGCCGATTTTCTGGCGCCCGGGCTGATCGTGTCGACGGGGATGCTGCAGAGCGCGTTCGCCAACGCCAGCTTCTCGCTGCTGGTTGGTAAAATCCAGGGGACGATCGTCGATTACCTGATGCCGCCGCTATCCACCGCCGAGCTGCTCGCGGCGCTGGTCGGCGGGGCGGTGACGCGGGCGTTCTGCGTCGGCGGGGCGGTGTGGCTGATCCTGCTGCTGTGGCCGGGGGTGCACGTAGCGCCGCGACATCCGTTCGCGGTGCTGTGGTTCGGGTTGCTCGGATCGGTGCTGATGGCGCTGCTCGGCGTCCTCACCTCGATCTGGGCGGAAAAGTTCGACCATGCCGCCGCGGTGAGCAACTTCGTCGTCGCGCCCTTGTCGCTGCTGTCGGGAACGTTCTTCTCGATCGACCGGCTGGCGCCGACGTTCCAGGTGATCAGCCACTTCAACCCGATCTTCTACGTCATTTCGGGGTTCCGTTACGGCTTCCTCGGCGTGGCCGATTCGCCGGTGCTGCTGGGCAGCGTCGTCGTGCTGTTGCTCGACGTGGCGCTGGGGGCTCTTTGCTATACGCTGCTCCGGCGTGGATGGAGGTTGAAGAACTGATGCGCTGGATGCTCCCGTTCGCTTGTCTGCTGTCGGCGCCGGCATTGGCGCAAACGGCCCCGCCGCCCGCGGCCGCGCCGGCCCCTGCCCCGATCTCAACCCCAGCCCTGCGCGAGCGTGCCGACGAGCTCCTCGCGATCCTCGACGGCCGGGGCGATTACGACGCGTTCTTCGACGCGCGGTTCCGCGAGGCGGTGCCGCGCGCCCGGTTCGACCCAATCCGCGAGCAGCTGAAGACGGCGCTGGGCAAGCCGCTTCGGGTCGCCAGCCTCACCGCGACCGGCGCCTGGTCGGCCGACCTCTCGATCGGTTACGAGCGCGGCACGGCGGCGATGCGGATCGTTGTCGACCCGGCCGCACCGCACCGGGTCACCGGGCTGCTGGTGACCGGCACCGGCCCGCTCGCCGGCGACAGCATCGCCAAGCTTTCCGCCGATTTCGCCGCGTTGCCGGGCCGGAGCGGCTTCGGCATCTACGCGCTGGAGGGCGGGAGCCCACGCGCCGTCGCCGAACGTAACGGCGGCGAGCGCGCGCCGCTCGGCTCGGCATTCAAGCTGTGGGTGCTGGCCGAGGCGGCGCGCCAAGTGGCGGCGGGCGAGCGGCGATGGGGCGACGTGGTGCCGATCGGCCAGCGCTCGATCGCCTCGGGGACGCTCCACGCCTGGCCGGTCGGCGCGCCGGTGACGCTGCACACATTGGCGGCGATGATGATCTCGACCAGCGACAATTCGGCGACCGACACGCTGATGACGGCGCTGGGCCGTGCCGAGATCGACGCGGTGGTGGCGCGGGTGGGCGTGGCGACGCCGGCGGCGACGCTGCCGGTGGTGACGACGCGCGAGTTGATCGCGGTGAAAGCCGATCCCGCGATGGCCGCCGCCTGGGGCCGGGCGACGACGCCGGCGGCGCGGACGCGACTGCTCGCCGCCAACGCCGCGGCGATCACCGCGTCGCCGCTCGACCCCTCGGTGTTCGCGGGCAAGCCGGCGTCGATCGACACGGTGGAATGGTTCGCCAGTCCCCTCGACATGGCGCGGACGCTCGACTGGCTGCGGGTAAGCGGCGACGACACGGCGCGGGCGATCATGGCGATCAACCCCGGCACCGATCCGGCGACGGCGGCCCGTTTCGCCTATGTCGGCTATAAGGGCGGGTCGGAGCCGGGGGTGATGACGCTCAACTACCTCGTGCGTGACAAGGGCGGTCGGTGGTTCGCGGTGACCGGGAACTGGCACCGGAGCGATATCGACGTGGAGGCGCTTCGGTTCACCGGGTTGATGAACCGGGCGCTGGCGCTGGCGGCGGGGCGGTAAGCGGCCGCCATTCCGCCCGCAACAGCCCCAGGATAAGGCTGTCGCGCACCCCGATATGCGTCTCCCACTCCGCCCGGAGCAGTCCCTCGCGACGGAAGCCGAGCCGCTCAAGCAGGGCGATCGAGGCGGCGTTGTCGGGGTCGGTGTCGGCGAAGACGCGGCGCTGGCCTTCGGCGAACAGCCGGTCGATGACGGCGGTGACCGCCTCGGTCGCGAGGCCCTGGCCCCAATGCTCGCGGGCGAGGAGGTAGCCGATCTCGCTTACTCCGCCCTGGCGCTTCTCGCCGGCCGACACCCAGCCGATCGCGGCATCGTCGTCGGCGCGGGTGATCGCCCAGGCGCGCCACTCGGTCATCGCGCCGGTCGCGAGATAGTCGCGCGTCTCCTCCAGCGACACGAGCGGCGGGCGCGACCACCAGGTCATGGCTCGCGGATCGGCCAGCGTCGGGTGGAGCGCGGCGGCGTCGTCGACGACGAGCGGGCGCAGGCGCAGCCGCGCCGTCTCGATCACCGGCGTGTCGGTCACGCCGAAGCCATTAGTGTACCGCTCACGCGGTGAGGGCGTCGATCAGCGCGCGGACCTTCTTCTGACGCCATTGCGGCAGCGGCGCGACCAGCCAATAGCCGAGTCGCGAAGGCATCGGCCCGTCGACAAGGACGACACGCCCGGCGGCGAGGTCGGCGGCGGCGAGCAGTTCGGACACCGTCGCGCGCCCAAAGCCGGCCGCCGCCGCGTCGATGGCTAAGCCGGCGTCGGCGACGCGGACGGGGGCGCCCTCGTCCTCGGCGCGGCAGCCGGGCCAGGCAATCGGCGTGGTCGCGCCGTCGGTGGCGGCGACGGTCACCATGCCCTCCGATTCGATCGCCTCGCCCTCATGCTCGCCCGGCCCCTCGCCCCAGCGTATCGCGAGATCGAGGTTCGCCTGGGTAAAGTCGACGCCCTCATCGGCGGAGAGCAGGACGAAGCGGAGCTCGCCATCGGCCCGCGCGACGGCGGCCAGGCGCGGCATCAGCCATTTGTCGGTCAGGTCGCGCGGCGCGGCGATCGTCAGCGACTTGGATGACTGACCCGCCTGCATCGCGCGCACCGCTTCCTCGAACTCGAGAAAGCCGTGGCGTAGCGCGCCGAGCCCGGCTTCGGCCTCGGGCGTCAGTTCCAGCCCGCGAGTGGTACGGCGGAACAGGACGACGCCGAGCGTGTCCTCCAGCGCGCGGATCTGCTGGCCGACCGCCGCCGGGGTCACCGCCAGCTCGTCGGCGGCGCGGGTGAACGACAAATGCCGCGCGGCGGCGTCGAGCACGCGCAAGCCGTTCAGGGGAAGATGCGTCCGCTTCACGCTACCGCGCCACCGCCGGCGCGACCAGCTGGAAGCGGGGAATGGCGACATCGAACGCCTCGCCGTCGGCGCCGACCATCTGATAGCTGCCCTGCATCGCGCCGGTCGGGGTCGCCAGTGGGCAGCCGGAGACATAATCGAAACTGCCGCCGGGTTTGATCAGCGGCTGTTCGCCGACGACGCCCTCGCCCTCGACGGTGTGGCGCGCGCCGCGACCGTCGGTGATGACCCAGTGGCGGGTGAGCAGTTGCACCGGGCGCTCGCCCTCGTTCTCGATGCGGATGTGATAGGCCCAAAACCAGCGGCCGCGTCGCGGCTCGGATTGCTCGGGCAAGAAGCTGACCGACACGCGCACGGTGACGCCGCCGGTCGTCGCGTGATGCGGGAAAAGCGCCTTCACAGGCCGGCCGCCGTTAGCGCGCGGTCGAGGTCGTCGATGACGTCGGCTGGATCCTCCAGGCCGACGTTGAGGCGGAGCATGCCCTCGGTCACGCCCATCTCGCGGCGCTTCTCCTCGGCGACGCTGGCGTGGGTGGTGGAGGCGGGATGCGTCATCAGCGAGCGCGAGTCGCCGATATTGTTCGAGATGTCGACCAGCTCCAGCGCGTCGAGCAGCGCGTGCGCCTGGGTGCGGTCCTCGACCTCGAAGGCGAAGATCGGGCCGCACGCGTCCATCTGGCGCATCGCGAGGTCGTGCTGCGGATGGCTGGGCAGGCCGGGATGGAGGATGCGGGGCACGCGCGCTTCCAGGAAGCGGCCGACCGCGAGCGCGTTGTCCGACTGGCGACGGATACGCAGGTCGAGCGTCTCCAGCCCCTTCAGCACGACCCAGGCGTTGAACGCGCTGAGCGTCGGGCCGGTGTTGCGATGGAACGGCAGCAGCGTGTCGATGATGAACTTACTCGTACCGCAGATCGCGCCGGCGAGGACACGGCCCTGCCCGTCCATCATCTTGGTCGCCGAATAGGCGGTGACGTCGGCGCCCCATTCCATCGGCCGCTGCAGCGCGGGGGTGGCGAAGGCGTTGTCGACCACCGAGGTGATGCCGCGATCGCGGGCGATGCCGGTGACGGCGCGCAGGTCGACGATGTCCATCGTCGGATTCGCCGGGGTCTCGAAGAAGAAGACCTTGGTTTCGGGGCGGACCGCGTCCTGGAACCGTTGCGGATCGCGCGCGTCGACGACCGTCGTGGCGATGCCGAACTTCGGCAACAGCGTGTCGGTCAGCCAGCGGCACGATCCGAACGCGGCGCGGCCGGCGACGACATGGTCGCCCGCCTGGAGCTGGCAGAGCAGCACGGCGGTCATCGCCGCCATGCCGGTGGCGGTGGCGCGGCATGCCTCGGCCCCCTCCAGCAAGGCGATACGCTGTTCGAGCATCTCGACCGTCGGGTTCTGCAGCCGGCTGTAGGTCATCCCAGTCTGCTCGCCGGCGAAGCGCGCGGCGGCGTCGGCGGCGCGGTCGTAGGCGTAGCCTGACGTCAGAAACAACGCCTCCGACGTCTCGCCATATTCAGAGCGCGCGGTGCCGCCGCGCACCGCCAGCGTCGCGGGACGCCAATGGCGGGTGATCGAGGGGTTCTGGCCGGCCTTGCGCTTCATCGCGGTCGCTTTGCCGGGTGGTGGCGTCGCTGCCAACCCTGTTGTCGCCCTTGCGGGCGCCGGGGAAGCGCGGCATCGCGCGATCGTGCTTCGCCGTCCCCTCCTCGCCCCGCTGCTGATCGGCCTCGCCGCGCAAGCGCTGTTCACGTTCCGCGTCGCCGTGCCGCACAAGCTGGTGTTCGACGAAGTACACTACGTCCCCGCCGCGCGCGTGCTGCTGGCGCTGGAGGGACCGGTCAATACCGAGCATCCGCTCCTCGGCAAGCTCCTGATCGCGCTCGGCATCGCCCTGTTCGGCGATAACAGCCTGGGCTGGCGCGCGATGTCGACGGTGGCGGGGACGGCGACCGTCCTGGCGATCTACGCCATCGCCTGGATGCTGTTCGGGCGGGTGCGGACGGCGGTGCTGGCGGCGGCGCTGGCCGTGCTCAACTTCACCTTGTTCATCCAGGCGCGGATCGGGATGCTCGACGGTTTCATGGCGGCGTTCGTCGTCGCGGGGCTGGCGATGCTGTTATGGGCGGCGCGCGCGGCGGACGCGCGATCGACTTGGCGGCGCTGGCTGGCCGGGGGCGCGCTGCTGGGGCTGGCGACGGGCACGAAATGGGCGGCGCTGCCCTATCTGGCTTTCGCCGGGCTCGGCTTCCTGGTCCTGCGGCTGCGCGACGCGCGGGCGTCGGGCAAGCCGATCGTCGGCGCGCTTTCCGGGGCGGGGCAGCCGCACTGGCCGGGGCTGGCGGCGGTGCCCGCCCTCGCCGCGCTCGGGGCGGTGGCGGCATTGGCGTATGCGCTGACATTTCTCCCCGCCTTCTTCTACGGGCGCGATCCGCTGACGCTGGCGACGTTTCTCCCGTTCCAGGCGGAGATGTGGGCGCGGCAGACGCAGGTGTTGCCGCCGCACGGTTACCAGTCGTCCTGGTGGTCGTGGCCGCTCCTCATC
>CAXTRJ010000166.1:0-6451 GCA_964246585.1 uncultured Sphingomonas sp. | reverse complement strand
GCCGCGGTCTCGGCCAGCGCGACACCGCTGCCCGACCGGATCGCGCTGCCCGACGTGGCCGGATGGCGCCGCGCGCCGCTCAGCGCGCGCGCGCCGTGGTCGCCTTATCACCCCGGTGCCGACCATTTTCTCCTCGGCCGCTATGTCGACGATCGCGGCGGCGCGGTCGACCTCGCGGTCGCCGTGTTCGCCGAGCAGCGCGAGGGGCGGGAGCTGGTCTCGTTCGGCACCGGCGTGCTGCGCGAGGCCGATGCCTGGGTCCGCGTCGCCGACCTGCCGCCGCTGGCGGGGGGCAGGGGGGTCCGCATCACCGCGCTGGGACCGGTGGAACGAAGCGTCCACAGCTGGTACCGGGTCGGCGATGTGCTTACCGCCGACGACGCCCGCGTGAAACTGGAGACGCTCCGCGCCCGCCTGCTCGGCGGTCGGCAACGCGCCGTCGCGATCCATCTGTCGAGCGAGGGACGCGACCCGGCCGCCATCGCTCGATTCCTCGCGAGCCTCGGCCCGCTCGATCGCTTGGCGGACCGCGTCTCGGGCGCGCGCTGATGTGCGGCATCGCCGGCCTGTATTACCCCGCGACGCCCAAGCCGGTCGACCCGGCGCGCATTCGGCTGATGACCGACGCGCAGGCGCATCGCGGCCCGGACGGCGACGGGGTGTGGACCGCGCCGGGGGTCGGGCTGGGACACCGTCGCCTGTCGATCATCGACCTCGCCGGCTCGCCTCAGCCGATGGCGAGCGCCGACGGCGAGGTCGTCGTCACCTACAACGGTGAGATTTACAACTTCGCCGAGCTCCGCGCCGAGCTGGAGGCGAAGGGCGCGCGGTTCCGCACGGGCGGTGATACCGAGGTGCTGATCCACGGTTGGCGCGCCTGGGGACCGGCGATGCTGGAACGGCTGAACGGCATGTTCGCCTTCGCCATCCACGACGCCGGGCGGCAATGCCTGTTCCTCGCCCGCGACCGGCTGGGGGTGAAGCCGCTTCATTATGTCGAGCTCTCCGACGGCGCGCTCGCCTTCGCGTCCGAGTTGAAGGGGTTGCTGGCCCACCCGCTGGTCCGGCGGACGCCCGACGTCCGCGCGGTCGAGGATTATTTCGCCTATGGCTACGTGCCCGACGATGCGTGTTTGGTGGCTGGGGTGCGCAAGCTCGCCGCCGGGCACTTCCTGCTGGTCGAGCGGGGCAAGCCGGCGCCCCAGCCCCGGCAGTGGTGGGACGTCGATTTCACCACCCGCGCGACCGGCTCGGCGGCGACGCTGGCCGATGAGTTGACCGCCCGGATGCGCGACGGCGTCCGTAGCCGGATGGTCGCCGATGTGCCGCTGGGCGCGTTCCTGTCGGGCGGCGTCGACAGCTCGGCGGTTGTCGCGCTGATGGCGGAGGCCAGCTCGAAGGCGGTTCGCACTTGCACGATCGGGTTCGCCGAGGCGAGCCATGACGAGCGCGCCCATGCCGACGCGGTCGCCAGCCGCTTCGCCACCGACCACCGCGAACGAGTGGTCGTCGCCGACGACTTCACGCTGATCGACACGCTGTCGCACGCCTTCGACGAACCGTTCGCCGATGCCTCCGCGCTCGCCACCTACCGGGTGTGCGAACTGGCGCGCGAGACGGTGACGGTCGCGTTGTCGGGCGACGGGGCCGACGAGGCGCTGGCTGGCTATCGTCGCTACCGTTTTCAGGCGGCCGAGGAGCGGGTTCGGGGACTGATCCCCGCCCACCTGCGCCGGCGTGTTTTCGGGACGCTCGGCCGCTGGTTTCCCAAGGCGGACTGGGCGCCGCGTCCGCTGCGGGCCAAGACGACCTTGCTCGCGCTCGCCGACGACGGCGCGGAGGCCTATGCGCGTTCCGTCGGGGTGACGACGCCGGTTCTTCGCGCGCGGCTGTTTTCGGACGAGGCGCGACGCGGGCTGGCCGGGCACCGGGCCGAGGACCGCTATGTCGCCGCGATGCGGGGCGCGCCGGCGCGCGACGCGCTCGACCGCGCGCAATATGCCGACCTCAAGATCTGGCTGACCGGCGACATTCTGACCAAGGTCGACCGCACCAGCATGGCGGTGTCGCTCGAAGCGCGCGAGCCGTTGCTCGATCACCGCTTGATCGAGTTCGCCGCGACGCTGCCGACCTCGCTCCGCTTGCGAAGGGGCGAGGGCAAGTGGTTGATGAAAAAGGCGATGGAGCGCTACTTGCCGCGCGACATCCTGTACCGTCCGAAAATGGGCTTCGTCACCCCGATCAGCGCTTGGTTTCGCGGCGACTTGGCCAGTGAAGCCGCCGGCCTCGCCCGGTCGCGGACGCTAGGCGACACCGGCTGGTTCGCCATGCCCGAGATCGCCCGCCTCGCCGAGGATCATCGCACCGGCCGCGCCGAACATGGCCGAACGCTGTGGCAGCTCCTGATGCTGGAGCGCAGCGTCAAGCGCCTGTTCGGCTGAAACCACCACTGGCACCGGACAAGCGGTGCTGCCATGGGCGACCGGCATGAAGACGGTCGCCCTGCTCCTGCTCTCGAACCTGTTCATGACGGTGGCGTGGTATTGGCACCTGAAGGGCGGCATGGCCAAGCCGATCGCGCTTGTCGTCATGATCAGCTGGGGGATCGCGTTCTTCGAATATTGCCTGGCCGTCCCCGCGAACCGGATCGGCTACGCCAGCGGCTGGAGCCCCGGCCAACTCAAGATCGCGCAGGAAGCGATCGCGCTGATCGTCTTTGGCGTGTTCATGGTCGCCGTGCTGGACGAGCCGCTCCACTGGCGCCACCTCGCCGCGTTCGGCTGCATCATGGCCGCGACCGGGTTCCTGTTCGTTGGTCGCTGACCGGGGTCAGCGCAGCTTGGCGATGGTCAGCCCGTCGGCCTTGGCGCGGTCCTTGGTCGACTCCTCGCTGCGGGTCAGCGCCTTAGCGATCGCCTTCAGCGACATGTCCTTTTTCGCGAGCAGGTGGAGCTTCTGGATCTCGTCCTGCGTCCACGCTTGGCGGTGGCGCTCGAATACTTCCTTGGCCATCAGTCGAACGTCGCGCCCCAGCTGCGCTTGACGCGGTCCTTCCACAACCCACGGTGATAGGCGTCGGACGCCAGCAGCGGCATCACCGATCCGGCCTCGGCGAAGACCATCTGCTCGAGCGTGGTGTCGACCTTGCCCCAACTCGCCGCCTCCTTCAGCGTCGAGGACGAGCAGGCGCCGTCGCGGACATCGGCGACGGTGATCTGCACCGCGTATTTGTGCATCTCGACATCGTCGTGACCCAGAATTTCGGCGCAGACTACCGTGTCCTGGATGAAGTTTTTCGGCACGCCGCCGCCGATCATCAGCAGCCCGGTGGTGCCCGCCTTGATCTTGATGTCGGTCAGCTCGCGGAAGTCCGCCACCGCATCGATCATCAGATACGGCTTGCCCGCCTTGGCGCGCTCGACCTGGTGCTTGACCAGCCCGAACCCGGCCGAGCTGTCCACGAACGCCGGGCAGAAGATCGGCACGTCATGCTCGTACGCGAGCTTGACCAGGCTGTTCTCCTTCTTGCCGTGCTCGACGAGATACTTGCCCATCTCGCGGATGAAGGCGCGGCTGGAATAGGCCTTGGGCTCCAGCTTCTCGCAGATCTCGAAGATCGTGTGGTCGCAGTCCTGAAGCTGCTCCTCGTCGATATAGGTGTCGTAGATGCGATCGATATAAAGCGAGCGCAGGACGTTATCGTCGGGGATCTCAAGCGCTTGGTAGTGCTTGTGGCCAAGGCCTTCGAAGAAGTCCATGTCGACGATCGTCGCGCCCGTGGCGACGACGCCGTCGATCATGTTCGACCGGAGCAGCTCGGCGTACAGGTCCATGCACCCCGCGGCCGAGGTCGAGCCGGCGACGACGAGGAAGATCGAGCAATCGGGATCGGCCAGCATCTGATTGTAGATGCCCGTCGCGCGCGCGAGATCGCGGCTGGTGAAGCTCATCTTACCCATCGATTCGATGATCGGCCGCGCGTCGAACGTGCGGATGTCGATATGCTCGACCGTCTTGCTGAGCAACTCGGCCTTGCGCGTGTCGTTGATCGGCGCGTCGGGGTGAACGGTCATCATTGATACCTTCGTGCGATATTGCCCGTCACCCCAGCGCAGGCCGGGGTCTCTGGCCGAGGACGTACCCGGTCCGAACCAAGAGACCCCAGCCTTCGCTGGGGTGACGGGTGAAGAAGTGACGTGTTCGCGTTACAGCGTGACGACGTTCGACACGACCCGACGTTCCTCGTCGGCGTAGAGCGTCGCCATCGGCTCGTCGCCAACGATCACCGTCTCGTCCGAGCCGAAGCCGTTGAACGCGGTGCGCATCGCCGAGCCATAGGCGCCGAGCATGCCGATCTCGATATAGTCGCCCGCCTGGATGTCGGCGGGCAACTCGAACGGCCCGGCCATGTGGTCGAGGTCGTCGCAGGTCGGGCCGTAGAAGCTGAACGCGACGTCCCGCGCCCGGCTCTCCGTCTCGCGCAGCAGCGTGACGGGGAAGCGCCAGCCGATATGCGCCGCGTCGAACAGCGCGCCGTACGCGCCGTCGTTGATATACAGTTCGTCGCCGCGCCGCTTCTCGACGCGGACGACCACCGACGCATATTCCGCGCATAGCGCCCGGCCGGGCTCGCACCACAGTTCGGACGAGTAGCTGACCGGCAGGCTCTCGAAAGCGCGGCCGATCACCTCGAAATAGCGCTCGAGCGGCGGCGGCTCCATGCCCGGATAGCTCGACGGGAAGCCGCCGCCGACGTCGACGACGTCGACCGTCACCGCCGCCTCGACGATGGCGGCGCGGACGCGCTCCATCGCCTGCGCATAGGCCTCGGGCGTCATCGCCTGGCTGCCGACATGAAAGCAGATGCCGAGCGCGTCCGCCGCCTGGCGCGCGGCGAACAGCAGGTCTTTCGCCTCATGCGGGGCCGCGCCGAACTTCGACGCGAGACTCAGCTTCGAATGCTCGGACGACACGCGCAGCCGGACGCACAGCGTCAGGTCGCTCGCCTCGCGGGTGGCGCGGACGATCTTGTCCAGCTCCTCAAGCGAGTCGAGGCTGAACACCCGGACGCCGTGAGTGAAGTACGCCTCGTGGATCGCTTCCTCGGCCTTGACCGGGTGCATGAAGCACAGGGTCGCGCCCGGCAGCGTCCGCGCGACGAGACGCACCTCGGCGATCGAGGCGACGTCGTAGTGCGTGATGCCGCTGTCCCACAGGATCCGCAGCAGTTCGGGCGACGGGTTCGCCTTGACCGCGTACATCGAACGACCCGGGAACTTCTCCACGAAGAACCGGGCCGCGCGCGCGGCGGCGTGCGGACGAACGAGCGTCACCGGCTGCACCGGCGCGCGCTTGGCGATGTCGAGGCCCCCAGCGACGGACGGGTCGGTGGCGGTCGAATGGGCGGTCGCTAGCCCCAGCGCGTTATGATGCTTGTGCAATTCAAGGGACCTCCAATGTCGTGAGACAAGTCGAAAAAGCTGCCTTGCGGTTGGAAGTCCCATGGGGCAGCGGAAGCGCGAAATAGGGTCGCTTGCCCCCCATGTAAATGGGCGATTGGGGTCAAAGGAGCATTTGTGACGATCGTGCGACAACCCACGCGGGCCGGAGTGCGCGACGCGGCCGCCAAGGTCGCCCGCATCCTGCCGCCGACGCCGCTTTTCACGAGCGAGATCAACGGCGTGACCGTCGCGTTCAAGGCCGAATCGCTGCAGCCGGTGGGCGCCTTCAAGATACGCGGCGCATGGCACCGGTTGACCGCGCTCGACGACGCGGCGAAGCGGCGCGGAGTGGTCGCCTTCTCGTCGGGCAACCACGCGCAAGGGGTGGCCTGGGCGGCCCGGCGGCTCGGCATCGCCGCGACGATCGTCATGCCGTCGGACGCGCCCCGGGCCAAGCGCGACGCGACGCTGGCGCTGGGGGCCGAGGTGGTCGGCTACGACCGGGCGACCGAGAGCCGCGAGCTGATCGCCGGCGCGCTGGCCGAAGCGCGCGGCGCGGCGCTGGTGCCGAGCTTCGACGACGCCTGGATCATCGAGGGGCAGGGGTCGGCCGGGGTGGAGGCAGCGACGCAGATGGAGGCGGCGGGGCTGGGCGCGCCGACGCGGGTCGTCGTTCCCTGTGGCGGTGGCGGCCTCGCGGCGGGGATCGCGCTGGCGCTGCCCGGGGTGGCGATCACCGTCGTCGAGCCGGAGGGCTGGGACGACATGCGCCGGTCGCTGGAGGCGTCGTGGATCGAGCCGGTCGGCCCCAACCCGCCACCGACCGCGTGCGATTCGCTGCAGACGCAGCGGGTGTCGCCGCTGACCTTTGACGTCCTGTCCCGCCGCGACGCGACGGGAGTGGCGGTGAGCGAGGCGGAGACGGCGGCCGCGCAACGCTGGGCGGCGGCGCGGCTTCGGCTGGTGGTCGAGCCGGGGCTCGTGGTCACGGGCGGAGGCGCAGCCGATGT
>CAXTRJ010000165.1:0-6472 GCA_964246585.1 uncultured Sphingomonas sp. | reverse complement strand
GGCGGCAATCGCCGAACTGGTGCGGTCGGGCGAGCTTGGGCGGGTGTTCGCGGTCGACCTCATTTTCCACAACGCCTACGGGCCGGACAAGCCGTGGTTCTATGACCGGGCCCGGTCGGGCGGCGGGTGCGTCATGGATTTGGGCGTCCACTTGGTCGACCTGGCGCTGTGGGCGCTGGGTTTTCCCGCCGTCACGGGCGAGGTCTCGGCGCGGCTGTTCGCCGGCGGCCAACCGCTGTCGCCGACATCGGACGAGGTCGAGGATTACGCGTCGGCGAGCTTCACGCTGGCGACGGGCACGGTTGTCCGCCTGGCCTGCTCGTGGCGCTTGCACGCCGGTCGCGACGCGGAGATCGCCGCCGCCTTCTATGGCACCGCGGGCGGCGCGGCGCTGCGCAACGTCGGCGGCTCGTTCTACGATTTCACCGCCGAACGGTTCGACGGCACCGCGAGCGAGGTGCTGGCGACCCCGCCCGACGATTGGGGCGCGCGCGCGGCCGCCGACTGGGCGACGCGGCTGGCGGCGGGAGAGCGGTTCGATTCGGCGGCGGAGCAACTGGTCGCGGTGGCGGGGGTGCTGGATCGCATCTATGGGCGGTGATGCTTGAGAATGAGGCGTCGCTGCTGGCGACCGAGCTGATCAACCGAGTACCAGCCACTCATGACGATGTCGGACAGGATCGCCCCCGGACTTACCCGGCGGCGAGATGGTTCGGTGGATCGGCAGGCGCTTGGCCCGCCCCTTTTACGTCTCCGCGCCAGTCACGCCTGTCCTTGGCGCAAGTCCGGTAGCAAGTCGTCGGCGACCACCGGCCGGCCGAACAGGTAGCCCTGCCCCTCGCCGCAGCCTGCGTCGCGAAGCCACCGTGCCTGGGCCGGGTTTTCGATCCCTTCCGCGACGACCGCTAGGTCGAACGCCCGGCCGAGGCGGAGGATCGCGTCGACCACCGCCGCGTCCCTAGGCTCCACCCCCAGCGCGCGCGTGAAGCCGCGGTCGATCTTCAATCGGCTGACGGGTAACTGCTTGAGCAAGCTGAGCGACGCGTAGCCGGTGCCGAAATCGTCGAGCGCGATCCCGACGCCCTGGTCGCGCACGGCGGTGAGCAAGGTCGCCACCGCCTGGACATTCTTGACCGCGACGGTTTCCGTCATCTCGAACTCGATCAGGTGCGGCGCGACGCGGTGGCGAGCCAGTTCCGCCGCGACCTGATCGGGCAACGAGCCCGACAGGAACTGCGCGGCGGACAGGTTGATGCCGACGCGGATGGGATGGCCGGCGTCGGCCCACGCCGCCGCTTGCGCGGTCGCGGCGCCGAGCACCCAGTCGCCAACCTTGGCCGACAGCGGCATCAGTTCGAGCACGGGCAGGAACTGCGCCGGCGACAGCAGGCCGTGGACCGGATGGCGCCAGCGTAGCAGCGCCTCCGCCCCGACGATCCGCTCGTCCGACAGGCCGACCTGGGGCTGGTAGACCAGCTCGAACTCGCCCTCCTCATAGGCGCGGCGGAGTTCGAACTGAAGCGACTGGCGGCTCTCCACCTTGTGCCGGAGGTGCGGTTCGTAATAGCCGATCGAACCGCCGCCACGCTCCTTGGCGCGGTACAGCGCCAGGTCGGCATGGCACAGCAGCGTGTCGATCGTGTCGCCGTGATAGGGCGCGATCGCCAAGCCGATGCAGGTGTCGAGGCGCAGTTCCTGGTCGTCGACGTCGAAGCCGTCGCGAAAGCTGGTGCGCAGCCGATCGGCGCAGCGATACGCCTCGCGCGGGTCGCCGATGCCGGGCAGCAGGACGGCGAACTCGTCGCCGCCGAGACGCGCCAGGACATGGTCGGGGCCGAGCAGCTTGCGCAACCGCTGGCCGACGGCGGTGAGCAACCGGTCGCCGGTGGCGTGGCCGAAGACGTCGTTGACGTCCTTGAAGCCGTCAAGGTCGAGCAGCAGCACGGACACCGCGCTGCCGCCGGCGAGCACCTGTTCCGCGCGGTCGTGGAAGTGCGCCCGGTTGGGCAGGCCGGTCAGCTGGTCGAAATGCGCCAGGTGGGCGAGCCGGCCCTCCTGCCCACGTCGCTTGCGCTCGCTGCGCCGAAGTTCGATGCGGTCGACGACGATCCGGGCGAGGCTCGCCAGCAATGCGCGCTGGCGATCGTCGAACGTCCGCGGCGTCGAATCGATGATGCACAATGTGCCGATCGCGTGGCCCGACGCGACCCGCAGCGGCATCCCGGCGTAGAACCGGACACGCGGCTCGCCGACGACCAGCGGATTGCAGGCGAAGCGCGGGTCGGCCGCCGCGTCCTCGACGACCAGCGGGTCGGTGCGGTCGAGCGCGTGGACGCAGAACGATATCTCGGGATCGATCGAGGCGGCGTCCAGGCCGACGCGCGCCTTGAAGAATTGCGTGTCGCCGGCGACCACCGAAAGCATCGCGGCGGGTACGTCGAACGTGGCGGCGGCGAGCGCGACGATATGGTCGAACTCGGCCTCGGGGACCGAGTCCGCGATGTCGTAGTCCGCGATCGCCAGGAGGCGCGCCTGCTCCCGCTCGCTCGGCGACGGCGCGGCGCCGTCCTCGGCGGAAACATCATCTGATCGCATCGGTCGCACTACCCCGTCGCGACGACCGATCCGTCGTCGCGCTTCACGGGGCAGCGGTTAGGCCAGGGTTACTTTACAATAACCTAAGTCGTCAGCGATCCGCTGGAATGCGCCTCTCGTCACCGCCCGACCCAAGTAGCCACCGCCGGCTGCAACCGGGTCGCGACCTCGCGCCGGATGGCGATCGCCGACAGGGTGCGCTTGACGCTGTCGGGGGTGGCGCCGCTCGCGGTGGCGTAGGCCTGGACCTTGGCGGGCATCGCCGGGTCGTTCGAGCCGGCGGCGAGCTCGACGATGAAGCCGGCGCGGGTGCTCGCCTCGAGGAAGCCCTCAACCAGCGGGCGGTGGGCGACGGCCCAGTCGAACGCCAGGTCGGGATGCGCGTTGGCGACGGCGCGGAGGAGTCCGGCCTTTTGCGGGGCGGTGATCTGGTCCGTCTCCAACAGCGCCAGCGCGCGGGCCGCGACCGCCTCGTCACGCGACGCGCCTAGCAGCTGGACGAAGCGGTTCTTGGCGACCGGGCTGGTCTCCGCCTTCGCCAACGCGAGGAGCGCGTCCCATTCGGCCGGCGTCGCGTTGATCGCGTAGGTCGACAGGATCGGCTGACGGATCGCCGGCGGCACCGCCGTCGGATCGGTGCGGAGAAGCGCCGCGTAGCGACGCGCCTCGGCGGCGACCATCGGATCGCCGTAGGCGCCGAGTCGCCCGACCAGCGTCTCGCGCAGGTTGGCGACGAGCACCGATTCGTCCGGCCGCGCGGTCATGCCGACCCGCTTCAGCGCCGGCGACAGGCGCGCGATGGCGCGGGCGCGGAGCGGCTCCTCCAGCGGCGTGCCCTGGTACAGGCCGGAGAGCGTCCGCATCTGGCCGGTCAGCGCGCTGATCTCCAGCGGGCCGGCGTCGTCGCCGATCCGGTCGGTCAGCGCGGTCCAGCGGGTCAGATCCTGGTAGCCGGCGACCGACAGGGTGAAATCGTCGCCGAGCGTGCCGAGCCGGTCGGCCAGGGGCAGCTTCGCATAGTCGCGGACGATCGCGGCATGGCCGGCGTCGTCGTACATGACGCGGGTGTAGCTGCCCTTGCCCCGGTTGAGGATCACCGTGCCGCAGCCGGGCACGCGAACCTCGGCCGGGGCGGCGCCGCTGACCACGGTGCGCGTCTCGCCCCCGTCCAGCGTCGACACGACCAGCGGCACGCGCCAGGTCTGCGCGGCCTTGGACGGCGCGTCGAGGCCGTAGCGGCCTTGCGTCAGCGTCGCGGTCGTCGCGCCGCCGGCGCAGCGCGCGCCGGTCATCGTCACCAGCGGCACGCCGCCTTGCGTCGTGAAACTGTCGGCGATGTCGGTGACGGGGGTGCCCGAGGCGGCGGCGAGCTCGGCCCACAGCTGCGCGGTGACGGTGTTGCCGTATTTGTAGCGCGCCATGTAGCGGCGCAGCCCGTCGCGGAACTTCTCTTCGCCCAGCGTCGATTCGAGCATGCCGATGACCGCCTCGCCCTTGGAATAGGTGATGCCGTCGAACGCCTCGCCGATTTCGTCAACGCTGTTGATGCGGCGAATGACCGGGTGTGTCGCGGCGGTGGCGTCGATCCCCATCGCGGCCTCGCGCGAGCCGACGACGGCGGCGGCGTCCGACTCCCAGGCGGGGTTGAGGTCGGCCGAGGACTTGCCCTCCATCCACGAGGCGAAACCCTCGTTGAGCCACAGGTCGTCCCACCAGCTCATCGTCACGAGGTTGCCGAACCACTGATGCGCGATCTCGTGCGAGACGACGGTGAAGATCCGCTGGCGACCGCTTTCGGTGGTGCGCTTGGGATCGAACAGCAGCTCGTTCTCGAAGTAGAAGATCGCGCCCCAATTCTCCATCGCGCCAAAGAACTGCGACGATCCGGGGCCAGCGATCATATCGAGCTTGGGCAGCGGATAAGGCTGGCCGAAATAGTCGTTGTAATAGGCGAGCAGCCGCTTGGCCTCCGCCAGCGCATAGTCACCCTGGTCGACGACGCCGCGCCGGGTGATAACGCCGATCTCGGTCGGCCCGGCCTGCACCGTCTTGCGCTCGACATCACCCATGCCGAGGAACAGCAGGTAGCTCGACATCAGCGGGCTCTGGCCGAAGCGGTAGAGCTGGGAGCCGTCGCCCTGCTTGGTCACCTGCGTGACGGGCATGTTGGAATAGGCCAGCTGGCCGGCGGGGGCGACCGCCGACAGGGTGAACTTCGCCTTGAACGCGGGCTCGTCCCACATCGGCGCGAAGCGGCGCGCGTCGGGCGCCTCGAACTGTGTCGCCAGCATCCGCGCCGTGCTGCCGTCGCCATTGGTATAGTCGATCGCGAACAGCCCGGCGGCGGACTGGTTGATCTTGCCGGTCCAGGCGAAGGCGAGCTTGTGCTGGCCGGTGGTCGCGGCGGTCGGCAGCGTGATGACCAGCCGCTGATCGGCGGGGACCAGCTGGAACGGCGCGGGGCGGCCGTCGAAGGTCACGGTCGTGATTGCCAAGTCCGCGGCGTTGAGCGTGATCGTGCGGGTCGCCTCGCGCACGTCGACCGTCACCGTCTCCCGGCCGGTGAACGTCATCGCCTTGGCATCGGGCGTCACCGTGATGTCGTAGCTGACCGGGACGACCGTCCGGGGCAGCTGACCCGCGGCGAGCGCCGGGGCCGAGACGGTGAGCGCGAGCAGGGCCAGGGCGAACTTCTTCATGGACGACTCCGAACGGGGGTATCGCGAGTGTCCTAGCCGACCACCACGCGAACGCAATCGGCGTCGCTGGACAGGGCACCGGCTTGCGTTAGGGTCGCGCCATGTCCGTCCCCGCCATCCTGTCCCGCCTCCGGCTGCCCGTGATCGGCTCGCCGTTGTTCATCATCTCCGGTCCCGAGTTGGTGATCGCGCAGTGCAAGGCGGGGATCGTCGGCTCGTTCCCGGCGCTCAACGCTCGGCCGCAGGCGATGCTCGACGAGTGGCTCCACCGCATCACCGAGGAGCTGAGCGCGCACAACCGCGACCATCCCGAGCGGCCGGCGGCGCCGTTCGCGGTCAACCAGATCGTCCACAAGTCGAACGATCGGCTGGAGGCGGACCTCGCGATCTGCGCCAAGTGGCAGGCGCCGATCGTGATCACGTCGCTCGGCGCGCGCGAGGATCTGAACACCGCGGTCCACCGCTGGGGTGGGATCACGCTGCACGACGTGATCGACGACCGTTTCGCGCGCAAGGCGGTGGAAAAGGGCGCGGACGGGCTGATCGCGGTCGCCGCCGGCGCGGGCGGCCACGCCGGTCGGTTGTCCCCCTTCGCGCTGGTGAGCGAGATCCGGCAATGGTTCGACGGCCCGCTGGCGCTGTCGGGGTCGATCGCCACCGGCGACGCGGTGCTGGCGGCACAGGCGATGGGGGCCGATTTCGCCTATATCGGATCGCCCTTCATCGCCACGACCGAGGCCAACGCCGACCAGGGCTACAAGGACGGCATCGTCGCCGGCCGCGCGGCGGACATCGTCTATTCGAACCTGTTCACCGGCGTCCACGGCAACTACCTGCGCCAGTCGATCGAGGCGGCGGGGATGGATCCGGACAATTTGCCCGAAGGCGACCTGAAGACGATGGATTTCGGCGGCGGCAATTCGAGCAAGCCCAAGGCGTGGCGCGACATCTGGGGGTCGGGCCAGGGCATCGGCGCGGTGGTCGCGGTCGAGCCGGTGGCCGACCGGGTCGACCGCATGGAACGCGAGTACGACGCGGCGCGGGCGCGGATCGGGGTGCGCGCGGGGTGAGTGTTTAGAACACCAGCGCCAGTCGCGCCTGCATCGTCCGCGCCGGGCTCATGGCGATCCTGCCCTCCTGCGCCGCGTCGAGGCGGGCGACGCGGCGGTGGAGGTCGG
>CAXTRJ010000164.1:0-6509 GCA_964246585.1 uncultured Sphingomonas sp. | reverse complement strand
CCCCGGCGCCGGGCGGAGGTCGGCGGTGGCGGGCAGGCCCACGACCCGCGCCCAGGCGAGGCCGCCGTCCATCGAGCGCCACAGCCCGTCCTCGGGTGTCCCGAACAGGACCAGGTCGGGGTCGCGCGGATCGACCGCCAGGAAGGGGCCGTACAGGCGGAATTCGCTATTGGCGTCGAACCGGAGCGCCGCCGGCAGCGCGCCGCGCGTCCACCGCGCGCCGCGATCGGTCGAGCGGAACACCGTGCCCTTGATCGCCATGTACAGCCGGCGCGGATCGGACGGCGCGACGACGATCTCGTACACCCCCTCGTTCATGCCGTCCTGTTGTCGGTCCCGGGGCGGCATGGCCGCGGCATGGACCAGCTGCTCCCACCGATCGCGCGACGGCTCCCAAATATAGGCGCCGTGGACGTCGCTGCGGCTGACGAACGTCTTGCCCGACCCGTCGTGCGACAGGCCGGTGATGAAGCCGCCGCCCCCAATCGCGACCGTTTTCCACTGGTATGTCGCGATGGTCTCGGCCTCGCCGGTCGCGGCCGCTCTTGGCGGGCCGAAGCCGACGCTTTTCCCCGTCGCGGACGGGCCGAACGCCGGTCCCGCGAGGGCGGCGAAGCCGGCCAGGACCAGCAAGATCGCGACGGCGATCAGTCGCGGTCGGGACGTGCCGCGCATCGCCGGCGACTCCTCGCTTCCCCGCCGCGATCGGGCGTCGTTGGCCGGCGCGAGGTCAATAGGTGTTGTGGTGCACGACCACCTTGGTGGTCGACGCCAGGATCGAGATATCGCGCCAGATCGACCAGTTGGCGACATATTCGAGGTCCGCCTGCAGCCGCCGGGTCAGGTCGTCGCGGTGATGCGTGGCGCCGCGGAACCCGCGCACCTGGGCCAGCCCGGTAATGCCGGGTTTCAGGGCGTGGCGATGCCAGTACCGCTCATCCACGTCCCAGAACAGATGCTCGCCGGCGAGCGAGCCGAGCGCGTGCGGGCGCGGGCCGACCAGGCTCATCGAGCCGAAGACGACGTTGAGCAGCTGCGGCAGTTCGTCGACGCTGGTCCGCCGGATGAAGCGCCCGACGCGGGTGATCCGCGCGTCGTCGCGCTGCGTCGACACGGCCCCGTCCGAATCGCTCTGCGCGACGTGCATGCTGCGGAACTTCAGAATTTCGAAGAACGCGTTGGCCCGCCCGACGCGGCGCTGCCGGAAGAACACCGGGCCACGGCTGTCCAGCTTGATGGCGACCGCGACCATGATCATCACCGGCGCGATCGCGAGGAGCGCGGGGACCGACAGCGCCAGGTCGAGCGACCGCTTGATGATGCGCTGCTGCAGGCTGAGCTGGCCGGTGGAGACGACCAGCGTCAGGTGCCCGCCGGCGTCGCCGATCCCGAACGCGCCGACCGCGTCGAAATCGTTCGCCAGGACTTCGCCGCCGACATCGGCGCCCTTCAGCATCATCGCCCATCGTCGCCTGTCGCCGGGTCGGCAGGCGATGACGACACGGTCGACGTCCCGGATCAGGCTGGCGAACTTGTCCATCATCATCGGGTCGCGCAGGTCGGGCGCCAGGCCGTGCTGCTCCGCATCGACCAACACCATCCCCGGCGGGCAATCGATGGCGGTCTGGTCCCGGACGAACAGCTCGGAAAAGATCGCCCCCTTGACCCACGTCTTGACATACTGGGCGACGATCTGGCGGATCAGCACCAGCAAGGTCGTCGACATGACCATGGTGGCGATCAGGAGCAGCCGTGACAGCCGCTGCTCCACGCGGAGGAAATAGGAGATCAGGAACAGCGCGCCAAAGGTGAACAACAGCGACCGCAGCGCGGCCGACATGCCCTTGCCCGGCGTACGTAGCGACGATGTCGTATAGGCACCGGAATTGAACGCCGTGCCGAAATAGATCGGCGCCGCCACGACCAGCACCGTGTACCAGCTCGATCGGCCGTGGCCGAACGCCATGGGCATCAGGATCGCGGTGGAAAGGGCGATCGCGTCCCCGACCAGCAGCGCGATGCACAACCGGACCCGCACCGCATGCGCGGCCGAGCGCCTTGACCTCGAGTGCGCGAAAGCACGGTCGAGCGCGGTCCCACGGACACGATCGTCCATCCTTTCCCCTTTCTCGATGCCAGTCCCCCGATGGCAACACGATCCCGCCTACACGAGATCGGAAAACGGGTAAAAGCGATTATTATTCAGTCGGCACTGGAAGGCATCGCGCGTTTACGAAGTCAATGACAGTAACCGATCCGATTACTTGGTCGGTTAGAAGAAGCAAGCAAGAACGACGGCCCACACCATCACACCCGTGGTTAGAGACACCGCGAACCCGATTACGGAAGACGCGGGCACCAAATCGCAAGACGCAACCGCGACATTCGGCTCGATCATTAAAGTCCTCTCCCGTCGCGTCTAGTGATTGCCGCGCGACTTTGTGCCAATCTGAAACAGGAGGGTTTTGAATGGGTTCCCAATTCAATGCAAACGAATTGTGTTCTTGTGGCGTCGACAAAAAATCGGCCGAGTCGCTTCGAGCATCGCCGCCAAGGAAACCGCCCGTTAACGGGTCGCCGATAAGCTAGCGGGCAGCCGATCGCGTCGCATTGGAAGTCGCCCGCATGCTTGCCGTGAAGCACCACCATCCGGCCGAGAACCGCCGATCCCCCGTCCGCCCGACGCTTGGCCGGATCGGCACGCTGCGCGTAGACGGTGGCGACGCCAGCGCCATCGTGATCCTGGACCTGACGCGCGAGGGATGCCGGCTGGAGACGGACGTGATCCTCGCCAAAGGCGGCGTGATCGCGGTCGGCATCGCCGGCGTCGGCGTCACGCCGGCGCGCGCGGTTTGGCGCGACGAGCACGGCTATGGCTGCGAGTTCCTGCGGCCACTGGCGCGCGGAGCGATCACCGCCGCGTTCCAGGCGACCAACGTCGCCGCCTTGTCACCGGATGTGGGACCGTCGTCCCCGCCGCCCGAAGCGGCTCCCGCGACAAAATGGCCGCCTGTCGTGGCCGCGGCCCTGATCGCCGGGGCCACGGCGGCGACTTGGGCGGCGTTGGCCTTTGCGACATTCGAGGTGACGGGGTGATCGAGATCGCGGCGACCTAGAATCCCCGTTCCCGCCCGAAACGCGCGTTCGTCTCCACGCTTCCTTCGTCGTGGACCAACGACCAGCCGGCTGGAAGATAGTCGGTCGACATGTAGTAATAAAAGCCGCACGTCCCGTCGGGGCGGTAGTTCGATCCCTTCAGGATTCCGAAAGCGGTGCCGCCGTTGAACACCGGCCCGCCGCTGTCGCCGCCATTGCACCCCGGGCCGGCGACCGTCACCCAGGTCGGGCTGCACGCGCCGCCGCACAGGTCG
The DNA here is from genome assembly GCA_964246585.1 of uncultured Sphingomonas sp. Classification (GTDB taxonomy): domain Bacteria; phylum Pseudomonadota; class Alphaproteobacteria; order Sphingomonadales; family Sphingomonadaceae; genus Sphingomonas. The sequence goes on along the minus strand of CAXTRJ010000164.1, from coordinate 3,138 downwards.
CCCGACGGCGCGAAGTCGACCAACTCGACCTCGGCGCAGCTATAGCCCGTGCGCTCGCCCCGGTGGCAGACGACGTCGCCGGCCCGGGTGCTGGCGCGACGGCGCTGGCCGGTGACGGCGCGCGCGACCGATTTGTCCGTGTCGGCGTAGAACAATGGCGCCAGCGTTCCGCCGCTGACATGAACCTGGACGTCCTGGAAACCCCAGCCCCATTGCCCGACGAAGCCGAGCGGCTCGGCCGTGCGGTCGGGGGCGTAGTAGGTCAGCGTGTCCGGGCAATGCGCGGCGGTGACGACCCCGCTCCGCGCGCCGTCGGTGACGACGAAGCCGGTGGTGCAGGCGTAGCGGCGGCCGTCGACCGGGCTGACCCCGACGACGCGCGAGCCGCCCGCCGCCGCCGCGTTCATGTCATCGCGGTTCAGCACCCTGACCCGGACCGGCACGCCGGTCAGCGCCGCGAACCGGGCCTGGAGGGCCTCGACGCCATGCAGGGCGGCGTCGGCCGGCTGGACCATGACCACCAGCGCGCCCAGGCGCGGGTCGACCCCCATCCCCGGCGGATGGCGCAACGCCGCCCGGATCGTCGCCTGGTGCGCGGTGATCGCCGCCACCATCGCGGCGCCGGTCGCGCCCGCGCCGGTGCGGAACACGATCGGCACGTCCATGCCGCCGGCGACGACGACCTGATCGGGGACCGGCTCGACGCCGGTAAGGAGGACGACGATGCGGTAATCGGGAAAATGCTCGACCGAGATGCCGGCGAGGCGATCGCGGTAGCGTTCCGCTAGCGCGTCGGTGGTCGCTACCGTCTCCTCCTGCGCGAGCAGCCGGCGCATCGCCTCGCCCACGCCCACGCCGGTTCGGAACGCGTATTCGCCCGCATCCTGCGCCAGCGCCTCCGCCAGCGTCTGCATCGGCACGGTGCCGGCCAGGGAAGGCGGGGTGGCCACGCCCATGCCCAAACCCGTGTCTTGCGCCACGGCGGCTGCGCCGCTCTCGACAGTCCAGAGCAAAGCGACCGCCACCGCCATGCGAACCCATGCGCCCATCAATACCCCCACACCCAGCGCTCCCCTGCACGGACTCAGGTGAACCGAGCCTGTGCGATCGATACGACGCGCCGTCTTAACCGATCGGTATGGCTTGGCGGGTAGGTCCCCTAAAGGATGGACCGCCCGGAGCCAGGATCGCGAGACCCGCATCGCTTGGCCGTCGCCGCACCGGCGAACGGCGGCGCGGGCTCGTCGACTTTGTGTCGGGCGACGTGATCATCCTCGCCGCTTTCACCATGGCCGCCGCCGCCTGGCTCGCCATCTGGTCGCGCCGGCGCGACGCCCGGCTTCGCCTACTCGCCGCGCGGCTCGAATCGCTGACCGCGACCGAGGGCGGCGGTGCCGTCGAGGCCCGGCTGGCGAGCGGCGTGGCGCGGGTCGAGACGAGCTTCGCCGCGCTCGACCGACGGCTCAACCAGCGGCACACCGTAAGCGGCCTGCCGACGCGCGAGCCGCTCCTCGCGCGGATGACCGAGGACGGGCGCGGCGTACTGGGCGTCGTCGCCTTGATCGACTTCGACCGGCTCTGCGCCTTCGACCCGGCGCTCGGCGAGCGCGTGTTGCTGGCGATCGTCGACCGGATGGCGCGGATGCTGCCGACTGACCGCCTGGTCGCGCACGTCGACCGCGCCCATTTGGCGTTATGGTTCGGGCCGGGGGTCGGCGACGACGCGGCCACCGCCCAACTCGACGCCATCGGCTATGCGCTCGGCGACGCGATCCCCGACGGCGCCCGCGAAATCCTGCCCGAAATCCGCGTTCGTCTTGGCCGGTACTCCGACGACGGCGCCAGCCCGCAGGCGCTGCTCGCGCGGACGCTGGCGTCGTTCACCCTGGCGCCCGGCACGCCGGCGACGACGACGGGGAAGGGGACGGGGACGCCGCTGCTCGATCCGGCGACGGCGGCGGGCGAGCGCTACGCGCTGGAGCAGGATCTGCGCCAGGCGATCGGTCGCGGCGAGTTCCAGATGCACTTCCAGCCGCTGATCGACGCCGGCGCCAGGCGGGTGTGCGGCGCCGAGGCGCTGATCCGCTGGCGGCACCCGACGCGCGGCGCGGTGCCGCCGTCGCGCTTCGTGCCGGTGATGGAGGCGATGGGCCTCGCCCACGAGATCGGCCTGTGGACGCTTAACGCCGCCACTCGCGAGGCGCGCGGCTGGCAAGTCCAGGGACTGGCCGGCTTGCGCGTCGCGGTCAACGTGTCGGGACACCAATTGGAGCGCGACGACATGGGCGCGCTGGTCGAGCGGACGCTGGCCCGCCACTCGCTCGGCCCCGACGCGCTCGAGATCGAGCTGACCGAGGGCGTCGCGACCGGCGACAGCGACCGCGCCCGGCGGCTGTTCGACTCGCTCCGGGCGCTGGGCGTGCGGATCGCGATCGACGATTTCGGTACCGGCTATTCGAGCTTCGCCACGCTTCGCACGCTGTCGTTCGACAAGATCAAGATCGACCGTGAGTTCATCACCGGGGTCGATGTCCGCCGCGATAGCCAGGCGATCTGCCAAAGCATCATCGCGCTCGGCCGGGGCCTCGGCATCCGCGTGCTGGCCGAAGGGGTCGAGCGCGCGGAGGAATATCACTGGCTGTGCCGTCACGGCTGCGCCCATTTCCAGGGCTACTACTTCTCCCCGCCGCTGGTCGGCGCGGACTTCGTCTCCTTTGTCCGCGACACCGATGGCCTCGCGACCCTGCTGACGCCTGGGCCAGGGCACGTGCCGCGATCCATCACCGAAAGGCTTACCGCATGATCTCCCGCGTTTCCCGCGCAGCGGCATTCGGCGCCGCGATCCTCGTCGCCGCCTGCTCGCACGGCCCGAAGGCCGCGCCGCCCAGCGCCGCCGCGCCCGTCGCCACCTCCGCGACCGAGATCGACGCGCTGCTGGCGCTGCTCGACGCCGGCGACCGGTCGGCGGCGACCAAGCGGATTATGGCGGGGTTGAAGCGCGATCCGATGAACCCGTCGCTGCAACTGTTGCGCGACTCGATCGAGCGCGATCCCGTCGAGCTGCTCGGCCCGCAAAGCTACCCGTACACCACCCGCCCCGGCGAGACGATGACCGAGCTGTCGCAACGCTTCCTTGGC
>CAXTRJ010000163.1:0-6519 GCA_964246585.1 uncultured Sphingomonas sp. | reverse complement strand
ACGCTCGACCGCCGGCTGCAACGCGCCGCCGAGCGCGCGGTGCGCCGCGCCGGGCTTCGCGAGGCGCAGGTCGCGCTGGTGGCGATGCGCCCAGACGGCCGCGTCGTCGCCATGGTCGGCGGCAAGGATTACAAGGTCAGCCCGTTCAACCGCGCGACGCAGGCGCGGCGCCAGCCCGGATCGACCTTCAAGCTGTTCGTCTACCTCGCCGCGCTGCGCTCGGGACTGACCCCCGACAGCATGATCGACGACACGCCGGTCGACATCGCCGGGTGGAAGCCCCGGAACGACGGCGGACGCTATCGCGGGCCGATCACGCTCCGCACGGCGTTCGCCTGGTCGTCCAACGTCGCCGCCGCGCGCCTCACGCAGCAGGTCGGCGTACGCAACGTCATCCAGGCGGCGCGCGACCTGGGCGTCACCTCGCCGATCGCCAACGAGGCCACCATCGGCCTCGGCACGTCGAGCATGTCGTTGCTGGAACTCACCGCCGCCTACGCCGCAATCGCCGACGAGCGTTATCCGGTGCGCCCGCGCGGGCTGTCGGAGGAGCGCGACAAGGCCTGGTACCAATCGATCACCGACCGCACCCGCGGCTTCGACGGCGAGATCCACGACGACATGCTCGAATTGCTCAACGCCGCCGCAAAGGGCACCGGGCGCGAGGCGGCGCTGTCGGTCGCGACCTATGGCAAGACGGGGACGACGCAGGACAATCGCGATGCGCTGTTCGTCGGCTTCGCCGGTGGCCTGGTCACCGGCGTCTGGGTCGGCAACGACGACAACACCTCCAATCCCGGGCTGTCGGGCGGCGGCGTCCCCGCGCGGCTGTGGCGCGGCTTCATGGGCGAGGCGCTCGGCGTCGGCGGCGCGGTCCGCGCGGCGCCGGTCGAGGAGATCGTCGAAGAACCGGGCAACGAGGTCGACCCGCTGCTGGAGGCAGTCGAGGGGCTGGACGTACTCGGCGGCGAGATCCGCCGCGCGGTCGAGGAAGGGATCGAGTTCATTCCGCCGCCCCGCGAGGACGAGCTACCCCCGCCGCCCCGCGACGCCCGGGACCGCCCGCCGGAGGAGTTCGACGGGGAGGAGTAACGGTAACCTTACCACCCCGGCGAAGGCCGGGGCCCAGTCACGGTGCGGCTACAAGCGTGAACGCGTCCCTTGCGACAACCATCGTGACTGGGCCCCGGCCTTCGCCGGGGTGGCTGTAAGAGCGGTTGACCCTCACCGCCCACCACCGCAAGGGCCCCGCCCATGCGCTTCTTTTCCGACAACGCCGCCCCCGTGCACCCGCGCGTCATGGCCGCCATCGCCGCAGCCAATGGTCAGGATACCGCTTATGACGGCGACGCGCTCAGCCGCCAGCTCGACCAGCGGCTGTCCGACCTGTTCGAGACGGAGGTGCGCGCGCTGTGGGTGCCGACCGGGACCGCCGCCAACTGCCTGGCGCTGACCGCTTTGTGCCCGCCGCACGGCGGCGTCGTCTGCCACCGTGACGCGCATATCCAGAACGACGAGGGCGGCGCGCCCGAATTCTACACCCACGGCGCCAAGCTGATGCTCGCCGACGGTGACGGCGCCAAGCTGACGCCGGGCACGATCACCAATTTGGCCGACTCGATCGCCAACGACGTCCACCGCGTCCAGCCGCACGCCGTCTCGATCACCAACGCCACCGAATATGGCCGCGTCTACTCTCCCGACGAGGTCGCCGCGATCGGGGAACTCGCCCGCTCGCGCGCGTGGGGTTTCCATATGGACGGGGCGCGATTCGCCAACGCGGTGGCGACGCTGGGCTGCTCGCCGGCCGAGGTCACCTGGCGCGCCGGGGTCGACATCTTGTCGTTCGGCCTGGTCAAGAACGGCGCGATGTCGGCGGAGGCGCTGGTGTTCTTCCGTCCCGAACTGGCGGCGGCCACCCCCCATCGCCGCAAGCGCGCCGGGCTGCTCCTGTCGAAGGGCCGCTTCCTCGCCGCGCAGGTGCTCGCGATGGTCGAGGACGATCTGTGGCTCGACAATGCGCGCGCGGCGAACGCCGGAGCGGCGATGCTGGCCGAGGCGGCGGGCGCGCGGCTGATCCATCCGGTCGAGGCCAACGAGGTGTTCCTCCGCGTGGCCCCGGAAGAGGCCGCGTCCCTCCGCGCGCGCGGCTTCGACTTCTACGATTGGGGCCCGGGCGAGGCGCGGCTGGTGGTGTCGTGGGACCAGGGCGCCGACGCCCTCCGCCCGCTCGCCGACGCGATCCGGGCGTTGTGAGCGAGGCGCCGCAATCCACCCGCGCCGCGATCCTCGTCCCGTTCGCGATCGTCACGCTGATCTGGGGCTCGACCTGGATCGTCATTAGCGATCAGCTGGGCGTCGTCCCGGCCAATTGGTCGGTCGCCTACCGTTTCCTCGTCGCCGGGCTGATCATGGCCGCGTGGGCGTGGTGGCGCGGCGACCGGTTCGCGCTGGACGCGCGCGGCTGGCGCATCGCCGGGCTGCTGGGACTCCTCCAGTTCTGCCTCAACTTCAATTTCGTCTACCGGGCGGAGATGTTCATCACCTCCGGCCTCGTCGCGGTGGTGTTCGCCATGCTGCTCGTCCCCAACGCCGTTCTCGCCCGGATCTTCCTTGGGCAGCGCATGGGGCGTCAGCTCGTCGCCGGGTCGGCGGTGGCGATGGCCGGCGTCGCGCTGCTGTTCGTCCACGAGGCGCGGGTCAGCCCCGATGGCGCGACCGCGGTGCTGACCGGGATCGGCTTCACGATGCTCGGCGTCCTCGCCGCCTCGTGCAGCAACGTCATGCAGGCGACGAACATGGCCCGCGCCTATCCGATGGCGCCGATGCTGGCGACGGGAATGCTGATCGGCGCGGGCATCGACGCGGGGTTCGCGTGGAGCCTGACCGGGCCGCCGGTGTTCGAGTGGCGCTGGGGCTACGTCGCCGGCATCCTCTATCTCGGCGTGTTCGCGTCGGCGATCGCCTTCACCCTCTATTTCACCGTGCTGCGCGTCATCGGCCCGGCCAAGGCGGCCTATTCGAGCGTGATCGTGCCGGTCATCGCGATGCTGCTGTCGACCTTGTTCGAGGGCTATCGCTGGTCGCCGCTGGCGGGCGCGGGGGCGGCGCTGACCGGGATCGGGCTGCTCATCGCCCTCACCGCGCGCAGGCCGGCGCGGTAATCGGGGTAGCGCGGCGTCCAGCCTAGCACGCGCCTGGCCTTGCCGTTCGCCACCCGCCGGTTCTCGGCATAGAAGCCGCGCGCCATCGGTGACAGCGTGTCGAGGTCGACGAACGACGGCGCGGGCAACCCGAGCAGCGCGGCGGCATACGCCACCACCGCGTTCTGGTCGCACGGTTGGTCGTCGGCGAGGTTGTACGCCCCCATCGGCGCGCCGAACCCGGCGAGGACGCCCGCGACGATATCGTCGACATGCACCCGGCTGAACACCTGGCCCGGCAGATCGACGCGGTGCGCCTTGCCCTCCGCCACCCGGTCGAGCGGCGAGCGCCCGGGTCCGTAGATTCCCGGCAAGCGGAACGCGCGCGCGCCGAGCCGGAGCCAGTCGCCGTCCGCCCGGCTACGCGCCGGCCGCCGCCCGGCGACGCTCGCGCTCTCGTCGACCCAGCCGCCGCCCGCGTCGCCATAGACGCCAGTCGACGACAGATAGCCGAGCCACGCCCCCGACCGCGCGAGCACGCCGCCATAACGGACCAGCGCCGGGTCGGCGTCGTCCACCGGCGGCACCGACGACAGGATATGCGTCGCCGCCGCGATCTCGGCGGTCACCGCGTCGCTATCGTGAAAGGCGAGGTCGCCCGCGCGTCCCGTGGCGCGGACCCGCCACCCCATCGCCCGCGCCGCGTCGGCGATCCGCCCGGCCGTGTAGCCCAGGCCGAAGATCAGCAGCCGGCTCACTTCGCCGCCATCGGGCCCTTGTACAGCGTCCCAAAGAAGTCGCCCGCGCGCCACACCGGCCGCTCCGGCGCGTCGGCGACCGCCCGGGCGATGCGCGCGTTCGCCTCGACGAAGCGCGCGCCCTCCTCCCACAGGATCGGCCGCGACAGGTCGTCGGTCGGTCGGTGGTAGTGCGTTCCCCGGAACGCCGCCGTCGCCGCCTCGCCGCCATTGGCGAAGCCGGTCTTGAGAAACAGCGCCGGCACCCCCTGCTGGACGAATCGGTAATGGTCCGACCGTGTGAACAGCGCCTCGTTCGGGTCGGGATCGGGCGCCAGCGCGACCCCCATGCCCGCCAGCGCCGCCTTGGCGGTCGCGCCCAGCGTCGACCGGTCGGCCCCGGCGGCGAACAGGTCGGTGAAGCGATAGGTCAGGATCGGCATGTCAAGATTGACGTTGGCGACGATGCTGCCGATCGCGCGCACCGGGTGGCGGGCGAAATAATCCGCACCGACCAGCCCCTTCTCCTCGCCCGTCGTCGCCACCAGCAGCACCGATCGCTTCGGCCGCGCACCCGCGAGTTGCTTGGCGACCTCGATCAGCGTCGCCACCCCCGACGCGTTGTCGAGCGCGCCGTTGTTGATCGCGTCGCCGCCCACCGGCTTGGTCACGCCGAGATGATCGAGATGCGCCGACAGCACGACATATTGATCGCGCAAACGCGGGTCGCTTCCCTCGATCACGCCAACGACGTTGCTGCTCCGCGCCGGCCTCAGCGTGCTGGCGAACCGCGCCTGGACGCGAACGGGCAGCGCGAACGCCGGCATCGCCGCGCCCGCGGCCTCCCGCTTCGCCAGCGCGTCGAACGTCGTCGCGGCGCCTGCGAACAGCTTCGCCGCCCCGTCCCGGCTCACCCCAAAGCCGGCCACCGAGCCGCCGGGAACGAAGCCGGTGCCGTCGGGGTTGGCCCAACTCATCCGGGTAGTGTCCAATTCTCGACCGCCCGCGCCCATGACGCGGCGACGACGCCGGACCCGGTCGGCAACGTGATCACCCCCACCGCGCCGCGCTCGGCGGCGACTGCGGCCTTGTTGCGTGCATGGTGCGCCCGCACCTCGCCCTGGAGCGACCGGGGCGCGCCGGCGAAGAACGCGACGACCTTGCCGCGCGCGTCGATCCCGCGATAATCGTCACGACCGGACGCCGCGTCGACCACGCCATACCCGACGAACACGACCGACGTATCGAGCGTCGTCGCCGCGCTGGCCAGGCTGACGGCGGGCAGGTAATCGGCCGCAAAGGCGAGCGGTCGCGTCCCTCCGTCGGCCCCGACCAGCGCGACGCTGCCCTGCCCCGCCGGCGTCGCCGCCACCATCGGCACCATTTGCGCATAGCCGTCGGCATCGCCCGCCGGCGCCACCCCCGCCGCCTTGAACTGGTCGGCGACATAGGCGGCGGCGCGGTCGTAATCCGCCGTGCCCGCCTCGCGCCCGCGCATGTCGTCCGCCGCCAACACCGCGACATGCGCCCGGAACGCGGCGGCCTCGGGCGACAACGTCTGAGCCGCCGCTGGCGCGGCGACGAGGAGTAGGAGGAGTGCGCGCATGATCGTCCCTACTTCAATCCTCCCCGAACTTGTCTCGGGGAGGATTTGGTCACTCCGCCATCGGCCCCTTATACAGCGTCCCGAAGTAATCGCCCTTGTTCCATACCGGCCGCTGGTCGCCATCGGCGATCTCGCGCGCGATAGCGTAATTGGCGCCGACGAAGCGCGGGCCCTGGCTCCAGTCGATCGGCAGCGTCACCTCGTCCGATGGGCGGTGGTAGTGCGTCGACATGAAGGTCTCGACCGCCGCCTTGCCCGCGCCCTTCTGACCCGGCCATAGGAATACCGACGGGATGCCCTTCTGGACGAAGCGGAAATGGTCGGAGCGCACGAAGATGCCCTCCTGCGGCATCGGGTCGGGCGAGAGCCCGACCCCCAGCGCGCCGACCGCCTTGCGCACGATCGGCCCCAGCGTCGACCGCTCGGCGCCGAACACGATCATATCCTCGAACTTGTACGTCAGGATCGGCATGTCGAGGTTCACGTCGGCGACGATGTCGGCGAGGGGCATCGTCGGATGGTTGGCGAAGTAATCGGAGCCGATCAGCCCCTTCTCCTCCGCCGTCACCGCCAGGAACATGACCGTGCGGCGCGGGGCCTTGCCGCTCGCCTGGAAGCGCTTGGCCTCCTCGATCAGGCTGGCGATGCCGATCGCGTTGTCCATCGCGCCGTTGTTGATCGCGTCGCCGTTGACCGGCTTGCCGACGCCGATATGGTCGAGATGCGCCGACAGCACGACCACCTCCTTGCCGATCGCCGGGTCGCTGCCCGGGATCAGGCCGATGACGTTGCTGCTCGCCGCCGGCGCGAAGCTCGTCTTGGTCGCGACCGACAGCGTGCCGGGCAGCTGAACCGGCGTGAACCGCGCGTTCTCACCCCGCGCCGCCTTGGCCACCGCCGCCCAGCGGTCGCCAAACAGCTTGGCCGCGCCGGCCATGCTGAGCGTCCCCAGCGACGGCGCGCCTGGCGCCTCCGCCTTGCCGGTGCCGTCGGGCCTGGCCCAGGTGATGCGCGGGGCGCCGTAGCCCTGCAC
>CAXTRJ010000162.1:398-6615 GCA_964246585.1 uncultured Sphingomonas sp. | reverse complement strand
GCGTCGCCGATCGCGACGTCGAGACCCTCGACCTCGAGGTTGAGGCCGACGACGCGGCGGACCCGCCCCCGATCCAGGTGCAAATCCCCGAGCGGCCCGAGCCACTACCCGCGCCCGCGCCGCCTCCCCGGCCCGTCCCTGTCCCGCCGACCTCATCCGCTACAGTGCCCGCGCCCGTGCCGCCCACCACGGACGATGCGAGCCTGTTTGATCATTTCTGCGCCGGCGCGGGCCTGTCGCCCAACGCGTTCGCCGGCGAGGACCGGGCCCGGATCATGGAGCAACTCGGCGCGACCTATCGCCAGGCGGTGCTCGGCATCGCCGATCTGATGCAGGAGCGCACCTCGGTCCGGAACGAGTACCGGATGCTGCGCACGACGGTGCGGCCCGACGGCAACAATCCGTTCAAATGGGTGCCCCCGCAACGCATCGCGGTGGAACTGCTGCGTACCGGTGACGGCGGCGGCTACACCACGGGCGGCAAGGCGCTCAATGACGCGCTCACCGATATCAAGGCGCACCTGCTCTGCATGCTCGCCGGGATGCGCGCGGCGCTCGCCGCGACCTTCGACGCGCTCTCGCCCGAGGCGGTGGAGAAGCGCCTGGCGACCCGCACCTTCATGATGCGCGGGCAGCATGACGCGGCGGCCTGGGCGGAATATGTCCAGCTCGCCAGCGCGCTGCGCGCGGATACCGACGAGAGCGTCGATGGCGCGATCAACCGGGCGTTCCGGGAAGCTTATGAAGCACAGCTTGACGAGCTGGGCGGCCGGTCGCGAGGATGAGCGAGCGCGGGCGGACGAACGGGGGCGGGCATGTATTGGCATAACAAGGTTCTGTGGTCGGAGGGCATGTTCCTCCGAACGCAGCATTTCCAGCAGTTCGAGCGATACCTCGAGCGGCAGACCGAAAGCGCGGCGCGCTGGCTCAATCCGCTCGGCTGGGGGTTCGCCCGGCTGGAGATCGACGAGGGGCTGCTCAAGACCGGCACCTTCGCGCTGGCGCGCGCGGCCGGCATCATGCCCGACGGGACGCTGTTCGACGCGCCGGGCGCCGACGACCACCCCCAACCGCTCGACGCGCCGGCGGACCTGCGCAACAGCGTCATCCACCTGGCGCTGCCGATCCGCCGCGCGGGCGCGTTCGAGACGCGTCTCCAGGCGATCGATGGCCAGGCGTTGCGCTGGCGCGGGCAGGAGGTGGAAGTCGGGGACACGATCGCGGGGTCGGAGGGGACCGTCGCGATCACTGTCGGCAAGCTCGACCTGCGGCTGTTGCACGATCAGCAGGAATTGACCGGTTATGTCACGTTGCCGATCGCGCGGCTGGTCGAAAAGCGGCTCGACGGGTCGCTGGTGCTCGATCCCGATTTCGTCCCCACCGCGATCAGTTGCGACGTATCGAACCGGCTGACCGGCTATCTCGCCGAGATGCGCGGGCTGCTGCAGCACCGCGGGGCGGCGATCGCGGCGCGGCTCGCCGATCCGGGGGGCAAGAGCGTCGCCGAGATCAGCGATTTCCTGATCCTGATGATGATCAACCGCAACGAGGCGGTCCTGCGGCACATGGGATCGCTCAGCGACCTGCATCCGCAAGACCTGTATCGCACCCTGACCGGGCTGGCGGGCGAGATCGCGACCTTCACCGAAATGGGCTCGAACCGGCCGCCGGCCTTTCCGGAATACCGCCACGGCGACCTCCAGGCCAGCTTCGCGCCGCTGATCGGCTTCCTGCGCGACGCGCTGTCCGCCGTGTTCGAGCAGACCGCGATCCCGATCCCGCTCGAGGACCGCGCCTACGGCATCCGCGTGGCCCGCATTACCGACCGGTCGTTGTTCGCCGATTGCCTGTTCGTCCTCGCCGCGCGGTCGAGCGTCGATGGCGACCTGATCCGGACCAACCTGCCCAAGCGCACCACGATCGGCGCGGTCGAGCGCATCCGCGACCTCGTAAACCTGCAGCTCGGCGGCGCGCCGATGCGCGCGCTGCCCGCCGAACCGCGCCAGATCCCGTTCCGCGCCGGCATGATCTATTTCGAGATCAACGCCAATTCGGACGACTGGCGCCTGATCGAGCGGTCGGGCGGCGCCGCCATCCACGTGTCGGGCGACCTGCCCGACCTCGAGCTGGAGCTCTGGGCGATCCGGGGGCGGACGCGATGAGCGGACGCAACCCGTTCGAAAGCGACGACGAGGGCGACCGTACGCTGATCGGCCGGCCAACGCCTGGTGGCGGTAGCGTCGGCGGCCACGCCGGCGGCGACGAGGACGACGGTGATCGCACGCAGATCCGCGGCGGGCCCGTGACGGGGCCGTTCGCCCGGCCCGAGGCGCCCCGGCTCGACGCCACGAGCGGCGCGCCCAAGGCGCCGGCGGGGTCCGGCCCGTTCACGCCGGCCCCGCTGTCGCTCGACAATCTCGGGCCCGCCAGCACCAACCCGCTGCTCGCGTCGGGGACTCCCCTGATCGTCCTCGCCAACACGCTGCGCAGCCTGGTCGAGCACAGCGACGTCGTGCGCCTGCGCCGCACGATCGTCGACGAGTTGCGCCGGTTCCAGGCGAGCGCGCGGCAGATGGGCGTGAGCGAGGAGGAAACCCGCTACGGCCACTATGTCCTGTCCGCGCTGATCGACGAGGTCGTGCTGTCCACCCCATGGGGCGTGAAGAGCAGCTGGGGCCAGCAGACGCTGGTCGCGACCTTTCACAACGAGGTCGTCTCCGGCGACCGGATGTTCGAGCTGGCCGAGGCGCTGGAGGCGCGGCCCGGCCGTTCGCCCAACCTGCTCGCGGTGATCTATGTCTGCCTGTCGTTCGGGTTCGAGGGCCGCATGCGGCTGGAGCGCGGCGGCGCGAGCCGGCTGACGCAAATGCGCGACCGGCTCTACAACGCCATCCGCAATCTTCGCGGTCCGGTCGAGCGCGGCCTGTCGCCTTCCTGGGCGGGGATCGACGCGGCGTATCGCCCGATCGAGCGGCAAACCCCTTTGTGGGTGTGGCTGGTCGGCTTTGGCGTGTTGCTGCTCGCCGCCTATGCCGGCTTCGTGCTGCGGCTGTCGGCGCTCGGCGACCGGGCGCTGGCGCCGCTGACCGCGAGCTACCGCGCCGGCCCGGCGACGCTGAACCGCACCGCGCCCGCGCCGCCCAGCGACGATCGGCTGTTCCGCACCATCCTCGACATCCTCAAACCCGACATCGACGCCGGGCGGGTCGCGGTCAGCGACGATCCCGACGCGGTGCAGGTCAGGATGAAGGACAAGGGGCTGTTCGCCTCTGGCTCGATCGACCTCGACCAGAGCTACGCCGACACGATGGCGCGGATCGCGCAGGCGATCGGGCTGACCGAGGGGACCGTCGCGGTCACCGGCCACACCGACAACCAGCGCATCGCCTCGCTCCGCTTCCCATCCAACCAGGCCCTGTCGGAGGCGCGCGCCGGCGCGGTGGTCGAGCGGCTGGTCGCCAACGGCACCCCGGCCGACCGGCTGGAGCCGACGGGCGTGGGCGAGACGCAACCGGTGGCCGGCAACGACGACGATGACGGCCGCCGCCAGAACCGGCGCGTGGAGGTGACCATTCCCAAGACCTACACGGCGCAGGGCGCACGATGAATCCGAAATATCTGATACCCTATTGGATCCGCGGGCTGTTCGTCCGCCCGCCGCGCTGGGTGATGATCGCGCTCGGGTTGATCGCGGTCGCGCTGTTGATCTGGTTCGTCGGGCCGCTGATCGCCATCGCCGGCTGGGCCCCGCTGGGGTCGGTGTGGGCGCGGGTCGGGGCGATCGCGCTGGTGCTGCTGTTCGTCGGCGGCCGTTGGGGATGGCGGCGCTGGCGCGACCGGCGGCGCAACCGCGAACTGGTTACCGAGCTGGAGGGGACGCCCCGGGTCGACACCGCCTCGCGCGACGAGCTGGCCAACGCCGACGTCACCGCGATGGAGGACCGCGCCGCCAAGGCGCTCGCCATGATGCGCGACGCCAAGATCGGGCGAAAGGGCGAGGTCGTCTACGAGCTGCCCTGGTACGTCATCATCGGCCCGCCCGGCGCGGGCAAGACCACCGCGCTCAAGAACAGCGGGCTCGAATTCCCTATCGCGCAGCAGGTCGGCGAAGGCCCGGTGCGCGGCATCGGCGGCACCCGCACGATCGAATGGTGGTTCACCGACCGCGCGGTGCTGATCGACACGGCCGGCCGCTACACCACGCAGGACAGCGACGAGGCGGCCGACGCGCAGGCGTGGCGCGGTTTCCTCGACCTGCTCAAACGACACCGGCCGCGCCAGCCGATCACCGGGATCATCGTCGCGATCTCCGTCACCGACCTGGCCGGCGCCGACGAGAGCGCGGCGATCACGCATGGCCGGGCGGTGCGCGCGCGCATCAACGAGGTGCAGACCGCGTTTGGCTTCCGCGTACCGATCTACCTCCTCCTCACCAAGATGGACCTGCTCGCCGGGTTCACCGAATTCTTCGACGACCTGTCGGCGCACGAGCGCGAGCAGGTATGGGGCGAAACCTGGCCGCTTGATCTCAAGAAGATGGCGGACGACAAAACGCCGGACCTGAACGCAGCGTTCGACGGCCTGCTCCAGCGGCTCGACGCCCGCGTGCTCGGCCGGATGCAGGCCGAGCCCGACATGACGCGACGCGGGCTGATCTTCGGCTTTCCGCAGCAATTCGCGTCGATCCGCGAGCCGCTGACGCACATGCTGGCGGCGGTCGGCCGCTCGACCCAGTTCGAGACGACGCCGCTCATCCGCGGCTTCTATTTCACCAGCGGCACCCAGTTCGGGCGACCGATCGACCGGCTGCTCGGCGCGCTCTCCTCGCGGTTCGGCCTGCCGCTGGCGAGCGGGCGGCTGGAAAGCGCCAAGGGCCGCAGCTATTTCCTGAGCGACCTGTTGAAGCGCGTCGTCTTCCCCGAATCGGCCATCGCCGGGCGGGATCCCAAGGCGGAACGCCGCGCGCGCATCGTCAAGCTGGCGTCGATCGGCACCGCCGCGACGCTGACGGCCGCGCTGCTGCTGCTGTGGCTGACCAGCTATGTCCGCAACGTCCAACTGCTCGACAAGCTGGAGGCGCGCGCGGCGGTGCTGCAAAGGAACGTCGCCGCGCTGCCGCAGGGGCCGGTCAGCGACACCGACGTGCTGCAACTGCTCGAGCCGCTGGGCCAAGCGCGCGCGCTGCCCTTCGCCAGCACCGCCGCGCCCGACGATTGCTCGCCCGGCTTCGGCTGGGGCATAGGGAAGACGGCATCGCTGCGTCCGCAGGTCGATGGCGCCTATCGCAACCTGCTCAACCGCCAGTTCCTGCCCCGGCTACTGCTCTCGATCGAGGACCAGCTGACCGAGCTGACCGGCGGCGGGGGAGCCGCGCAAGGCGAGGACACGCGCGCGCGCACCTATAGCCTGCTGCGACTGTACCTGATGCTCGGCCGGGCGCCGGGCGCGCCGCTCGACCGCGCGGGGATCGCCACCGCCTTCGACGATCAATGGGCCAACAACCTGCCGGGCGAGGACCAGTCGCCCGCGCGCGAAGCGCTCCACGCGCATCTCGGCTCGCTGCTCGGCGGACCGATGCAGCCGCCGCGGCTCAACGCGACGCTGATCGCGGCGGCGCGCGCGGAGGTGGCCAGCCTTGGTCCGGGCGAGCGCGTCTATGCCCAGATGCTGGGCGACCCGGCGCTGCGCGGCCTGCCGCCCTTCACCATCGCCGAGGTGCCCGGCGTCGGCACGTCGCGATTGTTCACGCGCAAGTCGGGCAAGCCGCTGACCGCCGGCATCCCCGGCATGTTCCGCCGCCGCGTCTTCTTCACCACGGTGGTTCCCGCGATCGGCCGCTACGCCGCGCAATCGGCCAACGAGAACTGGGTGACGGGCGAGGCGGCGACGCGCCAGGGGCCGCTCACCAGCGAGTCGGGCCGGATCAAGGACGCGTTGGTCACCACCTACCTCGCCGATTTCACCAAGCGTTGGGACGACATGATCGACGACGTGGTGGTGAGCGGCGAGCGGCCGATGGACGAACGGCTCCAGGTCGCGGTCAGGCCGCCGTCCCCGGTCAAGGCGCTGTTCAACGCCTGGGCCGACGAGACCAACCTGACGCCGCCGTCGCTGAAGGGCGCGACCAACTCCGCCGGCTTGCGGGTCGGGGCGATCTTCTCGCGCTCGCTGTACCGCGGGCTGCGGCCGGTGATGTGGAGCCCGGTCGAGAAGACCG
>CAXTRJ010000162.1:0-388 GCA_964246585.1 uncultured Sphingomonas sp. | reverse complement strand
CAACGCGCCGAGCAGGTGAGCAGCGCCGCCAGCCGCGGTCCCCCCGCCCCGCCGGGGCCGGTGGACGAGGTCGTCGAGCATTTCCGCTGGCTGCGCGAGATGTCGCCGGCCTCGGGGCCCTCCCCGATCGACGACGCGCTGATCGCGCTGACCGGGGTCGGCGACACCGGCACCGCCGCGCGGTCCGCCGCCGGGCTGGGCGATCCGGGCCTGCAGCGCGACAAGGCGGCGGCGGCGATGGCGGCGACCGCCCGGCTGGGGCAGGTGTCGGCCACCCTGCCGCCCGCCGCCGGCCGCCTGTTCAACGGCTTCGTCACCGCCTCGACCAGCCAGCTCAACCGCGACGCGCGGACTAGCATCGAGAGCCAATATGGCCAGCAGCTCTTCC
>CAXTRJ010000161.1:0-6627 GCA_964246585.1 uncultured Sphingomonas sp. | reverse complement strand
GTCCCCTTCCGCGACGAACTCCTTGACTCCGGTGAGCCGCCCGCCCTCGACCCGCGTCGCCAACCGCGCGGGGTCGTGCACCGGGCCCTCGTCGATCGCCAGCGTCGCGACGACCTCGCCGGCGGCGATGCGCGGCAGCCACTCGCCCTTCGCGCCCTCGTCCGCCCCCATCGCGATCGCACTCGCCGCCGGCCCGGTCGACGCCAGCGGCGACGCGGCCAGGTTGCGCCCGAGTTGCTCGACGACGAGCCCCAATGACAGGTAACCGAACGCCGACCCGCCATGCTCCTCCGGCACGACGATCCCGCCCCAGCCCATCTGCCCGATCGCCGCCCAGGCTTGCGCGTCATAGCCCTCGCCCGGCGCGGCGGCGCGCATCCGGCGGAACGCGGCCACCGGCGCCTCGTTGTCGGCCCACTCGCGCGCCATGTCGCGCAGCATCGTCTGTTCGTCGTTGAGGACGGCCATCGCTTTTTCCTAAAACCGGAGCGGGCGGGAGGTCCGGTCGCCAAACGCGCCGTCCTCCCGCCTCTCCCCTCCGAACCGATTACTGGTGGTCGAGCATCCCCAGGATGCGCTTGGCGATCACGTTGTTCTGGATCTCCGACGACCCGCCATAGATCGACACCGCCTTGCCCCACAGCCAGGTCCGCGTCTGGGTCAGCTCGGCCTCCGAGAACCCCTCGCCCTCCCAGCCGAGCCCGTTCATCCCCATGATCTCGATGCCCAGCTCGGCGCGATCCTGCGTCACCCGCGCGCCGACATTCTTCATGATCGACGTGGCCGCCGACGGCCCCTGGTTCGACTTCGCCTCCAGCGCCGCGCGGCGCAGCGTCAGCGCGAAGGCGCGGGCATCCATCTCGTGGCGCACGACGCGCATCCTGAGATCGCTGTCCGACACCCGACCCTCATCGTCGATGCCGCGATATTCCTTGGCCAGTTCGCTCACCGGCTTGACCGCGAACATCCGCGACGCCGCGCCGCCGCCCGACAGGCTCGACCGCTCGTGCTGGAGCAGCCGCTTGCCGATCGTCCAGCCCTCGCCCTCGCGCCCGACCAAGTTGCCCTTGGGCACCTTCACGTCGGTGAAGAACGTCTCGCAGAACGGCGACGCGCCCGAGATCAGTTGGATCGGCTTCACCTCGACGCCGGGCGCGTCCATGTCGATCAGCAGGAAGCTGATGCCCGCATGCTTGTGGCTCCGGTCGGTGCGCACCAGCGCGAAGCATTTGTGCGCCCATTGCCCGCCCGACGTCCACGTCTTCTGCCCGTTGACGAGATAGTGGTCGCTCCTGTCTTCGGCGAACATCTGCAGCGCCGCGAGGTCCGACCCCGCGCCCGGCTCCGAATAGCCCTGGCACCAGCGCACCGTGCCCGTCGCGATGCCGGGGATGTGCGCGCGCTTCTGCTCCTCGCTGCCATATTCGAGCAGCGTCGGGCCGAACATCATCACGCCCATGCCGCCGATCGGGTTCCACGCGCCGACCCGCGCCATCTCCTCGCCCAACACCTGGGCCCGCGCCCGGTCGAGTCCGCCGCCGCCATAGGCCGCGGGCCAGGTCGGGACGCCCCAGCCCTTCTCCCCCATCGCCCGTTGCCAGGCGGCCTCGTCGGCCGATTGCTCGTCCGGCCCTTCCAGCGCCGACAGGTTCGCCTCCTGATGCGCCAGCGATCTCGGGAAGTTCGCCGCCAACCACTCGCGCGCCTCGGCGCGGAACGCCTGGGCAGGGTCGGCGGGATGGTCGAGCTCGGCGGCGGTCGCCATGGTGGAACTCCTGCGAAACGAAACTGAAGATCGGGTATGGCGGCATGGCACGGATCGGCGGCCGATGCAAAGCGCCGCCGTCGCCCCGTGCTTGTCCGTCCGCGCCGCCGCCCCCATTTCTCGCGCCTACCCGCAAAGGAGCAGCGCGCATGATCGACCTCCATTATTGGCCGACGCCGAACGGCCACAAGATCACGCTGTTCCTGGAAGAAGCCGCGCTCCCCTACACGATCCGCCCGATCGACATCGGCGCCGGCGAACAGTTCGCCCCCGACTTCCTCGCCATCGCGCCCAACAACCGCATGCCCGCGATCGTCGACCACGCTCCCCCGGGCGGCGGCGCGCCCGTCACCGTGTTCGAATCGGGCGCGATCCTGCTGTACCTCGCCGACAAGACCGGCCGCTTTATCGCCCCCGATCTACGTGGGCGGGTGGCGGCGACCGAGTGGCTGATGTGGCAGATGGGCGGTCTCGGCCCGATGCTGGGGCAGAACCACCACTTCACCCGCTACGCGCCGGAAAAGCTGCCCTACGCCATCGACCGCTACGTCAAGGAGACCAACCGGCTCTACGGCGTCCTCGATCGCCGGCTGGAGGGCCGCGACTTCATCGCCGGCGATTACGGGATCGCCGACATGGCCTGCTATCCCTGGATCGTCCCGCACGAGATGCAGGGCCAGCGGTTGGAGGACTTCCCGAACGTCCACCGCTGGTTCGACGCGATCCGCGCCCGCCCGGCGACGGTGGCGGCATACGCCAAGGGCAAGGCGATAAGCGAGGGCAACCAGCGGATGTCGAACGAAGCCAAGAAGGTGCTGTTCGGCCAGACGGCGCGCTAGTCTCTCTCCTCTCGGGAGAGTGGGGAGCCGCGGCGGCGAAAGAAGGAGGACAGGTCGGGAACAGCTGCTCCGTCCTTCAACGTCCCACTTTTAGAAGGTCGCGTATGGCCTTGGCAGGGCGCATCGCTTAGTCTCTCGGCGATGCCTACCGCCGCCGCCATGCTCGCGACCGAGTTCGCGACGCTACCCGACCTGCTCCACGCCCACGCCGCCGAGCGCCCCGACAAGTTGGCGGTGGTCGACGACGCCGGCGCCACGCTGACCTATGCCGAACTCGACCGACTGACCGGCCGCATCGCCGCTTCGCTACAGCGGGACGGCGTGACACCGGGTCAGGCGGTCGCGATCGTCGCCCATTCGTCGGTCGCCTACGCCGCGACGTACATCGCCGCCGTCCGCGCCGGCTGCCTCGCCACCCCGATCGCGCCGTCGGCGACCCCGGCGGCGATCGCCGCGATGATCGCGGACTCGGGCGCGCCGGTGGTGTTCGTGGACGAGGCGAACGCGCTCGCGGGCGAGCGGCTTAGCGTGACCCGCATTCTTCTTAGTTCCCTGGCGAAGGCCGGGGCCCAGTCACGGTTACCTCACGAGCGTGAGCACCCCGCTCACGAAAACCAGCGTCACTGGGCCCCGGCCTCCGCCGGGGTACAAGACGGTGCCGGGGTGGCTCTCGACGACTGGCTTACCCCCGCCGACGTCATCCCCACCACCACCCCCATCGTCCCCGACGACGGCTTTAACATCATCTACTCCTCCGGCACCACCGGCACCCCCAAGGGCATCGTCCAGAGCCACGCGATGCGGTGGCAGCATCTGTCGCGCAACAGCGCCGCCGGGTTCGACACCGCCGTCACCCTGATCGCCACCCCGCTCTATTCGAACACCACGCTGGTCAGCTTCCTGCCGACGCTCGGCTGGGGCGGCACCGCCGTGCTGATGGGCAAGTTCGACGCGCGCCGTTACCTGGAGTTGGCCGAGCGACACCGCGCCACTCACACCATGCTGGTCCCCGTCCAGTACCAACGCATCATGGCGCTCGCCGATTTCGACCGCTTCGACCTGTCCGCCTCCGCTTCAAGACCTGCACCAGCGCGCCGTTCGCGGCGGCGCTAAAGGCCGACATCGTCGCCCGCTGGCCCGGGCTGCTGGTCGAATATTACGGCATGACCGAGGGCGGCGCGAGTTGCGCGCTCAACGCCACCGCCCACCCGACCAAGCTCCACACCGTTGGCCAGCCGCTGCCCGGCCACGAGATCAAGCTGATCGACGACGACGGCCATGAGGTCGCGCCGGGCGTGATGGGCGAGGTCGTCGGCCGGTCGCCGGCGATGATGCGGGGCTATCACGGCCGCGCCGACGCGACGCGCGACGCCGAGTGGCACGACGCGGGCGGCCGCCGCGTCATCCGCCACGGCGACGTCGGCCGCTTCGACGAAGACGGTTTCCTGATCCTCCCTGATCGCAAGAAGGACCTGATCATCTCGGGCGGGTTCAATATCTATCCGTCCGACCTGGAGGCGGTGCTGTCGACGCATCCCGACGTCGCCGACTGCACCGTCATCGGCGTGCCGTCGGACGCATGGGGCGAGACCCCGGTCGGCTTCTACGTGTCGCGCCCGGACGCCGCCGCGACTACGGACGAGATCATGGCGTCGACCAACGCCCAGCTCGGCAAAACGCAACGCCTGTCCGAACTCCACCACGCCGACGAACTCCCCCGCAGCGCGATCGGCAAGGTGTTGAAGCGCAAACTACGCGACCGGTTGCTGGGTGTAAGCGATGGTTGACCAAGTCCTGGCTGTTCCCCGGCGAGGCCGGGGCCCAGTCACGATTCAAATGACGTGAGAGTGCAACCACCGCCGCCATCATAACTGGGCCCCGGCCTTCGCCGGGGAACTGCTACGCCGAAATGGAACCCGAACCTCCATGACCAGCCTCAAGCAAATCCTCGATTCCCTCGATCCGATCGAAAACGGCTGGCGCGGCGAGATCCCCGCCACCTGGCGCCAGGGCCGCACCGCCTATGGCGGCCTCTCCGCCGCGCTGGCGCTCCACGCCGCGCAAGGGTCCGACACCGACCTGCCGCCGCTCCGCTCGGCGCAGGTGTCGTTCATCGGCCCCCTCGCCGGCGCCGTCACCGTCACCGCCCACCGCCTCCGCCGCGGCCGCAACGCCGCCTTCATCCATGCCGATGTCGAGAGCGAAGCCGGGCTGGGCCTGCGCGCCACCTTCGTGTTCATGGGCGCGGTCGATTCAAAGGTCGATCATCAGACCGGCCAGGCCCCCGATTTCTCGCGGCCCGAGCCCGACACCCGCACCTTTGCAAACGCCGCCGTCGCTTTCGCTGGCAATTTCGAGCTGCTCGACCGCCGCGATGACGCCGTCGGCCCCGCCGAATGGCTCCGCTGGGTCCGGTTAAAGGAGCGCGACGGCCTCGACCCGTTCGTCGAGTTGATGGCGGTCGCCGACTGCCTGCCGCCCGCCGCGCTCAAGCTCGTCGGCGGCTACGCCCCGGTCAGCTCGATGACCTGGCTCATCAACCTGCTCAGCCCCGCGCCCGCGACCCGCGACGGCTGGTGGCTGCTCCACGCCGACACCGCCTACGCACGGGGCGGCAGCTCGAGCCAGCGGATGGCGATCTGGAACGCCGACGGCCTGCCCGTCGCCGAACAGATGCAGAGCGTCGCCGTCTTCGCCTGATACAATTCGCCACACTTTCCTGGCGTGCTGACAACGCCGTGGGACAGGACGGGCCGATAAGCATTGGGACGGTGGGGATCGGCCCCGCCGCACGAGGACACTCCCATGAAGAAGCTTCTCCTGATCGCCGCGCTTGGCGCCACCGCCGCCGCCGGCGTCGCCGCCCAGACCGCCACCCCGGCCGCCACTCAATCAGGCGCCCAGCGCCAGATGCGCGCCGACACCAACAAGGACGGCGCGGTCGACCGAGCCGAGTTCCTCGCCAAGGCCGAGCAGCGCTTCGCGATGATCGACGCCAACAAGGACGGCCGCATCGAAAAGGCCGAGCGCCGCGCCATGCGCGAAAAGCGCCAGGCCCGCCACGCCCAGCGCGCCGCCGCCAAGGCCCAGTAAGGCTGAAGTCTGGGGCTGTTGGAATCCAACAGCCCTAAAGGCCTCCGCATAGGTCAGTTTCCTCAGCTTATGCTAGGGTCCGTACTCAATACCCACAACGGCCGTGACGGAGTGGGGAGGTGGTCAGGGCTAGAAGCGAGGAGGGAGCGATGCTGAAGCATCGTGACGGATCGAGCGACGACGCCCTGGCCACCTCCCCGCCCCGCCGCTTCGCGGTCGCCCGGAGAAGGGCAGCGGCTACGTCGGGCGGCTTGCGCGGGCTACCAGCCCGCGACTGCGCCACCCTCCTTGCCGCTGCCCTTCTCCGGGCGATCCCGGCCATTGCGGGTATTGAGTACGGACCCTAGGCCGCGTCCGATGACCGACACCCCCCACCTCCTCCTGGTCGACGACGAGCGCTCGATCCGCGAGCCGCTCGCCCAGTATCTCGGCAAGCAGGGCTTCCGCGTCACCCAGGCCGGCGACGCCGCCGCCGCCCGCGACCGGCTGGCCGCCTACGCCATCGACCTCGTCATCCTCGACGTGATGATGCCGGGCGAGGACGGCCTCAGCCTTTGCCGCCACATCGCCGCGACCAGCGACGTCCCCGTCATCCTCCTCACCGCCAAGACGGAGGAGACCGACCGCATCGTCGGGCTGGAGATAGGCGCCGACGATTACGTCGTGAAGCCCTTCTCGCCGCGCGAGCTCGCCACCCGGGTCAAGGTCGTGCTGCGCCGCGTCGGCGCGGGCGGCGCCCGCCAGCACGCCCCCGACAGCGGCGCCTACGCCTTCGCCGGCTGGGTGCTGAAGTCGGGCGAGCGCGCGCTGGTCGACCGCGAGGGCGTCTCGCTGCCGCTCTCCACCGGCGAGTTCAACCTTCTCCTGGCGCTGGTCACTCGCCCGCGCCAGGTGCTGACCCGCGACCAGCTGCTCGACCTGACGCAGGGC
>CAXTRJ010000160.1:0-6807 GCA_964246585.1 uncultured Sphingomonas sp. | reverse complement strand
GAGGGCGGCTGCGCCTCGACGCTGGCGTTCGAGTTCTCCGACGGCGCCGATCGGCTGGTGGTCAATTGCGGCGGTGCGCGGGCGGCGGTCGCGGGACTGCCGGCGGCGCTGGCCGAAGGGTTGCGGAGCACCGCCGCGCACTCGACGCTGGTGCTCGCCGATAGCAACTCCACCGCGATCCACGCCGACGGCACGCTCGGCCGCGGCGTCGCCGAGGTCGAGCTGTCGCGCCAGGAAAGCGACGCCGCCAGCCGGATCGAGGCCAGCCACGACGGCTATGTCCGCCGCCACGGATTCCTTCACCGCCGCCAGCTGCTGCTGACGGGGAACGGGCGCGAATTGCGCGGCGAGGAGGCTTTGTTGCCGCATGGGCGCAAGCGTCGGGCCGGCGCGACGCCGTTCGCGGTGCGTTTCCACCTCGGCCACGGCGTCCAGGCGTCGCCGACCGCCGACGGGCTCGCCGCGCTGCTCCGGCTGCCCGGCGGTGCGCTGTGGCAGTTTCGCTGCCGGGGTGGCACGCTGGCGATCGACGACAGCTTGTGGATCGACCCCGACGGCCGGCCGCTGGCGACCCGGCAGCTCGTCGTGTCGGGCGAGGCGGCCGCCGGCGGCGCGACCGTGAGCTGGGCGTTCAAGCGCGCCGTCTGAATCCAGGAGAATATCTCGTGAAGATCACCCGCGCGCTCCTGTCGGTGTCCGACAAAACCGGCCTTGTCGACCTCGCCCAGGCGCTCGCCGGGCACGGTGTCGAGCTGGTCTCGACCGGGGGCACCGCGGCGGCGATCCGGGGCGCGGGGTTGCCGGTGCGCGATGTCGCCGACCTGACCGGCTTCCCCGAGATGATGGACGGGCGGGTCAAGACGCTCCACCCGGCGATCCATGGCGGGCTGCTGGCGGTGCGCGACGACGCCGCCCACGCCGCCGCGATGGCGGAGCACGGCATCGGCCCGATCGACCTCGTCGTCGTCAACCTCTACCCGTTCGCCCAGACCGTCGCGCGCGGCGCGTCGCGCGAGGAGGCGATCGAGAACATCGACATCGGCGGCCCGTCGATGATCCGCTCGGCGGCGAAGAACCACGCCTATGTCGCCGTCGTCACCGATCCCGCCGATTATGCCGCGCTGGTCGAGGAGATGGCGCTGCGTGGTGGTGGCACGACGCTCGACACCCGCCGCCGCCTGGCCGCGAAGGCCTATGCCGCCACCGCCGCCTACGACGCCGCCATCGCCGGCTGGTTCGCCGCCGCCGACGGGCGGACGCCCTACCCGGACACGCTGCCGCTGGCTTTCACGCGCGCGCCCGAACCGTTGCGTTATGGCGAGAACCCGCATCAAACGGCCGCGCTCTATCGACCGAACGACGGCGCGGTGCGCGGCGTCGCGCAGGCCGAGCAGGTCCAGGGCAAGGCGCTCAGCTACAACAACCTGAACGACGCTGACGCCGCGCTGGAGCTGGTCGCCGAGTTCCGCGACGGGCCACCGACGGTCGTGATCGTCAAGCATGCCAACCCGTGCGGCGTCGCCTCGGCCGACACGCTGGTCGAGGCGTATCGCGCCGCCTTCGCCTGCGACAGCGTGTCGGCGTTCGGCGGCATCGTCGCGGTCAACCGTCCGCTCGACGGCGAGACGGCGGAGGCGATCGCCGGCATCTTCACCGAGGTCGTCTGCGCGCCCGACGCCGACGATGACGCCCGCGCCGTGTTCGCCCGCAAGAAGAACCTGCGGCTGCTGCTCACCGGCGAGCTGCCCGACGCGGGCCGGGCCGGTATGGTAATCAAGTCGATTGCTGGCGGGCTGCTCGTCCAGTCGCGCGATGCCGGGCAGCTGGGCGAGCTGCACGTCGTGACGCGGCGCGCGCCGACGCTGCGCGAGCTCGCCGACTGCCGCTTCGCCTGGACCGTCGCCAAGCACGTCAAATCCAACGCAATCGTCTATGCCCGTGACGGGGCCACCGCCGGCATCGGCGCCGGTCAGATGAACCGGCTCGAGTCCGCCCGCATCGCCGCCTGGAAGGCGCGCGACGCCGCCGACAAAGCCGGTTGGGGCGAGCCCCGCACGATCGGCTCGGCGGTCGCCTCCGACGCGTTCTTCCCCTTCGCCGACGGCCTGCTGGCGGCGGTCGAGGCGGGCGCCACCGCCGTTATCCAGCCGGGCGGCTCGATCCGCGACGAGGAGGTGATCGCCGCCGCCGACGAAGCCGGGCTGGCGATGCTGTTCACCGGGATACGCCATTTCCGGCATTGATCTCAGGCCGGCATGGTCGCCTCGCGCGGCACCCGGGTGAACAGCGCGCGGTCGTCGGCGCGGAACGCCCAGCGCCACAGGATATAGCAATAAACGGCGGCGATCGCCGGCACGCCGATGACCAGCTCGGTCCACTCGTAGCGCTGCGGCAGCGCGGTGAAGATCGTACCCACCCCGGTCGCCGCCAGCGCCGCCCAGACGATCGGCCAGCGCCATCCCGACACCCTAGCACCGAGCAACCGCGACAGGAGGCGCATCTTGATCACGCTGCCGAGCCCAAGCGAGACCATCAGCGCGACCGCCGGCCCCGCCGCCTGCCACACCACCGGCCAGCCGAGCCGGCGCATGGCGAGCACCAGCGTGAAGCTCAAGCCGATCTGGAAGGCGAGCATCCCGCCCGATATCAGCAGGTTGCGGTGGCGGGCGATGTAGACCAGCGCCGATTCGGACACCGACCCGCTCGACGCGAGCACTTCGGCGACGAGCAGGAAGGCGAGCGCGGCGGTGCCGGCGACGAACTGCGGCCCGACGACGCCCATCACCGCCTCGCCCGGGATCGCCCCCATCAACGCGAGGCCTCCTTGCGCCGCGGTGATCCAGAACGCGACCTGGCGGACCTGGTGCGCCACCGCCTGGAGGTCGCCCCGCGCCAGGCTGGCGGTGACTACCGGGCCCAGGATCGGGTCGAAGCTGGTCTTCAGCTTGCCCGGCAACGTCGCGACCTGTTGCGCCATGTAGTAGATGCCGACGATGCGGGGCTCGAACAGCAGCCCGAGGATGAAGCGGTCGACGTTGCGGGTCGACCATTCGAGCGCGTCGGCGCCGGCCAGCGGCGCGTTGGCGCGGGCCAAGGCGACCAGCGGCCGCACCCGGGGCGTCCAGCCGCGCGGCAGGCCGTAGCTGCGCAGGAACGGGATCAGCGAGGCGACCAGCGCCGCCGCCATCGACACGACATAGGCGATGACCAGGCCGTCGCGCGCCGCGACATAGGACAGCGCCCAGGCGGCGATGCTGATCGTCCATGGCTCG
Organism: uncultured Sphingomonas sp.; assembly: GCA_964246585.1. Taxonomy (GTDB): domain Bacteria; phylum Pseudomonadota; class Alphaproteobacteria; order Sphingomonadales; family Sphingomonadaceae; genus Sphingomonas. Next base: position 3,535 of record CAXTRJ010000160.1, on the reverse strand, counting down.
ACGACGGCGCGGGCCGTTACAGCCGCCTTGACGTTGCGGCGATAGGCCAGCGCCGCCAGGCTGACGTCCGACCAGGCGATGGCGAAGACGATCGCGGGGAGCAGCCAATCGAGCCCGGTCACCCGGCTGTTGGCGTACATGATCTGCGGAAAGGCGAACAGCACGGCGGTGGCCGCGACCGAGAAGATAAAGGCCACCGCCATCGCATCCCACACGACATGTGCGTGCGGCCGGTCGGTGGTGCTGAGCGCCTGCGCCAGCCCGCGCTTTAGCCCCAGCGTGGCGAGTAGCGCGGCCAGTTCGACCACCACCACCGCCAGCGCGAAGCGACCGACCAGATCGGGACCGTAGACGCGACCGGCGATGAACAGGAACGGCAACCGCGCGACGAGACGCAGCGCGAAGCCGGCGATGTTGGTGCGACCGCCCTTGGCGAGCGCGTTGATGTCCTGCTGTTCAGTCAAGGGGACGGCGCATCCGGATCAATGCGCCGCGCCCCAACTGGCACCCGAGCCGATCTCGATCGCTAGCGGCACGTCGAGCCGCACCGCCGGCTCGGCCGCGGTCGCCATGACGCGCTCGATGACGGGCGCGGCGGCGGCGACATCGGCCTGGGGCAGTTCGAAGACCAGTTCGTCGTGCACCTGCAGCAACATCCGGACGTGGCCAAGCCCGGCGTCGGCCAGCGCCGGCCCCATCCTGACCATCGCGCGCTTGATGATGTCGGCGCTGGTGCCCTGGATCGGCGCGTTGATCGCGGCGCGTTCGGCCCCCTGGCGTTCGTGCTGGACCTTTGACTTGATCCGCGGGAAGTGCGTCTTGCGCCCGAACAGCGTGGTGGTGAAGCCGCGCTCGCGCACCTGGGTCAGCGTCTCGGCGATGTAGCGGTTGATGCCGGGGAACCGTTCGAAATAGCGATCGATCATCGCCTGCGCCTCGTCCGCCGACACGTCGAGCCGCCCCGCCAATCCCCAGCGGCTGATGCCGTAGAGGATGGCGAAGTTGATCGTCTTCGCGCGGGCGCGGGTGTCGCGGTTGACCTCCCCGAACAGCTCGGTCGCGGTCAGGCTGTGGATGTCGTCCCCGCGCGCGAACGCGTCCTTCAACGCCGGCACGTCGGCCATGTGCGCCGCCAGCCGGAGCTCGATCTGCGAATAGTCGGCCGCTAGGATGACGTTGCCCGCGTCGGCGACGAACGCGTCGCGGATCTGCCGCCCGACCTCGGTCCGGATCGGGATGTTCTGCAGATTGGGGTCGGTCGACGACAGCCGGCCGGTCTGCGCGCCGGTGAGCGAATAGCTGGTGTGGACCCGGCCGGTCTCCGGGTGGATCTGCTGCTGCAACGTGTCGGTGTAGGTGTTCTTGAGCTTGGTCAGCTGGCGCCATTCGACCACTTTCCGCGCGATCGGCACGCCTTCCGCGGCCAGCCGCTCGAGTTCGGTGATGTCGGTCGAATAGATGCCCGACTTGCCCTTGCGTCCGCCCTTCAGCCCCAATCGCTCGAACAGCACGTCGCCCAGCTGCTTGGGGCTGCCGATGGTGAACGGACCGCCGGCGAGTTCGTGGACCTCGGTCTCCAGCCCGGCGATCTGCCCGGAAAACTCGGCCGACAGCGCGGCCAGCCGCTCGCGGTCGACCTTGATGCCGTGACGCTCCATCGCGGCGATCACCGGCACCAGCGGCCGATCGACCATCTCGTACACCCGCGTCGCCTGTTCCGCCGGCAAGCGCGGCTTGAACCGTCGCCATAGCCTGAGCGTCACGTCGGCGTCCTCGGCGGCGTAGCGCGTCGCCGTCTTCAGGTCGACTTCGTGGAAGCCGATCTGCTTCTTGCCGCTGCCCGTCACCTGTTTGTAGGCGATGCACGAGTGCGACAGGTGCGTCGCCGCCAGTTCGTCCATTGCGTGGCCGTGCAGCCCGGCGTCGAGGTCGAAGCTCATCACGATGGTGTCGTCGAACGGCGCGACCGCGATCCCCAACCGCCCCAGCACGATCATGTCGTATTTGAGGTTGTGCCCGATCTTCAGGACCGACGCGTCCTCCAGCAACGGTTTCAGCTTCGTCAGCGCCGCGTCGCGGTCGAGCTGGATCGGCGTCTCCGCGAACATGTCGCTGCCGCCATGCTTCAGCGGGACATAGCAGGCGAGGTTGGGGTGGAGCGCCATCGACACCCCGACCAGCTCGGCCAGCATCGGATCCTTGGCCGACGTCTCGGTGTCGATCGCGACCCAGCCCTGGTGGCGCGCCACCGCCATCCAGCGGTCGAGCGCGGCCTCGTCGACCACGGTTTCGTAATTGTCGTGGTCGCACGGCGGGTCTTCCTCCTGCGCCACGCTGGTGACCGCTGGAACGGGCGCGTCGGCGACCTGCCCGAGCTTGGTCAGCAGCGATTTGAAGCCGTGATGCTCGAGGAACGCGCGCAGCGGCGCGTCGGGAATGCCCTGCAGCGCCAGGTCTTCCAGCGGTTCGGGCAGGCCGTGCTGGCAGGCGAGCGTGACCAGGACGCGCGACAGCCGCGCCGCGTCGGCGTGCTCGATGAGATTGTCGCGCAGCTTGCCCTTCTTCATCCCCTCCGCGGCGGCGAGCACGCCTTCAAGGTCGCCATGCTCGTTGATCAGCTTCGACGCGGTCTTCGGGCCGACGCCGGGCACGCCCGGCACATTGTCGACCGCGTCGCCCATCAGCGCCAGCACGTCGCCGAGCTGCTCCGGCCCGACGCCGAACTTCTCCTCGACATACTCACGCCCTAACCGGCGGTTGTTCATCGTGTCGTACAGGTCGAGTCCGGGCTCGATCAGCTGCATCAGATCCTTGTCCGACGAGACGATCGTCACCGCCCAGCCCTGCGCCAGCGCCGCCTTGGCATAGCAGGCGATGATGTCGTCCGCCTCCAGCCCCTCCTCCTCGATGCACGGCAGTGAAAAGGCGCGCGTCGCGTCGCGGATCATCGGGAACTGCGGGACCAGATCTTCGGGCGGCGGCGGGCGATGCGCCTTGTACTGGTCGTACAGCTCGTTGCGGAACGTCTTCGACGACTTGTCGAGGATCACCGCCATGTGGGTGGGACCGTCCGCGGCATGGAGCTCGTCGACCAGCCGCCACAGCATGGTAGTGTAGCCATATACCGCGCCGACCGGCTCGCCATGCTTGTTGGTCAGCGGCGGCAGGCGGTGATAGGCGCGAAAGATGTAGCCGGAGCCGTCGACGAGATAAAGATGGGGCATTGTGCCACCGTCTAGCGCAGCGCTCGCCACCCGTCATGCGCAACTTAGGGCGGATGCCGGGTGGGGACGCGGACCGCTAGCGCGTCTCGTCGTAGGTGAGCAGCTTGCGCCGCCGTCGCCGGATCAGCCAGTTCCACGAGGTGGGCGAGGTCCGGTCGCGGCGCCCCGGTCGGCGTGGTCCGCTGTCGCGCCAAGCGTCGTGGAGCCACAGCGCGATGGTCAGGACGATCAGCGCGACGACGACCGCGACCACGACGAGGATCGTGGTCGCCATGTGGGTCAGTTCGCCACGCCGCCGGCGACCCGCGCGC
>CAXTRJ010000159.1:0-6832 GCA_964246585.1 uncultured Sphingomonas sp. | reverse complement strand
CAGCCGGGCGGCGGCGGCGTCGGCGGCCCCGGGCTCGCCCGCCACGACCTGGACCGTCGCGCGCCCGGCGAGCTGGCGATCGAGCAGCCGGGCGGCGCCGCGCATACCCAGGCCAAGCGCGGCGGCGAGCACCGTCAGGAACAGCATCACCGCAATGATCCCGGTCATCGCGCGGTTGCCATGCGCCTGGTCGAGGACACGACCGGTGGCGGCGGCGGTCATGCGCCCGACCTTTGCGGCGGGTGGCGTAGCGCGCCCGTGGGATCGAGCAGTCGCCCCTTGTCGAGCCGCATCATCTGCGCCGACGGGATGCGGCTAAGCAGGTGAAAGTCGTGCGTAGCGACGACCACGGTGGTGCCGAGCCGATTGAGCGATTCGAACAGGTTGAGCAGGCGTTCCGCCATGTCGGGATCGACATTGCCGGTCGGCTCGTCGGCGACGAGGATCTCGGGACGGCCGATCACCGCGCGGGCGATGGCGACACGCTGTTGCTCGCCGCCCGACAGCGTCGCGGGGCGCGCGGCGGCGCGATCGGTCAAGCCGACCCAGGCGAGCATCTCGCGCACCGGGGTCTCGATATCGAACTCGGGGACGCCGGCGATCCGCAAGGGGAGCGCGATGTTGTCGGCCGCCGACAGATGCGGCACCAGCCGGAAATCCTGGAAGACGACGCCGATCCGCCGGCGGAAACCCGGCAGGCGTCCGCGCGCCAGCGTCACCGCGTCCTCGCCGAACAGCTTGATCACGCCGCGGCTCGGCCGTTGGGCGAGGTAGAGCAGCTTCAGCAGCGAGGTCTTGCCCGCGCCACTCGCGCCGGTGAGGAAGTAGAAAGCGCCGCTACCCAGCGTGAAGCTCAGGTCGCTCAACGTTTCCGGGCCGGTGCCGTAGCGAAGGCCGACACTCTCGAACTGCACGATGTTCGCCATGGGCGCGCGTGATAAACCTTCTGGTCCCGACGCTCCACGCCATCGCACGGGTCGCCCGGTCCTGCCAAGGCGCGTGAGCGCGAGGGTGGGACTTGCCACGATCGGCCGAGGCGTGTTTAGTCCCGAGCACGGCCGTTTTCCGCCGGCCAGCGCGAAGCCCCCGCCCATGATCCTCGAATGTCCCGAATGCCGCACGCGCTACCTGGTCCCCGACAGCGCGATCGGCGCGGCCGGGCGAACGGTGCGATGCGCGGCGTGCCGGCATAGCTGGTTTCAGGCGGCGGCGGTGGCGGAGCGGGAACCTCCGGTCGAGGAAGCGACGCCGACCGCCGTCGCCGAGCCAGTCGCCGAACAGCCGGGCGAGCGTTTCGCCCCGCCCCCGATCGTCTCGGAGCCCGAGCCCGAGCCGGCCTGGACGAGGGCCGTCGCGCCCGAGGCCGAGCACCGCCCGGCGACACGACCGCGGGTCAACCCGGCGCGGCGCTGGACGATCGCGGCGGCGGCCGCCGGGCTGCTGATGGTCGCGGCGACGGGGGCGATCCTCTACGTCGGCGCGCCCGGGCTGGCGTCGCAGCTGGGGCTGGCGGGCGCCGGGGAGACGCCGCTGCGCTTGCAGGACAATCCGATCGAACGACGCGAACTGGAGAATGGCAGCGAGCTGTTCGCCGTGTCGGGCCGGGTGCTCAATCCGTCCTCCTCGAACCAGCGGGTGCCGGACATCCGCGCCGAGCTGCGCGACGCGCAGGGGCGGCTGGTGTATAGCTGGACGATCACGCCGCAGCGCCGCTCGTTGTCGCCGGGCGGGACGATCGACTTCAATTCGGCTAAGCTCGACGTGCCGGCGAACTCGAAGCGGCTGGAGCTGAGCTTCGCCGGCGAGCCGCGCTAGGCGGCGCGGCGCAACCGGCGGTCGATCACGACGAAGCGCGCCCCGTTGAGCAGCGCGGCGGCGACCATGCCCGCCCCCGACGCCCATACCAGCGCTATCGGCCCGACCCCCGCCCCGACCAACCACCAGCCGACCCCGCCGGTGACGACGAAATAGGCGAGGATGCCGTTGATCCCCGCCACGACCTGGTCGCCGAGCGACCGTAGCGCGTAAAGCAGCACTACCTGGACGCCGTCGAAGACGATGAACGGCGCCCAGGCGGGGAGCATCGCCGTCGCGACGCGGTGCGCCTCCACGCCGGCCGGGAACAGCGCGACGAGGGTGTCCGCCCCAGCGATTAGCAGGACGGTGACGAGGCCGAGCGACGCGGTGGTGAGGAGGAGCGCGATGCCGACGCGTGCGCGGGCGGCGGTCGCCCGTCCCTCGCCCACCGCGTTGCCGGCGCGCACCCCCGCCGCCGAGCCTAGCCCGAGGGCGACGGCGAAGGTGACGTTGTGGACCGAGAAAACGATCTGGAAGGCGTGCGCCGCCGCGTCGCCCAGCCGGGTCGACAGCGCGATCAGGATCGAGAAGCCGGCGAGCTCGAGCCCGGACGCGATTGCCGGGACCAGTCCGAATCCGGCCAGCGCGACCGCGCCACGGACGATGGCTCGCCGGGTCGGGCGCGCCGTTTTCGCCTGCGGAAGCGCGAAGGCGGAGAGCAGCATGCCGGCGGCGCCCAGCGCGGAGGCGATCACCGTGGCGCTGGCCGCGCCGACCGCGCCCAGCACCGGGCTGCCGAGATGCCCGCCCGACAGCGCCCAGGCGAGCACGGCGTTGAGTGGCAGGATCGACAGGTTGACCGCCGCGACCCGGCGCGGACGGCTAACGCCTTCAAGGAAGAAGCTGGTGGCGATGCTGACCAGCTGAAACGGGAGAGCCAGCGTCATCACCCGCGTCGCGAGCGCGCCGGGAGCAATCAGCGCGGGCGCGACTCCCAGGCCGACGAGCAGCGGCTCGGTGAAGGTCAGCAACACCGTCGTGATGACGGCGCCGAGGAGCAACGCCAGCGCCACGCCCTCGCGGAGCACCGCGCCGGCGCGCGCCGGATCGCCCGCCCCGGACGCGCGCGCGCTGTGGACCAGCACGCCCGACAGCCAAGCGAGCCCGGCCACGAAAGTTACCAGCGTCAGCGTCCGGCTGACGCCGAGGATCGCCGCCTGCTCGGTGCTGACCAGGCCGACAACGACGATATCGGTGACTTGGAGGATCGTCCAGTTGAGACTGGTCAGCACCACCGGCCAGGCGAGCGCCAGGATCGCGCGCGTTTCCGCGCGAGCATCGAAGGGCGAAAGGCGATCCACGTCGTCCTGCTAGCCGCCGGGAGGCGACGCCGAAAGGGCGTTGCGCGGGTACCATCGCTTTGCTAATGGCTCGCGCCTGCCAGCTGCCGGGCGACCGGCGGTGTTCACGTGCGGTCGTGGCGGAACTGGTAGACGCGCAACGTTGAGGTCGTTGTGGCCGAAAGGCCGTGGAAGTTCGAGTCTTCTCGACCGCACCACTTTTCCCGTCGCGAACCGAGGCGAGCGCCTAGGTCGCGGCGAAGGTCATCGCATCGACCTTGTTGCCATCGGGATCGCGGACGAAGGCGGCGTAATAATTCGCATCATATTCGGGCCTAGTGCCGGGCGCGCCGTCGTCGCTGCCACCATGCGCCAGGGCCAGCGCATGAAAGCGTCGTACGGTGTCGCGGTCTCGCGCCTGGAAAGCGATATGGACGCCGTTGCCGACGCTGGCTGGCTGACCATCGACCGGCGTTTCGATGCTGAACGATGTGTCGCCCGCGCCATAATCGGCCGCGCGGTCGCTCGCTTGCAACAGGCGCAAGCCGACCAGGTCGAGGACGGGATCGTAGAAGGCGCGCGCCCGCGCGATGTCGTTGCTGCCCAGCGAGACGTGATGGATCATTGTTGCCGCTCCACCGGAGAAGGTCGCTCGATAACGCCGCGAGACGCCGGGAGTTCAGCGGATTTAGATAGGACGAACGCCAGCAGGAAACCGATCACCGCGATCATGCCCGAATAATCGTGGCTGCCCTCGGTCGCCTCGGGGATCATCGTGTCGACCAGCATCGCCAGGATCGCGCCCGCCGCGATCGCGGTGACCCCGGCGATGGCGGTGGGCGGCGCGCCGGCCAGCGCGGCGTAGCCGAGCATCGCCGCCAGGCCGGAGGCGAGCGCGATGCCGCCCCATACCGCGAAGACGTAGCCGACGCCGCGCCCGGCGCGCTTCATGCCGGCCGCGCTCGACAGGCCTTCGGGGACGTTGGACAGGAACACCGCCGCGACCGTCACGGTGCTGACCGCGCCGCCGCCGAGCAGGCTGACGCCGATCACGACCGATTCGGGAATGCCGTCGAGCAGCGCGCCGACGGCGATGGCCAGCCCGGTATCGGTATGCGCCGACGGCTGGGACGCGTCGGGGTCCGAACCCGACCGTTTGCGATGCCGGGCGCCGCCGCGCGAGATCAGGACGTTCGCGAGCGTGTAGGCGGCACCGCCGGCGACGAAGCCGAGCGCGGTCGCGACGAACCCGCCTTGACCGTAGGCTTCGTCCATGAGGTCGAACGCCACCGCCGAGATCAGGACGCCCGAGCCGATCGCCATGATCCCGGCGATCAGCCGCTGGGGCAGCGCGACGAAATAGCCGACCAATGCGCCGAGGATCAGCGCCGAACCGCCGACGAACCCCCAGAACCCTGCTTCCAGCATCGACGCGCTCCCCGTCTCCTAGGCGTTATATTAGCGGGCTCGCATCCTATGTTCCACGTGGATCATTTCACCGGAAGCCGATCCGCTCCGACGTATCGCCACCCGGGTTGATACGATAGAAGCCGTTGGGGGCGTTGCTCCCTGTCTCGAAAGCCCTGCGTTGTCCGCCTTTCTCCATGCCATCGGGACCGCCGTCCCCGCGCACGACATCCACGACGCATTCGTCGGCTGGGCGCGGGCGCGGGTCGGCGCGCGCGAGGCGAAGCTGTTCGATCGCATGGCCGCGCGGTCGGGCATCGCGCATCGCTGGTCGGTGCTGCCCGAGGCGGCCGGGTCGCCGGTCGGGCCGGACGGCTTCTACGCGGCCGAGGATCTGCCCGGCACCGCCGCGCGCATGGAGCTGTACGCGGAACACGCCCCCACGTTGGCGCTCGCCGCCATCGCCCGGCTCAAGGAGCGAGTCGCGCTGGACGGCATCACGCACTTCGTCGTGGCGAGCTGCACCGGTTTCGTCGCGCCGGGGATCGACCAGATCATCGCCCGCCAGCTGGGGCTGTCGCCGACGGTCGAACGGCTGCTCGTCGGCTTCATGGGATGCTACGCCGCGGTCGCCGCGCTCCGCAGCGCGCGTCACATCGTCCGCTCCGATCCGGACGCGCGCGTGCTGGTGGTAGCGGTTGAGCTGTCGACGCTGCACCTCCAGGCCGATCGCGCGCTCGAGCCGCTCTTGGCGCAGCTCCAGTTCGGCGATGGCGCGGCGGCGGCGCTGGTCACCGGCGAGCCGGGCGGCTTCGCGCTGGGCGTGCCGTTCGCGACGACGCTGCCCGACAGCCACGCGCTGATCCGCTGGGACATCACCGACCGCGGCTTCGCCATGCACCTGTCGGGCGAGGTGCCGGGGCGGATCGCGGCGGGGCTGGCCGACGTCGATTTCGCGCGCGCCGCGACGGGCGGACGAGCTCCGGACGAGATCGACGGCTGGGCGGTGCATGCCGGCGGGCGCTCGATCCTCGACGCGGTCGAGGGCACGTTGCACCTGTCGCGCGACGCGCTCGCCGCCTCGCGCGCGGTGCTGTCGGCCAATGGCAATATGTCGTCGGCGACGCTGATGTTCGTGCTGGCCGAATTGCTGGACGGACCGCCGGTGAGCGAAGGCGTCGCGCTCGCCTTCGGGCCCGGGCTCGCCGCCGAGGGCTTCGGCTTTCGAAGCGCCGCGTGAGGCTGGAACAGCGTGCCCAGGCCGAGGAGCTGATGGATGCCGACGATCTCGACCCCGCCATCTATGCGGCGGTGGTCGGCGATCTGGCCCGGGTCAACGCAGTCACGATGGCGGCGCGGCCGACGCTCGGCTTCCTCGATCGGGTAGCCCGGCGGGGCGATCGGCTGCGGTTGCTCGACGTCGGCTTCGGCGATGGCGACATGCTGCGACGGATCGCGCGCTGGGCGGCGCGGCGCGGCATCGCGGTCGAGCTGGTCGGGGTCGACCTGAATCCGCGCAGCGAGCCGGCGGCGCGGGCGCATACGCCAACCGACATGGCGATCCGCTACATCACCGGCGATTACGCCGCGCTGGGCGACGGGCCATGGGACGTGATCGTCTCCAGCCTGGTGGCGCATCACATGACGCGGGGCGAGCTGGTCGCCTTCCTGAGGTTCATGGAAGGACATGCGCGGCGTGGGTGGTTGGTCAACGACCTCCACCGCCACACCTTCGCCTATTTCGGCTATCCGCTGCTGGCGTCGCTGGCGCGGTGGCACCCGATCGTGCGCCATGACGGCAGATTGTCGATCGCCCGCTCCTACCGCCCGCGTGAGTGGCCGGCGATCCTGGCCGAGGCGGACATCGTCGACGCGCGTGTGTTCCGCGCCTTCCCGTTCCGGCTATGCGTCGAAAAGCTGTGCGTCGGGTAGAGGCGCTGATCATCGGCGGCGGACCGGCGGGCGCGGCGACGGCGATCCGGCTGGCGGAGGCGGGGTTGCCGCATCTGCTGATCGAGCGGTCTCGCGAGACGGGGAACGCGCTGTGCGGTGGCTTCCTCAGCTGGCGCACGCTCGACGCGCTCGCCCGGCTGGGCGTCGCGCCCGAGTCGCTCAACCCCACGGTGATCACCCGTGTCCGGCTCCATGCCGGTCGGCGGGTGAGCGAGACGGCCCTGCCGCGCCCGGCGCGCGCGGTGTCGCGCCATCGGCTCGATACGCTGATGCTGGCCCGCGCCGAAGCGGTCGGCGCGGCGTGGCTCCACGTGCGGAAGCGCTCCCGTCACGGG
>CAXTRJ010000158.1:0-6840 GCA_964246585.1 uncultured Sphingomonas sp. | reverse complement strand
GCCGTAGACCGCGGGTGGGCGGACGATGACCCAGTCGAGGGTGGAGGCTTGGACGACGCGTTCGGCCTCCGCCTTGGACCAGCCATAGGCGGACAGCGCGGGCTCGCGCGCGGCGAGCGAGGAGACGTGGACGAAGCGGTGGACACCGGCGGCTCGCGCGGCGTCGACCACCGCGCGGGCGCCGTCTACGTTTCCGGTCGCGAAGCCGGCGCGGGTCGGGGCGTTGACCACGCCGGCGACATGGATGACGGCGTCGGCGCCCCGGGCAAGGGCGGCGAGCGCGTCGGGCCGGTCGAGCGCGCCTTCGATCCAGGTCACGCGGTCGCGTTCCGGCTGCTTGCGGCGGGTGAGCGCGCGGATCTCGTGCCCAGCGGCCAGCGCGAGGTGGAGAGCGCGCCCGCCGACGAAGCCGGTGGCGCCGGTCAGGGCGATCAGCATGCCGGCCACCACATCACCGACCACCACCCCGGCGGGGGCCAGTGACGATGGTCTGGTCGAGCGTGACGAGTATCCTGTAAACGGCACCGTGACTGGGCCCCGGCCTTCGCCGGGGTGGCGTCCGGAAGAACGGCATCAGAGCAGCGCCATGTGGTTGCGATGTACCAGCGCCGCGCGAGGCGCGTAGCCGAGGATCGCCGGCAAGTCTGCGCTGCGCCGCCCCATGATCCGGGCGACGTCGGCCGCGTCGTACTCGCTCAGTCCGCGCGCTATCGGACCTTTTGGTCCTTCGATCACGACCAAGTCGCCGCGCATGAACCCGCCCTCGACCCGCGTCGCGCCGGCGGCGAGCAAGCTCGCGCCGTCCGCCAGCGCCTTCTCCGCGCCCGCGTCGACATGAATGGCGCCACGAGCTGTGAGTCCGCCGGCCAGCCACGCCTTTCGGGCGGACGCGCTCTTCTCGGCGACGAACAACGTGTGGCGCGCCTCCGTCGAGAGCGGGCGTTCGATCCGGCCGCTGGCGATGGCGAGGTGCGCGCCGGCGGCGTTGGCGATACGCGCGGCGGCGATCTTCGATACCATGCCACCCGATCCCATGCCCGACGCCGAGCCGCGATCGGCCATCGCCTCGATCCGTCCGTCGATCCGGTCGACGCGCGCGAGATGGGTCGCGTCAGGAAGGGCGGGGTTGCGGTCGTACAGCCCGTCCACGTCGCTCAACAGCACGATGCCTTGCGCCCCCGCCGCTTGCGCCACCCGCGCGGCGAGGCGGTCGTTGTCGCCGAACCGGATCTCCTCCGTCGCGACGCTGTCGTTCTCGTTGATGATGGGCACGACCCGCAGGCCCAACAGACGGTCGAGCGTCGCGGCGGCGTTGAGGTAGCGGCGGCGATCCTCGAGATCGCCCAGCGTCACCAGCATCTGCGCGGCGGTAAGCCCTTGCCCGGCCAGCACCTCCGCCCAGACCTGCGACAGCGCGATCTGCCCAACGGCGGCGGCGGCCTGCGCATCCTCAAGGCAGGCGCGGCCACCCTTGGCGAGGCGGAGCCGCCGCGCCCCGAGCGCGATCGCCCCCGACGATACCACCGCGACCTGCTGCCCCTCGCGCAACCGCGCGGCGATGTCGGCGGCGATCCCCTCCAGCCAGTCCCGCCGCACACCGCCATCCACGTCGACTAGCAACGCCGACCCGATCTTCACGATCAGGCGAGAGCACGTGGCGGGCGGGAAAAGGGGCATCGTCATCCGGCTTACCGCCGGTCATCCGACCCGCCAATGGTGCTCGGTTCAGCTCAGTCGCGAGCGAAGATATCCTCGTGCGACAATTCGATGCCCAGCGACGGTAGTGAAACGTCCGCGGGCTCGTGGTGGATGAGTTCACTCCAGCCGTTCGGCCCATTGCGCTGCACGACGCGGAGTCGCTCCACCGCGATGTCGACGAAAACGATCGTGTCGACGCTGGATAATTCCTTATACTCTTCCAGCTTCACGCGAAGATCAGTGCGGGCCGTCCCTGCGGAGAGCACCTCGAAGATGATCCGGGGGTCTTTCGCCGACTTCTCAGCGTCGTGATTGGCCGTTTCCCGGCCGCAAAAGACGGCGACGTCCGGATAGCGGATCGAGATGCCCCGCGTCCTGACCGCCATGTCCGAACCGTGCGGGGCGCATCCCGTTCCCCGTAGCTTCGGCCCGAGCGCGATGATGATGTTCGTCTGAACTCGGGAATGCCGCAACGTGCCTCCCGCCATCATCCTGATAACGCCGTTGTCGAGTTCCGCCTTGCGCTCGCCGAAGTCGATGTCGAGGAATTCCTCGGCGGTCAGCAGCGGATAATCGGGTTGCGTCGCCATTCCTGCATCCTAACAGAATAACGAGGAGCGTTGAAGCGTTGGCCTACACCGGCGACCACTCGATCGCATCAGCACCCTCGTCATCCACGGCGACCTTGCCCGTCTCCGGGCCGATCGCCTCGAGCAGCTGGTCGAGCGCCCAATCGAGGCCGGTGCCGGCGGCGGCCGAGATCGGGATCACCCGCGCGCCGCTCGCGTCCTCGAGTTCGCCGACGAGCGCGGCGATGAGTTCGTCGTCGAGCGTGTCGATCTTGTTGAGCGCCAGCACCTGCGGCTTGTCGGCGAGACCGGCGCCGTAGGCGGCGAGTTCGTCGCGGACGACGCGGTAGCTTGTCGCGACGTCCGTGTCCTGCGCATCGACCAGATGGAGGAGGACGCGGCAGCGCTCGATATGGCCGAGAAAGCGGTCGCCGATGCCGGCCCCTTCGGCGGCGCCCTCGATCAGGCCGGGAATGTCGGCGACGACGAATTCCTGGCCCTTGTGACGGACGACGCCGAGCTGGGGACGGGTGGTGGTGAAGGCGTAGGCGCCGACCTTGGCCTGGGCGTTGGTGACGGCGTTGATGAAGGTCGACTTGCCCGCGTTGGGCAGCCCGACAAGGCCGGCGTCGGCGAGGAGTTTCAGGCGGAGCCAGACCCACGCCTCCTCGTACGGCCAGCCGGTGCCGTGCTGGCGCGGGGTGCGGTTGGTCGAGGTCTTGTAGCTGGCGTTGCCGCGCCCGCCATCGCCGCCGCGGAAGAAGATCTCGCGCTGGCCGACTGTCGTGAAGTCGAGCAGCACGTCCTCCTTGTCCTCCGATAGGATCTGGGTGCCGACGGGCACCTTGATGACGAGGTCGTCGCCGCCGGCGCCCGTGCGGTTGCTGCCCGAGCCGCCATGGCCGCGCGGCGCGCGGAAATGCTGGGTGTAGCGGAAGTCGATCAGCGTGTTCAGACCGGCGACCGCCTCGAAGACGATGTCGCCGCCCTTGCCGCCATTGCCGCCATCGGGGCCACCATATTCGATGAACTTCTCGCGGCGGAAGCTGACCGCCCCGGCGCCGCCCGAGCCGGAGCGGACGAAGATCTTGGCTTGGTCGAGGAAATGCATCGCCGGCCCTTAGCCGGAACGCGCGCCTTTTCCCAGCGCGGCCAGCGCCAGCGCGCGGGCGCGGTCGCGCGGCAGGCCGAGCGCGCGCGCCATGGGCGCGCCCAGGATAGCGTCGCCCAGCGCCATCAGCACCAGTTGCAGCGTTTCGTCGTGGATCGGCGCGCCTTCCTTGTGCCCCTCGTCGAGCTCGTCGACGAGGTCGTGGATCGCGGTCAGGATGGGGCCCAGCGCGTCCTCATTGCCCGACAGGACCATCCAGCTGGCGAGCGCCGCCGCGCCCTCGCTGGCGAAGGCGTCAAAGGTGAGGTTGACCACCTCGCGCGGGTTCTGGTCGCCGGCGCGGGCGCGCAGCACGGCGGCGCGGATGGTGCCGGTGATGCGCGTCGCGATGGTGGCGATCAGCGCGCGCTGGAGATCGGCGGCCGAACCGAAATGATGGAGCAGGTTGGCGTGGGTCCGGCCGATCCGGGCGGCGACCGCCTTCAGCGTAACCGCTTGCGGGCCGTATTCCAGCAGGATCGCCCGCGCCGCTTCCAGCGCGGCGTCGCGCGACTCCCCGGGGGAGAGACGGCGGCGGAGGGGCGTGACGGACATCCCAACGTGTCTCGGGGCAAAACTGGCGGAAGGCAACCAGTCGCAGAGGCGGCTTAGTAAAGCTATCCACCCCGGCGGAGGCCGGGGTCCAGGCACGATGGTTGATCCAAGGTGATCGTCACGCTCGCTAGCCGCACCGTAACTGGGCCCCGGCCTTCGCCGGGGTGGAGTTGTGGCGACTACGCCGCTAACGGCAGCGCGGTTCGGTCCTCGTCCAAATCGAGTTCGTAGAGCGCGCAGGGGGCCGCGACGCCGCGACCGCGTGATGGGCGGGACTCGATTCGACCGGTCGCGCGAAAGCCGAGCTTGGTCAGAACGCGGCCCGAGGCGGGATTGTCGACTTGGTGACAGGCGTGGAGCCGGTCGAGATTGAGGGCGTGGCGCGCCATCGCCACCACCGCCCGGCCAGCCTCGGTCGCGTAGCCGCGGCCCCAGACGCCCGGCGTGAGCCAATAGCCCAGCTCGTGGCCGTTGGCGCCGCCGAGGTCGATGCCGATGCCGCCGATCAGCCGGTGGCCGTCGCCGGCGCGCTCGAATATCTGCAGGCGCGGCTCGTGCCCGGTGCGGGGCAGCGCGAGGAACGCCTCGGCCTCCTCCAGCGGATAGGGCCAGGGTGCGCGGGCGAGGTTGCGGACGACGCCCTCATGCCCGATCGCGGCGGCGAGCGCCTCGGCGTCCTCCGGCCAGCCGGGCCGTAGCGTCAGTCTCTTGGTCCGTGCGAACATGTTCGCTCTCCTCGGGCTCGGGCGACGCTGCCACGCCAAGATGACGAGGCGGCGACACGGGCGATTGAGGGAGCAAGAAAAAAGGGAGCCGGGACGACCCGTCTCCCTTGTTCGGTACCGCGTGCGCGGACCCGGGTCACCCTGGTGGGCGACCCGATCGGTCGCCCTTTACTCGGCGGCTACGGCCATAACCCCGGTCTCGGCGGTGTCATTCGCCGGGAGGTCGACCGAGCAGAATTTGCGGCCAAGCTTGCCCTCGCGGAACGACACGCGGCCGTCGACGAGCGCGAACAGCGTATGGTCCTTGCCCATGCCGACGTTGGTGCCCGGGTAGAACTTCGTGCCGCGCTGGCGCACGATGATGTTGCCGGCGACGCATTCCTGCCCGCCGAACTTCTTCACGCCGAGACGACGGCCGGCCGAATCGCGACCGTTGCGCGAGGAGCCGCCTGCTTTCTTATGTGCCATGTCGTAGCCTCCTTACGCCTGCGCGGCCGGGGCGGTGTCGCCCGCCAGCCGAGCCTGATTGCTCTCGCCGCCGATGCTGACGATCTTCAGGATCGTGTGGCGCTGGCGATGGCCGTTCTTGCGACGATAATTGTGGCGGCGGCGCTTCTTAAAGACGATGACCTTGTCCGCCTTCGCCTGAGCGACGATCTCGGCGGCGACGGTCAGGCCGTCGACCGAGCGGAGCTCGGCGCCCTCGCCGGCGAGCAGCACGTCGCCCAGGTCGACCCGCGATCCGGCCTCGCCCTCGATCTTCTCGACGACGATCCTGTCTCCGGCGGCAACGCGATACTGCTTGCCGCCCGTGCGCACGATTGCGAACATGGCCCTTGTCACTTCCCGAATAGATGTGCCCGCGAGAGGCGCACCCCACACGGTAGAAGAGGGGCAGCTAGGCAACGACGCCCCGGCTGTCAACCACCGTTCGCGGGCGCTGACGGGTCGGGGCGAACGGGTCGGGGTTCAGGCGACCGCGGTGGCGGCGACCTCGTCGGGCTCGCGCAGCACATAGCCGCGGCCCCAGACGGTCTCGATATAGTTCTCGCCATCGCACGCCATGCTGAGCTTCTTGCGCAGCTTGCAGATGAAGACGTCGATGATCTTGAGCTCGGGCTCGTCCATCCCGCCATAGAGGTGGTTGAGGAACATTTCCTTGGTCAAGGTCGTGCCCTTGCGGAGCGACAGCAGCTCCAGCATCGCATATTCCTTGCCGGTCAGGTGGACGCGGGCGCCGTCGACCTCGACGGTCTTCGCGTCGAGGTTGACCGCGAGCTTGCCGGTCTTGATCACCGACTGGCTGTGGCCCTTCGACCGGCGGACGACGGCGTGGATGCGGGCGACCAGCTCCTCGCGGTGGAACGGCTTGGTGACATAGTCGTCGGCGCCGAAGCCGAAGGAGCGGACCTTGCTGTCCATCTCGTTCACCCCCGACAGGATCAGCACCGGCGTCGCGACGCGGGCGACGCGCAGCTTCTTCAGCACGTCGTAGCCGTGCATGTCGGGCAGGTTGAGGTCGAGCAGGATGATGTCGTAATCATACAGCTTGCCCAGATCGAGGCCTTCCTCGCCCAGGTCGGTGGTGTAGATGTTGAACCCTTCCGTGGTCAGCATCAACTCGATCGCCTTGGCCGTGGTCGGCTCGTCTTCGATCAGCAACACGCGCATGCTTGCTTCCCCCGTTTCGAGCGCCCCCCGCCACCCTTGGCTGAAGGACACCGGCGAGACTTGTTAACCAAACGACCTCTGAACGCAAAAGGTTAATTCGCGGTTAAGCGGCGGGAAAGCGCGAGTCGCGGGGGCGATCCAGAAGAAGCTGAGTTATGTGGGGTCGCACCGAGGGCGTGTGCGTCGGACGCCTGGAAAACCGTTCACGCTGACAGATCGGCGGCTTGTAGGACAGCGTCATGTCCGATCGCGCAGGCGGTCGGCGAGAAAGGCGATCAGCGCCTCGACCCGGGCCGGGCGCAAGGGGCTGGGCGGGGTGAGCAGGTGCAGCGCGACGGGTGGCGGCGTCCAGTCCTCCAGGACGGCGACGAGGCGGCCGGCGGCGAGGTCGGCGGCGACGATGAAGTCGGGCAGCGGCGCGACGCCGAGCCCGGCGAGCAGCGCCGGCATCAGCGCGTCGCCGCTGTTGGCC
>CAXTRJ010000157.1:0-6844 GCA_964246585.1 uncultured Sphingomonas sp. | reverse complement strand
GACGTAGGTCGCGCGGGGCACCTCGATCGCGCCGAGCGAGGCAAGATGGGCGGTCTGGAACTGGCAGTCGAGCAGGGTGAAGCCGCCGACGCGCAGGCGCGCGACGAGCCAGGCGAGCGCGACCTTTGACGCATCGGTCGCGCGGCTGACCATCGATTCGCCGAAGAACGCGCGGCCGAGCGCCAGGCCGTAGAGCCCGCCGACGAGGTGGTCGCCGTCCCAGCACTCGACCGAATGGGCGAAGCCGTCGCGGTGAAGCGTCACGAACACGTCCTCGATCGCGGTCGAGATCCAGGTCTCGCGGCGATCGGGCGCGCTGGCGGCGCAGAGCCGGATCACCTGTTCGAAGGCGGTGTCGGCGGTTACGCGGAAACGGTCGGCGGCGATCACTTTTCGCAGCGAACGCGACAGGTGGAAGCCGGGTAGCGGCAGGACCGCGCGGACCTTTGGTTCGACCCAATAGACGCCTTCGGCGTCGCGGCCGTCGGCCATGGGAAAGACGCCGACCGAATAGGCGCCGAGCACGAGCCGGGGATCGAGCGCGTCGGCCGGGCTCGGGCGGATTGGGCGGGACATCGACGCTAGCGTGGCGGTCGCCGGCGCGGCTGGCAAGGGGCGAGCGGCGTCGCGCCGCTCGCCATCCGGCTTAGACGTGGCAGGTAAGGCTGGACTTGCCGGGTTGCGTGACGGTGACGTTCTCCGGGTCGCCGGTGAGCGACCAGCCGTCGGCGGTGAGCGGCTGACCGGCGGCGGGCGCGGTCAGGCGGGTGGTGGTCCCGGTCGGCTCGGTGCGGACGCTGGCCTGCGTGTCGCCCTGGAAGAACGTCACATAGAGCAGGCTGTTGTCCGAGCAGCGGAACGTCACGTCGGCGACGATCGCCGGCGGCAGTTCGACGGGCGCGGCGTTGGCAAGCGTCGTCGCCATCGGATCGGGATTGCTGTCGACGACCTCGGGGGTCTGCTGACCACAGGCGGCGAGCACGAGGAACGCGGCGGCGGCGGGGAGGAGAGTTTTCATCGCGGCGCGCTTCGCCGAACGCGTCGGCGGCGTCAAGACGGTGTTGCCCTGTATCATCGTGACCGTCATTCGTGGAACTCGTCGAGCTCGGGAATGCGGCCGAACGCGATCTTGGTCCCGACGCGGTCGATCCGGCCGCCGCCGAGCGGCCCGACGCTGACCGAACCCTGGCCCCAGCGGCCGTTGATCCGGTCCATCGCGCGGCTGAGCGCGAGACCGCGCGTTTCGCGCGCCAGGGGATCGTCGGGGTCGAGATGGGCGAACAGCGTTTCCTGCTCGCCCGCCACCGCCTCGATCTCAGCGAGGGTGACGCCGACCATGCGCAGGCGGAAACCCCCGGGGCGGGCGCGGCCGGCGTCGAGCAGGCGGGGGAACACCGCGTCGAGCCGCTGGAGGACGACGAAGCTGTCCTGCGTCGCGGGCAGCTTGATCGAGGTGCGCCAGGTCGACTTGTCGTCCTCGAAGCGGGCATGGAGGATGAGCAGGCGGGCGCGATAGTCCTTGCGGCGCAGGCGGCTGGCGGCCTTGAGCGCCAGGCGACGGGCGGTGAGCCGGGCGGGCTCGGCGTGGCGCTTGGTCGGTGAGAGCACGTGGCTGTGGCCGATCGTGCGGCTCTGCGTCGCCTTTTCGGGCAGGTCGACGCCCTGGAGCAGATACCAGAGCCGGTCGCCGTTGGTCCCGCCCCAGGCGTGGCCGGCGTCGCGCGGGCGGCGCTCGCACAGCTGGCGGATGTCGCAGACGCCGTCGCGGGCGAGGCGGCGTTCCATCTTGGCGCCGATCCCGGCGATGTCGCGCAGGTTGAGGCGGTACAATGCGTGGGGCAGGTCGGCGGCCTCGAACACGACCAGCCCGTCGGGTTTCCGGAGATCGGAGGCGAGCTTCGCCAGCAGTCGATTGGGGGCGATACCGACCGAGGAAGTCAGGCAGACGCCGACATTGGCGCGGATGCCGGCCTTGATGCGGGCAGCGAGCGCCTCGGCCTGGTCGCGGCGGTTCTCGTTGTCGAGCAGGCGGCAGGCGACCTAGTCGATCGAGCACACGCGGGTGACGGGGATGTGGCGTTCGATCTCGGCGACGACCGCGTCGTGGAACTCGACATAGCGCTGGTGCCGGGCGGGAGTGACGACGACCTCGCGGCACAGCTGTTTCGCCTCCCACACGGGGGTGCCGGTCTTGATGCCGTAGCGCTTGGCCTCGATCGAGGCGGCGATGGCGACGGTGGTGTCCGAGCCGACGGGCGCGACGATGACGGGACGGCCGCGGAGCGAGGGCTGGAGCTGTTGCTCGACGCTGGCGAAATAGCTGTTGAGGTCGAGGAACAGCCAGCGCAGCGGGCGGGGCGGGAGGTCGGGGGCTGGGGCGAAAGTGACCAAAGCGACCGGATCCGCGCGCCTCTCGCCGTCCAATCGCCAACGATCGACGGCGGGGATTGGCAGGCAGAATGGCGACGAAAACACGAATCGATCACTCCCGACCAGGAACGATTCGAGAACATCGCAGATCGAAGCGGATTAGGACAGCGGGTTCAGCGCCGGCACGATATCGGTTGCGGCGAAATCGTCACCCTTGAACAGCAGCGGCTCGCCGGTCGCTTTCGCGAGGGCATAGGCGAAGCAATCGCCGAAGTTCAGATTGGCGCGATGCTTTGTTCCACGGCCATATATACGGTAAGCTTGATGGCCGAGCTCGGCTTGTTCCAGCGAGACCGGGACGATTTCGATCGCCAACATCGATATGAGCGTTTGGAGCGCCGTTTCCAACCGCCTGTCGCCCCGCCGGGTCAGTACGGCCGCCAGTTCGATCCAGCTGCCGGCCGACAATTTCAGCTTGGAGGCCGAAAGCATAACCGTGGCGAAGGCGGCTTCCTCCGGCTCGTCGAGCAGCACCGTCATGATCGCGGACGTGTCCACGATCATATAGGCAAACCGTCCTCGTCATAGATCTCGTCCATGATCTCCTTCGACGTCTTGCCGTGCCAGCCCGCCGGCATATTCCGCCGGAAATCGGCGCTGATTTTTTTGATAGCCTTGATCTTTCGCTGAATTTCCGCCTCGCGGGATTGCGCGGCTTGTTCCAGCGCGGTTCGGATCGTGGCCGTCACCGATTCACCCGACTGCTCCGCCAGCCGCCTCGCGAGAAGAATGGTCGTCTCGTCCTTAATGTTCAGCTGCGCCGCCATGTTATACCTCTCACAGGTTTGCTTATACCATCTTCTCCCGGTCGTGACAACCGGACGGCCGACCGACGATTGATCCTTCAGTAGTTTCGCTTGGTTGGCGCGCAACGCCGCGCCGCCTATCTCCACCATCATGCACACCGTCCCCGACACGCTTTCGCTCATCGGCAACACGCCGCTCGTCCGCCTCAAGGGGCCGAGCGACGAGACGGGGTGCGACATCTTTGGCAAGTGCGAGTTCGCCAATCCCGGCGCGTCGATCAAGGATCGCGCGGCGCTGGCCATCGTCGAGGATTTCGAGGCGCGCGGCGCGCTCCAGCCCGGCGGCACGATCGTCGAGGGGACGGCGGGGAATACCGGCATCGGCCTCGCGCTGGTCGCCAACGCCAAGGGGTATCGCCCGGTCATCGTCATGCCCGAGACTCAGTCCAGGGAAAAGATGGACACGCTGCGCGCGCTGGGGGCCGAGCTGGTGCTGGTGGCGGCGGCGCCCTATTCCAACCCGTGCCACTTCGTCCACACGTCGCGCCGCATCGCCGAGGAGACGCCGGGCGCGGTGTGGGCCAACCAGTTCGACAACATCGCCAACCGGCGGGCGCACATCACCGGCACCGCCGAGGAGATCTGGGCGCAGATGGAGGGGCGAGTCGACGGCTTCATCTGCGCGGTCGGCACCGGCGGTACGCTGGCGGGCGTGGGGATGGGGTTAAAGGCCAAGGACGAGGGCGTCGTGATCGCGCTCGCCGATCCGCACGGCGCGGCGTTGTACGACTATTACGCGCATGGCGAGCTGAGGAGCGAAGGGTCGTCGGTGGCGGAAGGGATCGGCCAGGGGCGGATCACCGCCAATCTGGAAGGCGCGCCGGTCGACACGCAGTTCCGCATCGGCGACCAGGAGGGGTGGGACTGGACCCGGCGGTTGCTGAGCGAGGAAGGGCTGTGCCTGGGGCTGTCGTCGGGGATCAACGTGGCGGGCGCGGTGCACCTCGCCCGGCGGCTGGGGCCGGGCAAGCGGGTGGCGACGATCCTGTGCGACACGGGATTCCGCTATTTGTCGAGCCTGCACGATCCCGCCTGGCGCGCGGCCAAGGGCCTGAACGACGAATCGACAGGGCCTCGCCAAGTCGTTACAGTTCCGCGTCAGGATGAAGCCGGCAACGCCCGACCATAGCCAGACGACGCAGCGGGTCCGAGTCGGGATGATCGGGCTGGCCGCGGTCATCCTGCTAATCGGCCTCGCCAGCGCCCTGTTCAGCCTGGTGACGCGCGAGCGGCCGGTGGCGGTGGCGGGATCGCCCAGCGCCGACGTCGTCGCCAACATCGCGCTGGCCAACACCGCCGAACCCGATGCCGTGAACGAGCCGCTCGCCGATCTGGGCGTGGCGCCCGGCGCGGCGGCGTCGAATGTGGCGGAGCCGGCGCGGTAACAGCGGGGATTTCACGGGAAAGACGGTAAGTGTCGCCTAGGCTGTGCTCGGGAAGGAGGCATGCGGGAGGGGCGGTGCGAGGACCGCGGTTCGCGCGTGTCCCCTCCACCAGCTACGCTGGTCCCCCTCCCCAAGACGAACTCGGGGAGGATTAGAAATTAGGCTGGTTGATCTGGGATAATTCCGCGTTCTCCCCGAAAATCCCGTTGCATCCCCGACGCACCCGAGATACCCAATAGACCTCAGAGGGGCAGACTCATCGGTTGTCGTTGGAACGGCACCGGAAGCGCGGCGCGGGTCGTGTTTTCGGGCGATGAGGTCGTGCGCGCCCAGGGGTTGGCGTGTTGGACAGGGGCGAATATCAGGGCAGCGGATTGGGGCCGGTCGACGACAAGGGTCGCGTCGCCATCCCGTCGTCGTTGCGCAACACGCTCGCCGGCAACGCGCCCAAGGCCAATGGCAAGGACGGCGGCACCGTCATCATCGGGGCGCACCAGAAGCATCGCTGTCTCGTCGCGTACGATGCGGGCTATCTCGCCAAGCTGAAGGCGCAGCTCGACGCGCGCGAGGAGCGCTACACCGCCGACGACGGCGAGTATGATTACAACATCAAGCGCCGCGCCTCGTCAGGCGAAGCGGTGCCGTTCGACGGGTCGGGGCGGTTCATCATGCCCGGCTTCCCGCGGCACTATGCCGGGATCGGCGCGCACGCGTTCTTCTACGGCGTGTTCGATTATATCGAGATTTGGGATCCGGCGACGCTGATGGCGACGGAGGGGCTGCCGCCGATCATGCGCGCCGAGGCCGAGTGGCACATGGCGCAAAAGGGGCTGGCGTCGTGAGCGCGACTCCGCACACCCCCGTCTTGCTCGACGAGGTCGTCGCGGCGCTGGCGATCGCGCCGGGCGAGGCGCATGTCGACGCGACGTTCGGCGCGGGCGGCTATACCCGCGCGATGCTGGCGGCGGGGGCGCGGGTGTGGGCGTTTGATCGCGACCCGGACGCGATCGCCGCCGGCCGCGCGCTGGAGGCGGACGAGGACGGGTTGACGCTGGTGCCGACCGACTTCTCGGCGATGGCGGGCGAGCTGGCGGCGCGGGGCGCCGCGCCGGTCGATGGCGTGACGATGGATGTCGGCGTGTCGTCGATGCAGCTCGACCAGGCGGAGCGCGGCTTTTCGTTTCAGGCGGACGGGCCGCTCGACATGCGGATGAGCCAGGCGGGGCTCTCGGCGGCGGACTTCGTCAACGAGGCGGACGAGGCGGAGATCGCCGACGTGCTGTACCAGTATGGCGACGAGCCGCGGTCGCGCCGGGTGGCGCGGGCGATCGTCGCGGCGCGGCCGATCACGCGGACCGGCGAGCTGGCCGCCGCCGTGCGCCGCGCGCTGGGCCACAAGCCGCACGACAAGAAGGACCCGGCGACGCGGACGTTCCAGGCGATCCGCATCCACGTCAACCGCGAGCTGGGCGAGCTGGCCGACGGGCTGGCGGCGGCGGAAGCGGTGCTGAAGCCGGGCGGTCGGCTGGCGGTGGTGACGTTTCACAGCCTGGAGGACCGGCTGGTCAAGCGCTTCCTGCGCGAGCGGTCGGGCGGCGCCCCCGCCGGATCGCGCCACCGGCCAGCGGCGGTTCAGGCCGGAAGCCCGAGTTTTGATACTGTCGCCCGCGGTGTTCGCGCGGGCGAGGCCGAGGTCGCGCGCAATCCGCGCGCGAGATCGGCCACCTTGCGTACGGCGCGGCGGACCGCCGCCGCGCCATGGGGAGAAGTGGCATGACGGCGGCGTATCGGTTGAAGGGTCTGGGCTGGTTCGTCGCCTGCGTCGGCGTGGTCCTGGCGTTTTACCTGGTCTCGCTCCAGGTCGCGGTCGAGCGCAAGAAGCTCGACGTGCTGAACGGGCGCATCCGCGTCGCCGAACGCGACATCCGCGCGTTGGAGACCGAGTTCGACACGCGCGCCAATCTGGCGCAGCTGGAGCGGTGGAACGGCGACACCTTGTCGCTGGTGGCGCCGGTCGCGGGGCAGTTCCTGCGCGACGAGGCGCAACTCGCCGCGGTCCGTTTCGACGGGATGTCGGGCGTCCCTGGCGGCGAGGTGCGCTCCGCCGCGATGGTCGTCCCCGCGCTGCCGATGCCGGTCGCGCCGGAGGGACCGGGCGAGGCCGTGATCGCGCCGGCGGTGGTGATCCAGCCGACCGAGCCGGCCCCGGCCGCGACGATGGTC
>CAXTRJ010000156.1:0-6863 GCA_964246585.1 uncultured Sphingomonas sp. | reverse complement strand
GGTCGCGCGTGATCAGGTCGCGGCGCTGCTGCCGCCCGGCGGCCGGGTCGCCTTTACCAGCGGCGCGACCGAGGCGCTCAACTGGGCGATCAAGGGCAGCGCCGGCCCGATCGTGACCCTTGCCACCGAGCACGCGGCGGTGCTCGATACGGTCGCCGCCGAGGCGGCGCGGGGCAGGGCGGTGACGGTGCTGCCGGTCGGTCGCGATGGCCGGGTCGCACCGGAGGTCGCGTCGAAAGCGATCGTCCCCGGCGTTGGCCTAGTCGCGGCGATGGCCGTCAACAACGAGATCGGCGTGTTTCAGCCCCTCCCCATGCTGGCCGACTTGGCAAGGCGCGCCGGCGCGCGTTTCTTGTGCGATGCGGTCCAAGAGTTCGGACGGACGGAGTCGCCGCAGAACGCCGACCTGATCGCCGTCTCCGCCCACAAGATACATGGCCCCAAGGGGATCGGGGCATTGTGGATCCGCGACGGCGTCGCGATCGAGCCACTGTTGCACGGCGGTGGCCAGGAAGTCGCGGGGCGATCCGGCACATTGAGCCCAGCGTTATGCGCGGGGTTCGGGGTAGCGGCTTCGGTGGCGCGGGAGCGTTTGCACGAGGACTGGAAGCACGTCCTCGATCTTGCCGAGCAAGCCCGTGCGGCGTTCACCGCGTCCGGGTGGCACGTCAACGGGTCGCGGCTGCAACGCTATCCCGGCAATCTCAACGTCCGCCGCGACGGTCTCGATGTCGCCAGGTTGATGTCCGACCTGCGCGACATCGCCTTTTCCGCCGGTTCCGCCTGCGCCAGCGGTTCGGGCCGGCCGAGCCATGTGCTGAGGGCGATCGGCCTGACCGATGCGCAGGCGCGGTCGAGCATCCGGCTCGGCTTCGGCCGTTACACGACGGAGGCGGAGTTGGCTGCCGCGACCGATCGGATCGTCGCGGCCGCCGACGCGCAGCGGATCGCGGCATGATCCGCGTCCGCTTCATCGGCCGGGGCGGTGCCGTGACCGAAACTTCCGCCGATCCCGGCGCGCGCCTGCTCGATGTCGCGCAAGCGGCCGGTCAGCCGCTGGAAGGCACCTGCGGCGGCGACATGGCCTGTGGTACCTGCCACGTCGTGGTCGACCCCGCCGACTTCGCGCGACTGTCGCCGGCGAGCGCGGACGAGGAGGACATGCTCGATTTACTTCCCGCGACCACGCGGACCAGTCGGCTGTCGTGCCAGATCAGGCTTTCCGCCACGCTCGATAGGATCAGTGTCCGCCTTCCAGCCGGAAGTTGACACG
Organism: uncultured Sphingomonas sp.; assembly: GCA_964246585.1. GTDB lineage: Bacteria > Pseudomonadota > Alphaproteobacteria > Sphingomonadales > Sphingomonadaceae > Sphingomonas. Next base: position 5,590 of record CAXTRJ010000156.1, on the reverse strand, counting down.
CAATCGTCAGAAACCGGTCAGCAGCATGTCGAGCGCGTTGCCGATGGCTAAGTCGTCGTCCGACAACGAGGCGACGACCGGTCCGAGGTCGGACAGCGCCACGGCGAGAAGCGCCTGCGTCAGCATCATATACCGCTCTCCCGCCACAAACAGGATCGGGTTCAGCCGAATCAGCGGTGTCGAAAGAGTCGCAGGCGGAACCAGCGGAACCACGACCCGCGTTTTCAGATCGCGGAGCTGATCCGCCTGACAATCGAGCAATAACGGGCGGCCTCGGCGGGCCGGCCCATGAACGTCGAACCGCACCCGTCAGAACATCCTAAGGTCGGCGAGTGGCAGGCCGTTCTTGTCGATCCATTCGTTATAAGCCTCGATCGCCGCCCGGTTCTCCACCAGCCAGCGCTCCTCGCGAACGCGCTTTATCTCCTTCGCCAATCCGGCCTCGCAAGCTCGCGAGACGTTTACCGAAAGCTCCTTGGCCTGGATGACCAGTTCGGGATCAAGGGAGACATTGGTGGCCTTTCGAATAGCCGTGTTCGCCATGATCGTCCTCTCAAATGATGCTTATGAATAATGCGCATTTTTAGTGCTTGCAAGCTGTCGGTTGCGTCACTGGTCCCGCTCCGCCATAGGGCGCATGGGAGTCGGGCGGGCGCGGCCGTCGCCAACCCGGTCAGGTCCGGAAGGAAGCAGCCGCAACGATTTCGTCGCGGGTCGTCCCGGCTCCCACCGCGAGGCGAGCTCCGCTCGGCGAGCGCGGCCGGCGGCGCTAAATCGCCGTCCGACGGCGCGGCTTCGCCGCGACGCTCTTCATTTCCAACCTTATCTCCACTGTCCTACAACCGCCCATTCGTGACAGTAACGGCCCATGTCCCCATGTCCTTTCGCCTGCTTCGCTCCTCTCGGTCCTCCGTGTCGGGGGTGCTCCGACCCGGAAGTAGCGTGAACTTAGTCAACTTCCGCGCGCGCGATGGCTTCGACTCGGGCGCGGGCAACGGCTAGACCGACCGCGATGTCCGACTCCTTCGACCTCGACGAACCGCCCCAGCCGACCCGGCCGGAGGCGTACCGCGTCCTCGCTCGTAAATACCGTCCGCAGACCTTTTCCGAGCTGATCGGCCAGGACGCGATGGTCCAGACGCTGGGCAACGCGATCAAGCGCGACCGGCTGGCGCACGCGTTCCTGATGACCGGCGTGCGCGGGGTAGGGAAGACCTCGACGGCGCGGCTGATCGCCCAGGCGCTCAACTGCATCGGTCCGGATGGCGAGGGCGGCCCGACGATCGACCCGTGCGGGGTGTGCGAGCCGTGCCGCGCCATCGCCGAAGGCCGGCATATCGACGTGATCGAGATGGACGCGGCGTCGCATACCGGCGTCGACGACGTCCGCGAGATCATCGACGCGTCGCGCTACTCGGCGGTGTCGGCCCGCTTCAAAATCTATATCGTGGACGAGGTCCATATGCTGTCGAAGAACGCGTTCAACGCGTTGCTGAAAACGCTTGAGGAGCCGCCGCCGCACGTCAAATTCCTGTTCGCGACGACCGAGGTCAACAAGGTGCCGGTGACGGTGCTGTCGCGCTGCCAGCGGTTCGACCTCCGTCGCATCCCCGCCGACAAGCTGGCCGAGCATTTCCTCGCCGTGTCGACGCAGGAGGGCGTCGTCGCCGAGCCCGAGGCGCTGGTGCTGATCGCGCGCGCGGCGGAAGGCTCGGCGCGCGATGGCTTGTCGATCCTCGATCAGGCGATCGCCCATGCCGGATTGGAAGGCGGCGGCGTCACGGCGGCGGCGGTGCGCGAGATGCTCGGCTTGTCCGATCGCGGCGCGACGCGCGACCTGCTCGCCCTGGTGCTGGCCGGCGACGGTCCCGCCGCGCTTGCGGTGCTGCGCCGTCAGTACGACCACGGCGTCGATCCGCTGGCGGTGTTCCGCGCGCTGCTGGAGGCGGTCCACGGCGTCACTCTGGTCAAGGTCGGGACGCCGCCCGACCCGTCGCAACCGGCCGAGGAGCGCGAGGCCTATGCCGAATGGGCGGGCCAGCTGTCCTTTCCCGTGCTGCACCGCTTGTGGCAGCTGTTTCTGAAGGGTCACGAAGAGGTCGCGCGCGCGGCGCTGCCGGTCGAGGCGGCCGAGATGGCGCTGCTGCGCGCGATCCATGCCGCGACGCTGCCCGATCCGGGAGAACTCGCGCGGCTGATCGCCGGTGGACAGGCGAGCTTGCCCGCACCCGTCATGGCGACGACGCCGGCGCTCGCGGCACCGGTGCCCGTCGCGGTCGCCGGATCCGCCGCGCCCGCCGACTTCGCCGAGCTGGTCGCCCTGCTCGAGGACAAGGGCCACCACGCGCTCGCCGCGCAATTGCGCCACAGCGCCCGCGTCGTCCGCTACGCCGCGCCCGAACTGGTGCTCAGCAGCGCGCGGCCGTTCTCACCCGACCTGATCCGCGACTTGGCGACCGCCTTGAAACGGGTGACGCAGCAGAACTGGCGCGTGACGCTGGAGGATGCGCCCGGCGCCATGACGCTGCGCGAGGCGGAAAAGGAGAACGAGGAAGCGGCGAAACGCGCGATCCTCGAAACTCCCCTGGTCCGCGCGGCGTTGAGCCAATTCCCCGACGCCGTCCTCGAGGACTGGCCAGGTAAACGGAGCAACGCATGAAGAATCTCGACGAGATCATGGCCATGGCGCAGAACGTCCAGGCCGAGTTGGAAAAGGCGCAGGCGAGCCTCGACACGATCGAGGTGCAGGGCGCGTCGGGCGGCGGGCTGGTCAAGGTCCGGGCGTCCGCCAAGGGCCGGATACTGTCGATCGACATCGATCCGTCGCTGCTCAAGGCCGAGGAAAAGCAGATGCTGGAGGATCTGGTCGTCGCCGCGTTCAACGACGCGCGCGCCAAGGCCGACGCCGCATCCTCGACCGAGATGTCAAAGATGACCAGCGGCATCCCGCTGCCGCCGGGGTTCAAGCTGCCCTTCTAAGCGGAGGTCAGCCTATCGCAGGCAAGCATCCAGCGCCTGGCGCCGCACCACCCCGATGCGGCGCGACAGCGTGTTGCCGTATCGCCGGGTGAAGCCGCCCGGCGATACCGCCGCGCGCTTCTTGGGCAGCGGCAGGACCGCCGCGATCCGGCCGGCCTCGGTCGGTGACAGCCGGTCGGCGCCGTGGCGGAAATAGCGGCGCGCCCCGGCCTCGACGCCGTAGGTGCCGATCCCGGTCTCGGCGATGTTGAGGTACACCTCCATGATCCGCCGCTTGGGCCATAGCGCCTCGATGAGCACGGTGAACCACGCCTCGAACGCCTTGCGGACATAGCCGCCGCCCTGGAACAGGAAGGCGTTCTTGGCGGTCTGCTGGCTGATCGTCGAACCGCCGCGGATGCGTCCGCCCTTGGCGTTCCGCGCCGCCGCGATGCCGATCGCCCTCAGGTCGAACCCGCTATGCGAACAGAAGCGCGAGTCCTCGCCCGCGATGGCGGCGCGCGCCATGTCGGGGTCGATCCGCGACAGGGGCGTCCAGTCCTTGGTCACGCCGCGCCCGGCGATCACGTCGGCGAGCATCGTAAAGGTGAAGGGCGGCGGTACGAACCGGTACAGGCCGACCCAGAGAACCGACAGCAGGACAAACGCCACCGTCGCCTTGAGCAGGAAGCGAACGACCCGGCCGATCCGCCCGCCGCGCGCGCCCGTCCTCGCCGCCACGGCTCAGGCGGCGGTCAGCAGCCGCTTGTCGCCGGCAAGCCGCATCATGCCCTTCTGCAGCTTCTCGAAGGCGCGGACCTCGATCTGCCGAACGCGTTCGCGGCTGACGCCGTATACCTGGGACAGCTCCTCCAGCGTCTTGGGATCATCGGTCAGCCGGCGCTCGGTCAGGATGTGCTTCTCGCGGTCGTTGAGGTCGTCCATCGCCGACACCAGCATGCCGTGGCGAACGTCGGCCTCTTGCGCATCGGCGACGATCTTGTCCTGGAGCGGCGCGTCGTCCTGCAGCCAATCCTGCCACTGGCCCTCGCCATCCTCGCGCATCGAAACATTGAGCGAGGTGTCGCCGCCCATCGCCATGCGACGGTTCATCGACACGACGTCGCTCTCGGCGACGCCCAGGTCGGTGGCGATCTTGGTCACGTCCTCGGGGCGAAGATCGCCATCCTCGAACGCGTCGAGCTTCGATTTCATCCGGCGGAGGTTGAAGAACAGCTTCTTCTGGGCCGCGGTGGTCCCCATCTTGACCAAGCTCCACGACCGCAGGATGTATTCCTGGATCGAGGCGCGGATCCACCACATGGCGTAGGTCGCCAGGCGGAAGCCGCGATCGGGCTCGAACTTCTTCACGCCCTGCATCAGGCCGATATTCCCTTCCGAAATCAGCTCGGAGGTGGGCAGGCCATAGCCACGATAGCCCATGGCGATCTTGGCCACGAGGCGGAGGTGCGAGGTGACCAGCTGCGCCGCGGCGTCGGTGTCGCCATGCTCCTGGAAGCGCTTGGCGAGCATGAACTCCTGCTCGGGCTGGAGCAGCGGGAATTTCTTGATCTCGGACAGATAGCGGTTGAGGCTCTGCTCGCCGCCGAGGACGGGTACCGTCGCGGGTACGTTGCTGCGGGCTGCCATGACCGATAATCCTTTCGAGAAACGCCCTGCCGCGATGCGGCGAAGCGTTCATGTCCTATACGTGGAGTTGACTGAACAGTTCCTGCATGTCCGCAGGCATCTCGCTTTCCCACGACAAAGCGAAGGTTGTCACCGGGTGAATGAAGCCGAGACGCGCCGCGTGCAAGGCCTGACGCCGGAAACCCAGCCTTTCCAGCGTGCCACGGTGAACATTTCTTGCCCTGCCGTAGACGGGATCGCCGAGCAGCGCGTGGCCGATCGAGGCCATGTGGACGCGCACCTGATGCGTCCGCCCGGTCTCCAGCCGGCACTCGACCAGCGCGGCGTCGCGCAACCGATCGAGCGTGGCGTAATGCGTCACCGCGCGCTTGCCGCCCGGCACGACCGCGATCTTCTTGCGGTCGGCCGGCGAACGCGCGACCGGCGCGTCGACCGTGCCGCGCGGCGGCATCGGCCGCCCATCGACGATCGCCTTGTAGCGCCGGTCGATGCTATGGGCGGCGAACTGCCGCGCCAGCCCCTCGTGCGCGCGGTCGTCCTTGGCCGCGACCATCAGCCCGGAGGTGTCCTTGTCGATGCGGTGGACGATTCCGGGCCGGGTGACCCCGCCAATGCCGGACAGCTGCCCAGCGCAATGATGCAGCAGCGCGTTGACCAGCGTCCCGTCGAGATTGCCCGCCGCCGGATGGACGACCAGCCCCGCCGGCTTATCGATCACGATCAGATGCTCGTCCTCGAAGGCCACGACCAGCGGGATGTCCTGTGCCGCGTTGTCCAGTGGAACGGGGGCGGGGACCGTGACGGTGAAGCGGTCGCCCGCCGCCGTCTTGCTCGCCGGATCGCGCACCACGGCCCCGCCCGCCGCGACGTGCCCGGCGGCGAGCAGCGCCTTCATCGCACGGCAGGTCAGGGATTATGGGAAGAGGCTCGCCAAGGAGCGCCTCGCCGCCCGCGGCCTCGACCCTGCCGCCGCCGAGCCGAT
>CAXTRJ010000155.1:0-6887 GCA_964246585.1 uncultured Sphingomonas sp. | reverse complement strand
TCACTGGGCCGATTGCATCGCGCTCGCGCGTCGCGTCCCGGTCAGCCGGATGCCCCGCCCCGCTACCTTCGCCGACCTGCCGGCGGCCGTCGCGGCGTTCGCGGCGACCGCCTGAGTTTTTACTCTTCGGCGCCGGCGCCGGCGGGCGCCTTACGCTTGCGGCCGGCCGTCTTGGGCGCCTCGACGGGGGCTTCCTCCGCCTTGCGCTGGCCGGGCTTGCGGCCGAGCCCGATCTTCTTGGCCATCGCCCGGCGACTCTCCGAGTAATTCTCCGCGACCATCGGGTAATCGGACTTCAGGCCATAACGCTCGCGATACTCGTTGGGCGACAGGCCGTGCGTCGAGATGTGGCGGCGCAGCGTCTTGTACGGCTTGCCGTCGATCATCGAGATGATGTGGTCCTTCGACGCCAGCGACTTGCGCGCGGTCACCGCCGGCGAATACTCGCTCGGCGCTTCGACCGGGGCGGGAGCGGCAGTGGTGCCGAGCAGCCCGCCGAGCGTCTCGTGCATTTTCTGCAGGAACGCCGGCACGTCTTCGTTGGCCGTCCGGGTATTGGGGTTGCTCAGCCAGGCGATCGTCAGTTCGGTCGCCAGCTCGACCGCGTTGCCGTCAGATGTATCGTCGGCCATGGGGCATTCCTTGATTGCGTATTGATGATGGGACGTGGCGCTATACATGATCGGCGACAAGGTCAATTGTGGCTTGACGCGGCACATCAATGTTTCGTGAGGGAAGTTCGACTTCGCCCTGGCGCGCGACGAACAAACCCGTCCCGGCGGTGCTTGGCGAAAGACCTCGCCGACCACGACCTGAAGAAGCGGGTCTCCTCCAAACGAAACGGCCGCCCGCCTGGAAAGGCGGACGGCCGTCGTCACCGGTCACTCGGGGAAGGTGTCCCGGATGGAACACCTCCGTTTGCGCGACTTAGTAGCGGTCGGGCGTCTTGCCCGCCTGCTGCTCGCCGGCGCGCTCCTGCTCCATGCCCGACTTCTTCATGCCGTCGTTGCCGGTCATGTTGCCGATGCCCTGCTTGGCGTTGCCGAGCGCTTCCTTGCCGGCGCCGGCGATTTTGTCGCCCAACGACGCGCCGCTGGTGTTGTCGCGGTCGGTCATGCCCGAGCCGCCCATCGCGCCGGTGCGGTCGGTCGCGCCGGTGCGGTCGGTCGTGCCGGTGCGGTCCGACCCGGACAGCTGCTCGACATCGACATCGGTGCGGCGAACGGTGTCGTCGATCTGCTCGACGCGCTCGTCGGCGGTCTTGCGGACGACGACTTCCTCGACGACGCGCTGGGTCTTGCCGACCACCGCTTCCTCGTCGGTCTCGGTCATCTCGAACGAACGCTCGCGGAACGCGTCGTCGCCATCGGTGACGGCGCGATCGACCGGGCGACGCTCGACGTTGATGTTCTCGTCGCGCAGCCGGATCTGCTCGTGAACCGGCTTCTCGGTGACGTAGGAACGGACGCGGACGCCGCCGCGGTCGACCTCGCGCTTGCCGACGACCAGCTGCTCCTCGACGACGTCGATGTGCTGCTCGTCGCCGGTGTTGGTGTTCATGCCGATCGCCGGGCGGTCGCTCGTGTCACGACCCGTGTCGCGGTCGCCGTAGGACGCGGCGGCCATGCCGGCGCCGGCCGGGTAGTTCCAGCCTTCCGACTTCCACTGGCTGGTACGCTCGTCGATATCGACGCTGTTGGCGTCCTCCAGCGCGCGCACCGCCGCGTCGACCTCGTCGGCGTCGACATCGGCGGTCAGCAGGAAGCCGCCGCGACGGACGCCCTCCTCATAGGCGTGGCGATCCTCGTCGGGCAGAAAGGCGTTCTTGATCGAACCCCACATGCCGACGTCCTTGTGCGTCGAATAGGGCCGATCGCTCGTGCCCGTGGTGCCGGTCGCGGCGCCGGTCATGCCCGTGGCGCCGGCGGTTCCGGACATGCCGGTGGTGCCGGTCGCAGCGGCGCCGTAGCCGGCGCTGTCCTGGTCATGGATGCGGATGTGGTCGGCATCGATGTCGGCGGCGCGGAGCCGCTCCTTGCCGGCTTCGGCGTCGGCGCGGGTGTCGAACAGGGCGGTGATGGTACGTGACATGGTGTAGTTCCTCTTCTTGGGCGAAGTTGGAGTGGAAATCAGCGCGCGAGCAGGACGAGCTCGGTGCGGCGGTTTTCCGCCTGACCGCCGGTGGTGGCGTTGCTGTCGACCGGATCGGTCTCGCCGCCGGACGCGGTCTCGATGCGGTTGTCGGCGATCCCGCCCTCTACCAGCGCGGCCTTGACCGCATCGGCGCGGGCCTTGCCCAGCGCGGCGTTGGCGTCGCTAGCGCCGCGGGCGTCGGCATAGCCGACCACGCGGACACGGGCATTGCCATATTGCTGCATCGTGCTGGTCACCGCGGCGATCTCCTCGCGGTCGGCCGGGCGGACGGTGCTGGCGCCGGTGTCGAAGTTGAGCCGCTCGAACTGGAACGACTGCGGCAAGGCGCCGGCGCCGCTCAGGTAGGTGCCCAGACCCGACGTGCCGACCACCGTCGTCTGCGTCGTAGTCGTCTCGGCGACGGGCGGCTCGGGCGTCAACGTTTCCGTCGCGACGGGCGTCGGATCGGTGACCACCACGGCTTCCTCGCGGTTGCAGCGGCTCAGCGCGAACAACAGGGCGAGGATACCCGCCAGCAACGCCAGCCAGGCCAGCCAGTTGGTCTTCTTCTCGTCGGGCCCGACATGGACCTCGCGCGGCGGCGCGCCGTCGCCATTATGGTTGTCTGCCATCAGTTGTTCTCCGGGTGGGTGGTGGACGGATCGGTGCGGTCGATCTCCGCGCGCATCACGCGACGCGTCGCGGGAACCTCGACGGGGCTGGAAACGGTCGAGCGGCGGACATGGAGTTCCTCGACCAGGAATAGCCGCTTCTCGACGATCAGGCGTTCCTCGACGATCGGGATGATCAGGAGGTCGCCCTCCTCGCGCGGGGCCGGCGCGGCCGTGACCTCGCGGCCGATGGCGACGCGGTCGACCGCGACGATGTCGTGGGTCAGCGTGTCGCGCAGCAGCACCTCTTCATGGTCGACCACCGTGCGGACGCTGACGCGACCGGTCTCGACGACGCGCTTGCCGAGCTGCAACGACTCCTCGACGATCGGGATATGGCGCTCGGTGACGTCGGCACCGTCGCCGAGCGTAGTCGAGCCATGCGACAGGGTTTTCGATACTGGCATGAACGCGACCCTGTTATGTATTGTACCGGGCACAACTGGTCGCCGCCCATTTAGGTTCCGCCAAATCTGAACGGTGGATTAAAAAGACGGGGGCGCTTCTACTTTGCCATCCGCGCCGGTAGGACCGGCCGATGCCGACCGACAGCCCTGTGGACCACGCGCCGGCGTCGCTGTCGAACGGCAACCACCTGTTGGACCGGGTGCCGTCGACGGAGCGCGCCCGCTTCGCCGATCGCCTGACGCCGGTGTCGTGGGAGGCGGGCGAGATCCTGTACCAGCCCGACCAGCCGCAGACGCACGTTTACTTCCCCGTGTCGGGCATGCTGTCGCTCGTCTCGGTCATGCGCGACGGCCGGCTGGCGGAGGTCGGCGTGATCGGTCGCGAGGGGGCGGCGGGCATGAGCGCCAGCGGCTATGTCGACCGCGCCTTCACCCGCCTGGTCGGGCGCATCCCGGGAAGCGGCTACCGCGTCGCAGCGGCCGATTTCGAGGACATGATCGACGAAAGCGTCGGCCTATGCTCGGCGGTGGTGCGCTGGCGCGAGGTGATGCTGCGCATGACGGTGCAGTCGGTCGCGTGCAACGCGCTGCACCAGGTCCGCGAACGCTGCGCCCGCTGGATCCTGGCGACGCACGATCGCAGCGAGGACAACCAGCTTTCGTTGACGCAGGAGTTCCTGGCCGAGCTGCTGGGCGTCAAGCGCAACGCGATCAACATCGCCGCGCGCGACCTCCAGCAACAGGGTATCATCGAATATCGCCGCGGCCGCGTCGCGGTAATCGACCGCGACGGGCTCGAACAGGTGTCGTGCGAATGCTACGGGCTGATCCGCGCCGAGATCGCCAAATTGTTCGCCGATGGGCCCAGCCCGGAATGCGACGATTGACCGCGCCGGTGGACATCAACGCGGCGACGCCCGAGGAACTCGACGCCGTCGCCGAACTGCGCGGCCACGGCCACGAGATCGTGCGCTATCGCGAGGAACGCGGCCGCTTCACCGCGCTTCGGCAGCTCGACGAGGTGCCGGGCCTGTCGGGCAAGGCGACCGACGCTGGCCGAGCGCTGCTGACGGTGGGCGACTGACCGCGCGGTCGGGTCACGCCGCGAGCACCGCCGACTCGCCGCCAAGGTAGAACGACCGCGCCAGCATCGCGGACACCTCCGCCGCGCCCATCGGCCGGGCGAAGTGATAGCCCTGGGCATGCGAGCAGCACATCGAGGCGAGCAATTGCGCCTGCTCCTCCGTTTCCACCCCCTCCGCGACGACGTCGACGCCGAGCGTGCCCGCCAGCTGGATGATCAACAGCACGATCGCCAGCGTCCGGTCGTCCGAGCACAGCCCGTCGATGAAGGATTTGTCGATCTTGATCGTGTCGGTGGGATAGCGGTTGAGGTAGCTCAGCGACGAATAGCCGGTGCCGAAATCGTCCAGCCCGACGCGCACCCCGTGTTCGCGCACCGACTGGATCGTGGCGGCGATGCGCGGATCGGGGTTGAGGAAGATGCTTTCCGTGATTTCGAGTTCGAGCGCGCGCGGCGGCAGCCGGTGCCGCGCCAGCGTGTCCTTTACCTCCTGGAGGAAGTCGGGATCGTCGAACTCGCGCGCGGAGGTGTTGACGCTGATGCCCAGGTCGCATCCCTCGAACCGGTCGCGCCAATCGGCCAATTGCGCGCACGCCTCTCGCATCACCCAGCGATCGATCTGCCGGATCAGCCCGATCTCCTCGGCCACCGGGATGAACTCGGCCGGCGGCACCAGTCCGCGCGTCGGGTGCCGCCACCGGATCAGCGCCTCGAACCCCTTGATCCGGCCGTATTGCGGATCGACGATCGCCTGATAGGCGAGCACGAACTCGCCGCGTTCCAGCGCGTTCTGCAGGTCGGTCTGCATTTCCAGAGCGGCGGTCGCCTCGGCGTGCATCGACGCGTTGTAGATCGCGTACTCGCCGAACCCCGACCGCTTGGCGACGTACATCGCGATGTCGGCGTCGCGGATCAGCGTGTCGGGATGGGTGTTGTCCGCCGACGACTGGACGATGCCGATGCTGCACGACGGGAACACTTCCTGCCGGCCGATCCTGACCGGCGCGCGGAGCGCGTCCAGCATCCGCCGGGCGACCAGCGCCGGCATCGCCGGGTCGTCGACCTCCTCGATCAACAGCGCGAACTCGTCGCCGCCGAGGCGCGCCAGCGTGTCCTGGGCCCGCGCGCAGGTCTTCAGACGGCGCGACACCTCCTTCAGCAACAGGTCGCCGGCCTGGTGGCCGAGGCTGTCGTTGACCACCTTGAACCGGTCGAGGTCGACGAACAGCACCGCGCACGGCCGGAACGCCGCGCCTTCCCCGGCGCGGTCGAGTACCGTCGCCAGCTGATTCATAAAAAAGGCGCGGTTGCGCAACCGCGTCAGGCTGTCGTGGAACGCGGTGTAGCGCAGTTCCTCTTCCATCCGCTTGCGCTCGCGGATCTCGCCGGCGAGCACCTCGTTCTCGACCTCGGCAAGCCGCACGCGGGCGCTGAGCTCGGCGGCCATCCGGCGTTCCGTCACGTCGCGCTGGACGGAGATCCAGTGGGTGAACCAGCCATCCTCGTTGGCGACGGGCACGATGCTGAGCTCGACCCAGAACTCGCCCCCGTCCTTGCGGTAATTGAGCATTTCGATGGTGATCGGCTGCCACGCCGCGAACGCCGCGCGCAGCTGGGCGCGGGCCGCCGGATCGGTCCCCGGGCCTTGCAGGATGCGCGGCGTCTTGCCGATCACCTCCTCGGCCGAATAGCCGGTCGCCTCGGTGAAGGCGTTGTTGCAGAACAGGATGCGCGGGCCCGGCAGGTCGAGCGGCTCGGCCTCGGTGATGACGATCGAATCGCGCGCGTGGATCGCCACCGACTCGAGCAGCCGCAACCGTTCGATGTTGGCGCGGTGCTCGGGCCGCGACACCGTCATCCGGCGCACCGCCTGCAATTCGAATATGGTGCCGACCTGTTCGGCATAGGCGCGCAGGAGGTAGCTTTCCGCCGCGCTGAGCGGGCGGCGCGGCATGTGGTTGGCGACCGCCACGACGCCGCGATCGATCCCGCCCTCGGACACCCGGGCGGCGGCGACGAAGCAGGTCGGCCGGTCGTCCAGCCCCATCCGGGCGGCGGCGTCCGCCATCCCGGCCTGGGCGACGAACTGGACGAAATCATGCGCGACGCCGCAATCGTCGCGGCCGAACGCCTGGTCGAACCGCGTGGCCGGGATACGGACTGGCCCGGTGCCGCCGGCGAGGACCAGGTCGTCGCCGTCAGGGCGATAGATCGTCGCCATGTCGCAACCGGTCGCGTCGGCGAGGGTCCGGGCGATCACCGCCAGGCGCGCGTCGTCCGCTTCGTCGACCCCCGAACCATCGCAGGGTCGCGGCATGGGGCTGGCGATCCAGCGGTCGGGATTGTCGCTGAGCAACGGCGCTTCCTCTCTGTCCGCCGACGCGTCGGAGACGGCCGTGCCTTAACGTCCAGCCTTTAAGGCGGGGTGAAGATCGCCGGTATCCTGGGTCAACGCCCCGCGCCGCCCGGCGTGGCCGCCTTGCGACGCGAACGGGCCGGGGCGCTCGAGCCGACCAGTTCGGCTTGCCGCGCGAGCGCCGCGACCGCGCTGTTCAGCCCTGCCTCGCTCGCCGCCGTCAGGCTGGCGACCGC
>CAXTRJ010000154.1:0-6890 GCA_964246585.1 uncultured Sphingomonas sp. | reverse complement strand
TTCCCGGAGTGCCGGGCGATCCTGGCGCAGGGTTTCCCGTTCGGGAACGGCGCGCGCGAGGCGTCGGTGGACGATTTCAGCCGGCTGTTGCGCCCCGGCGGGCTGATCGACACGTTTCAGACCACCAGCCTCGCCGGGCAGATCGACACGAGCCGGCGCAGCTGGGCGCTGACCGGGTCGGGCCGCGCGCTCGGGCTGTCGCCGGCGGCGGTGCGCCAGTTCCAGAACGCCGCGCGCATCCGCGCCGCGTTCTTCAAGCCCGGCGACATCCGCCCCAACGTCCGGATGCTGGTGGAGCCGCTCCGCATCGACGGCGACGCCACGGCGGTGACGCTGAGCGTCGACGGCCAGCCGGCGGGGTTCGACCGAACCAACCGGCGCGGGATCGAGCTGCGCTGGCCGGGGAACCTGCCCGGCGCGACGCTCGGCATCCAGCATGGCGGGTCGCCGACGCCGTCGGTCCGGACCTGGACCGGCGACTGGGCGTTCCTGCGGATGCTGCGCGACGCCCGCGTCTCCAACGTGAGCCGTTCCGGGTTCGTCATGGCGTTCACCGAAGGGGCCGCGAACGCGAGCTTCCGCGTCCGCATCCTCAACACCGAAAACCCGTTCATGCTCGCCGAGCTGAACAATTTCCGATGCCCGGCGGACCTGTGAACGCTCCCGAACATCAGGCGGGACTGTTCGGCAAGATGCCGGCGCATGGCGACTTCGTCCGGCGCGGGCCGGCGGCGGTGGTCGCGCGGCTCGACGACTGGTTAACGGGACAGCTGGCGGAGATCGCCGCTTCGCACGACGATTTAGATGGCTGGCTGGCGGGAATGCCATGCTGGTGCTTCGTCCAGCCGGACGGCGACGGCTATGTCGCGGGCGCGCTGCTCGCCAGCGAGGACAAGGTGGGCCGCCGGTTCCCGTTGATCGCCTTTGTCACAGTGGCCGGATCGACCGAGGCGATCGCGGCGGCGGAAGGCGTCCGCGCGGTCGCGGCGGACGTGGACAACGTCGTGACCGCGGACCTGCTGGTCGAGCGGCTGGGCGTCGTCGAACCTGTCCAACCCGCTGATCCGGCCTCCGACGCGGTGGTGGACGAGACATGGTGGCGCGACGACTTCGATCCCGCGACCGCGATCACGCTGGAGGGCGCGCCGGTTGGTCCCGCCTTTCTCCGGTTGCTGGAGCCGGCCGAGCGATGACCGAGGGCGCCGGCCTTGATTTCGAGACGGCGGAGCGGTCGCATACCGGCCGGGTCCGCAAGCTCAACGAGGACCGCGTGCTCGCCCGCCCGGACCTCGGCCTGTGGGCGGTGGCGGACGGCATGGGGGGTCACCAGGCGGGCGACCTCGCCTCGCGCATGGTGGTCGACGCGCTCAACGACACCGACTCGCTCGGCTCGGGCTATGCGTTCCTCGACAATGTCCAGGAGGGCATCCAGCGGGTGAACCGGGCGCTGGTGGCGCATGCCAGGCTGTCGGGCGGCGGCACGGTGATCGGCTCCACCGTCGTCGCGCTGCTCGCCTATGCGGGGCATTTCGCCTGTCTGTGGGCGGGCGACAGCCGGGCCTATCTGCTGCGAAAAGGCCAGTTCGAGCAGATCACCCGCGATCATTCGATGGTGCAGGAGATGATCGACTCCGGCGCGCTGACCCGGGCGGACGCGCGCGGCTTCGGCCGATCGAACGTGATCACCCGCGCGGTGGGGGTCAACGACCGGCTCGCGCTCGACGTGTCGACGGGGCCGATCCTGCCCGGCGACATATTCCTGCTGTGCTCGGACGGCCTGACGACGATGATGGAGGACAGCGAGATCGCCGCGATCATCGCCGCCCAATCGACCGAGGACGCGGCCGACGCCTTGCTCGCGCTGACGCTCGATCGGGGGGCCAAGGACAATGTCAGCTTGGTGATCATCAACGTCGACGCGTCGATCGACTCCACCCTGCGCCGGCAGTGACGTGCCGGAAGCGGCTGGCTTCAGTGGTGCGTCCGGGACCGCCATGCGCTTCGACCAGGGTTATTCAAGTCAACTTCCCCTCGCACGGTCGGGCGCCGATCGCATCTCCCGCCTTATTTCGCCCGGCGATCGTTGTAACGACCACCGCAATATAGCCGAACGAAGAAACACGGATGTCTGAACGCGTCGGGATTGCGATCATCGGTTTCAAATGGAGCGGTCGCCACGACCGCCGCCGCCGGATCGCGATGATCAGGGATCCCGTCCGCCCAGGCGGCGTCGTGGACCCGCAGGAGCGATGGTGAGCGCACGCTGGGGCATCGCCGGTTTCGGCTGGGTCGCGCGCGATCACATGACGTCGGCGACCGGTGGACGGCCAGCTCTACGGCACCGCCTTCGATCGGCGCCATCATCCCGCCCACCGCGCGGTGGCGGACGCGATCGCCGCAGGCGCGATCGATCGCCCGGTCGCGGTCCGCATCGTCCACTCCTGCCGGGTCGATCCGCTATGGTCACCGAATGAGGACGACTTCAGGATGACAAAGCGTTTCACGTGACCGCGCCCTATGACGACGTGCTGGAACTCGCGTCCGGCTACACGCTCCATCATGTCGGCGGCCGTTACGAAGGGCAGGCCGCTCTGCACGATATGCCGGGCGAGCGGCTGTTCCGCGGCAACTCCACCCACAAGTCGTTCCACAAGGATATCCCGCTGACCCATGCCGAACTCCGTCGCTACCGCGACGTAATTCCCCCGCTCGACTTCGACGCCGTGCTGACCCCGTTAAAATACGCGCCCGAGGTGAACCGCACTGTCGCGTTGACGGTGCTCGACGAGGCGCTCGCCCGCGCGCCCGGCGTCAGGCGGCTGCCCCTATGAGCGTCACCGCGACCGGTCTTCCAGGCGACCTCGGCCCCGCCTGCCACGCCTATCTCGACGCGTTCCCCGCCGGCGAGATCGTCGCCTTCCCGATCACCGGCATCGACCGCGTCGGCATCCCCGTCTGGGTGGTCGCGCTGTTCCCCGAAACGGCCGCGCTCGCCGGGATCATGCCCTACGGCGTCGGCTACGGCGCGACCGACGAGGCCGCCATCCTCGGCGCGCTGGGCGAGATCGCCGAGATGGTCTGGCCGACGCTGACCCTGTCGGCGCGCAAGAAGACGCGCGGCGGCTACGCCGACCTCGTGGCGTCGCTCGGGAGCCGCGCGGTCGCCGACCCGCTCACGCTCTGCCTTCCCGCCGGCTCGCCGGTCGACCACGACACGCGCCTTTATTGGGTCGAGGCGAAGCGCTGGTCCGACGGTTCCACCGTGCTCGTGCCGATCGACCTCGCCGCCTATTCCGCCAAGGAACTGGTCCCCGGCTATGAGCCCTTCACCACCCTGATCTCCAACGGCATGGGCGCCGGCCCCGATCTCGACTGGGCGATCGGCCATGGCCTGTGCGAGATCCTCCAGCGCGACGGCAACGGCCTGCTGTTCCGCGCGCTCGACCAGGGCGTGGTCGTCGACCTTCCGGACCCGATGTCGCCGGAAATCGCCGAGCTGATCGCCCGCTTCGACGCCGCCGGTGTCCGGGTGATCCCGAAATTCGCCACCGACGAGTTCGGTCTCGCCAACGTCTACTGCGTCGGCGTCGACCGGGCCGAGCCGTCGGTCCCGATCATGGCGACCGCGTGCGGCGAGGCCGCGCACCCCGACCGCACCCACGCGCTGACAAAGGCGATCGCCGAATATGCCGCGTCGCGCGCGCGCAAAGCCTTTGTCCACGGCCCGATGGCGCTGGCGGAAAGCGTCGCCCCGCCCGGCTATATCGCGCGTTTCATCGCCCGTTCCGGTGGCGCGGCGACAGCGAGCGAGCCGCGCGCCTTTGAGCAGATGCGGCGCTGGACCGGTGCCGATGCGGCCACGCTGCGTTCCTGGCTCGCCGACACGGTGCTCGCCGAACACAGTCGCCGCGATTTCGCCTCGCTTCCCCAGGCCGATGTTCCCGACGCGCGCGCGCGGGGCGCGCTCGCCCGCGCGGCGGTCGAGGCGGCGGGGTTCGACATCCTCTATGTCGATATGTCGCCCGCCGACCGCGGCGTCGCGGTGGTCAAGGTGATCGTCCCCGGCATGGAGGTCGAGACGATGAGCTATTACCGCATCGGCGAGCGCAACACCGCCAAGCTGGTCGCGCGCGACAGCCCGCTTATTACATTTGGCGGGGAAGCCGGCGGCGCGCTCCAGCCGGTGCGCCTGACCGAGGCCGCGATCGAGCGGCTCGGCGGGCAGCCGCTGTTCGACACCGCCGCGGCGGACGCGATCGTCGGCCCGCTCTACCCGCTCTACCGGGAACCGGAGGCGCACTACGTCGCCTTGTCCGAGACGATGGGGGCGGAGACCGCCGCTTGACGCGCTGGGCGGTGACGGTCGCCACCTGCCTCACCGGCAACATGCCGCACCCGACCGGCTTCGCGCTCGCCTGCCAGCGCGACCAAGGATTGCCGGCCGGGATGTGCGGCTAGTCACGCGGCAGGTCGGTGATCGGCGCCGCCGTCACGCGCCTGATCGCGTCCAGCGTCTCGCCGGGGGTAAGCCGGATCGGGCGAAGCTGTCCGGCGGCCTTGTCGACGGCGAACGACCCGCGGTCGGTGACGATCATGTCGACCACGCCCGCGCCGGTCAGCGGCAGGGTGCAACGCTCGACGATCTTGGGTCGGCCGTTCTTGTCGACATGGTCCATCACCACCACGACCCGGCGCACGCCCGCGACCAGATCCATCGCGCCGCCCATGCCCTTGATCATCTTGCCCGGCACTGTCCAATTGGCCAGGTCGCCGTTCGCCGCCACCTCCATCGCGCCCAGGATGGCGAGGTCGATATGGCCGCCGCGGATCATCGCGAAGCTGTCGGCGCTGGAAAAGAAGCTTGATGTCGGCAGCGCGGTCACGGTCTGCTTGCCGGCGTTGATCAGGTCGGGGTCGACGTCCTCCTCGTACGGGAACGGGCCGATGCCGAGCATGCCGTTCTCCGACTGGAGCGTGACGTGCAGGCCGGCCGGCACATGGTTCGCGACCAGGGTCGGGATGCCGATGCCGAGGTTGACGTAATAGCCGTCGCGCAGCTCGCCGGCGGCGACCGCGGCCATCTCGTCGCGGGTCCAGGGCATCAGGCGGGCACCCCTACCGGGCGCTGGCGCACGGTGCGCTGCTCGATGCGTTTCTCGTAAGCGGGGCCTTGGACGATCCGATCGACATAGATGCCCGGGGTGTGGACATGATCGGGGTCGAGCGCGCCGGCCGGGACCAGCTCCTCCACTTCGGCGACGGTCACCTTGCCGGCGGTCGCCATGTTCGGATTGAAGTTCCGCGCCGTCTTCCGGTAGACGAGATTGCCCTCCGGATCGGCCTTCCATGCCTTGACGATCGACAGGTCGGCGCGAAGCCAGATCTCGCGAACGTAAGGCACGCCGTCGAACGCCTCGACCGGCTTGCCCTCCGCCACCACCGTGCCGACGCCGGTGCGCGTGTAGAAGGCCGGGATGCCGGCGCCGCCCGCGCGGATGCGTTCCGCCAGCGTGCCTTGCGGGGTCAGCTCGAGTTCGAGTCGACCGGACAGATAAAGCTCGGCGAACAGCTTGTTCTCGCCGACATAGGAGGACACCATCTTGGCGATCTGGCCGTTGTCGAGCAGCGTCCACAGCCCGAAGCCGTCGGCGCCGCAATTGTTCGATATGACCGTCAGCCGCCGCGTCCCCGCGCGCAGCAACGCCCCGATCAGGTGCTCGGGATTGCCCGACAGGCCGAAGCCGCCCGACATGATCGTCATGCCGTCGAAGGTCAGCCCGGCGAGCGCCGCGTCGGCGGTGTCGTATATCTTGTTCACGCCGGCGCCGCCCCGGCCGCGGCGTGGCTGGGCGCCATCACCACCGGCCACTCGACCGACCAGAAGGGCGAACGGAAACCCAGCTCGGCGGCGCGGGCGGGATCGTCGACCAGGCGGAAGTCGGCGATAAGCGAATCCTTGACGCCGAACACCGAGTCCTCGCCCAGATAGGCGCAATCGGGGGTGAAGATGTGCGTCACCACCCGGTCGAAGCCGGCGGCCTCGACGATGAAATGGAGGTGCGCCGCGCGGTTGGGGTGCCGGCCGAGCGCGGTGAGCAGCTTGCCGACCGGCCCGTCGTCGGGGATCGGGTAATGACGCGGTTTCGCCGAGCGGAACCAGAAACGCCCGTCGGCGTCGCTGGTGAAGACGCCGCGCAGGTTGAATGGCGGCTGCACGCCCGGTTGCTGGACGTCGTAGAAGCCGTCCTCATTGGCCTGCCACACGTCGAGCGTCGCGCCCGCGATCGGGTGTCCATCGGCGTCGGTGACGCGACCCTGGACGATCAGTGGCTCGCCCTTGCCGTCGAGCGAGATGTCGGCGCCGTTGGCGTAGCGGGGCGCGTCGGCGACGTGGAACGGCCCCAGCACGGTGTTCTCGGTCGACCCCTCGGGCCGTTGATGGTTGATCGCGTCGACCAGCATCGACACGCCCAGCACGTCCGACAACAGAATGAACTCCTGCCGCCAGTCGGTGCACATCTGTCCGGTCTCGGTCAGGAAGCGAATCGCGGCCAGCCACTCCTCGCCGGTGATCGCCGCCTCCTTGACGGCGGCGTGAAGGTGCTTGACGACCACGCCCATCACCTCGCGCAGGCGCGGATCGGCGTCGTCGGCCATGCGGGCGTTGACCACCTCGACCGATCGGCTTTCGTCGAAATAGGCGATGTCGCGGGGCATAACGGTCTCCATCAGGCGGCGACGGGATCGCCGGCCCAGGCGCGGGCGAGCAGCGCGCGGACGCCCTCGCGGGTTAGCGGGCGGGGGTTGGGGTAGGCGCCCGCCATCGCCAGGTCGGCGGCGCGGTCGATGCCGTCCTCCGGCATGCCGATCTCGGCGAGGCTCGTCGGCGC
>CAXTRJ010000153.1:0-6977 GCA_964246585.1 uncultured Sphingomonas sp. | reverse complement strand
ACCCTATCATCACCAGCCACGCGGGGTAAGCCGCGATCGCCAGCAGCGCGCCGAACGGCACCGCCGTGTCGAGCCCGACCGACCGGCCCCGCGCGCGCGCCAGCAGCACCAGCGCCAGCCCGGTGGCGCTCGCCAGCAACAGCACCGCCGGCAGCATCCGCCATCCGAGCCACAGGCCGATCGCGCCAAGGAGCTTGGGGTCGCCGCCGCCCATCCCCTCGCGCCCACGCAGGCGGCGATAGCCGAACGCCACCGCCCACAGCACGCCGAATCCAGCGACACCGCCGATCAGCCGATCCTCCATCGCCGGCGCCACCCCGGCCAATCCCGTCACGACGCCCGTCAGCGCCAAGGTCGCCGTCAAGGCGTCAGGCAGCCACAGCTCCGCGACATCGAGCGCCGCCAGCGCCAGCAGCAGCCACCCGAACACCGCCCCCGCCACCCCGTCGAGCCCCGGCGCGACCAGCCCCGCGGCCATCCCGATCGCCGCCGAGCCGAGCTCGATCTGCCAATGCCGCGGGTCGATCGCTCCGCCACATCCGGCGCACCGCCCGCGTAACGCCGCCGCGCTGAGCAGCGGCACCAGCTCGATCGCGCGCAAGCCCCGGCCGCAGCCATCGCAGGCCGATCGCCCGCGCGTCACCGACCGTCCTTCCGGCCAGCGGATCACCAGCGTGGCGAGGAAACTCCCGGCGATCGCCCCGATGACGCCGAGCGCGACCGGCCAGGCGAGCGCGTCAAGCATCCGCCGCCGCTTCCTCCCCGCCCGCGTCCCCCGCGTCGCGGATCAGGTACCGGTACACCCCCAGCATATCGATGCCGAGCAGCACGACGTTCTGCGTCCCCAGCGCCCAATCGCGCATCATCACCGCTCCCGTGATCCACGCGATGGCCGAGGCGCAGAACAGCACCATCGCCCACCCGGTGTCGCGCCGCCCCCAGTCCAGCGAGATGATCCCGGCGGCGATCATGCCGCTGATCGAGGCGAACCAGCGAATTATCTCGGTCATGTCCATGCCCGCGCCGGTACGCGACGCGGCGCGCCGCGTCACCCGCTCACGTGACCGCCGGCGTTTGTCAATCGCGCTCCGCCGCACTAGATCGTCCGGACCCCCTTACCGGAGTCCACCCATGGCCACCGATCCCGTCGTCATCCTGTCCTACGCCCGCACCCCGATGGGGAGCTTCCAGGGCGTGCTCGCCGGCGCGTCCGCGACCGACCTCGGCGCCGCCGCCGTGCGTGGCGCGGTCGAGCGCGCCGGGGTCACGCCCGAGCAGGTCGAGCAAATCTACATGGGTTGCGTCCTGACCGCCGGCCTCGGC
This sequence comes from uncultured Sphingomonas sp., assembly GCA_964246585.1. Classification (GTDB taxonomy): domain Bacteria; phylum Pseudomonadota; class Alphaproteobacteria; order Sphingomonadales; family Sphingomonadaceae; genus Sphingomonas. The sequence goes on along the minus strand of CAXTRJ010000153.1, from coordinate 5,654 downwards.
CAGGCGCCCGCGCGCCAGGCGGCGATCAACGCCGGGCTCGGCGCCCATGTCGAATCGATGACGATCAACAAGATGTGCGGATCGGGCATGATGGCGGCGATGGCCGCGGCCGACACGCTTGCCGCCGGCTCCGCCGACATGGTCGTCGCCGGCGGGATGGAGAGCATGACCAACGCGCCCTACCTGACGAAGAAGCACCGCGCCGGCGCGCGCATCGGCCACGACACGATCTACGATCACATGATGCTCGACGGGCTCGAGGACGCCTACGAGCCCGGCCGCTCGATGGGCAGTTTCGCCGAGGAGACCGCCGCCGAGTACCAGTTCACCCGCGCGGCGATGGACGACTATGCCATCCACAGCCTCCACCGGGCGCAGGCGGCGCAGAAGGCGGGCGCGTTCGACCGCGAGATCGTCGCGGTCGAGGTGAAGGGCCGCAAGGGCGTCGACACGGTCACCCTCGACGAGCAGCCGGCCAAGGGCGACGTCGCCAAAATCCCGACGCTCAAGCCCGCCTTTTCGAAGGACGGGACGATCACCGCCGCCAACGCGTCGTCGATTTCTGACGGGGCCGCCGCGCTGGTGCTGACCCGCGCCAGCGTCGCCGAGCGGCTCGGCCTCACGCCGGTCGCGCGCATCGTCGGTCACGCCTCCTTCGCCCACCAGCCCGCCCGCTTCACCACCGCCCCCGTCGGCGCGATTCGCCGCGCGTTGGAGCGCGCCGGCTGGGAAACGGGCGAGGTCGACCTGTTCGAGGTGAACGAGGCGTTCGCCTGCGTCGCGATGATCGCGATGCGTGATCTGAGTCTGCCGCACGACAAGGTGAACATCCACGGCGGCGCGACCGCCCTCGGCCATCCGATCGGCGCGTCGGGCGCGCGCGTCCTGGCGACGCTGCTTTCGGCGCTGGAGACCACCGGCCAGAAGCGCGGCCTCGCGTCGCTGTGCATCGGCGGCGGCGAGGCCACCGCGATGGCGGTCGAGCTGATGAACTGAGTAGGGGCGCCCCGGTCGGGCGCCCCTTCACGCTATTTCTGGCAGGCGACGATCGCCGCGATCACCGACAGCGTCTCCTCGGGGTCGCGGACGCGCACCGTGTCCATCCCCATCTCCTTGGCCGGATAATCGTTGCCGCCGGGGAAGATCGCGTCGCCGATGAACATCATCGCCTCGATCGCGATGCCGCTCGCCGCGCTCAGCTTGCGCAGGCCGTACGCCTTGTCGACGCCCTCGCGGGTGATGTCGATCGAGGTCGCCCCGCCCATGTTGATCGACATGCCCGGCAACCGCTCGCGCAGGTCCGCCTGGATCACCTTGCGCTTGGCGAAGTCGGGATCCCAATGCTCCTTGGCATCGAGCGGCGCCTGCTGACCCAGCGCGGAAAAGGTGATCTGGCTGCCGCGATCCTCGATCCGCTCGCCCCAGGTCCGTTCGGGGACGAAGCCGGTCGCCTCGAGCGACGCGTCGAACGCGGCGAGGATCGCCCGCTTCTGCGCGTCGTCGAACAGCTCGGCATACTCGGCCGCCCACGCGCGGTCATAACGATACAGCTTGGTCCCCGTCGTCGGCATCAGCCACAACCGGCTGCGGTCGGCGCGTTCCGGCAGGCGGCTCGCCACCTGCTTCTCGAACTGCGGCCAGTCGCCACCGGAAATGACCGCGACGTGCGCCACCCCGAGCAGGTCGGCCAGCGCCTCTCCCATCGGCTCCCCCAACGGCTGCTTGCTTTCCGCCAGCGTGCCGTCGAGGTCGAAGGCGATCAGTTCTTTCATGCGAACACTCCCTGTCGGATGTTATTGCCAAGTCGTTGATCTATGGCAGCGTTTCGCCCGCGTCGACGCCCCATAGGCCGGCGACCTCGACGAACCCCGCCTGCCCCTTGACGTCGAGCCGGCACCAGCCGCCATCGCACTGGCTCAGCCGCCCGACGACGCCCGGCGCCGCGCGCCACAGCAGCTTGGCGGTGGCGTCCGGTCGCTCGCGCATCTCGACCGGCCCGCCGTCGCGCACGACGGCGGTGCGCGTTTCGCTCAGCAGGTTGGCCAGCATCCATCCCCGCGTCCCGTCGGGATCCTCGACCTGCCGCCAATCCTTGTAGATCGCCACCACCCGGATCGGCAGGTCGGCGCGGCGATACAGCCAGGTCGCCGGATAGGTGCGCGCCGGCCCCGACCGCATCCGCGCCTGTCCCGCCGAGATCGACGCGTGATAGGGCGGCTTCTTCTTCTCCTGCGCCGCCAGGTCCGCGGTCGTCACCGCCGCCAGTGCCACTAGCGCCAGCACGCGCCATCCCGTCCGCATCGTCGCTCCTTTGATCACGCCCGCTCTATCGCGCGACCCGGCGTCGGCTTCAACCGCCCGCTTCGATCGTTGACGCCGCCGGGGCCGCCCGCCATGCCTCGCCCCCATGCCGGACACGCGCCCCGCCCGCCCGACCGTGGTCGTCACCCGCGAACTGCCCGACGCCGTCACCGCGCGGATGACGACACTGTTCCACACGCTCACCCGAACCGACGCCCCGATGACGCGCGACGAACTGGTCGCGGCGATGTCTGATACCGACGTCCTGGTCCCGACCGTCACCGACGAGATCGACGCCGGCCTCATCGCCGGGGCCGGCCCACGGCTGCGGCTCATCGCCAATTTCGGCGCCGGCGTGAACCATATCGCGCTCAAGCCGGCGCGCGCGCGGGGCATCATCGTCACCAACACGCCGGGCGTCCTGACCGAGGACACCGCCGACATGACGATGGCGTTGATCGTCTCGGTCCCCCGCCGGCTGGCGGAAGGCGAGAAGCTGGTGCGATCGGGCCAGTGGAGCGGCTGGAGCCCCGGCGGGATGCTCGGCCACCGCATCGGCGGCAAGGCGCTCGGCATCTTCGGCATGGGCCGGATCGGCCAGGCGGTGGCGCGCCGCGCCCGCGCCTTCGGCCTCGCCATCCACTATCACAATCGCCGCCGTCTGCCGGCGGTGCTGGAGGCCGAACTCGGCGCGACCTTCCACGCCGACCTCGACGCGATGCTGCCGGCGATCGACATCCTGACGCTGCACACCCCGCGCAACGGCGACAGCGAGGGGCTGATCGACTCCCGCCGCCTCGCGCTGCTGGGCCGCCACGTCTACTTGATCAACGCCTCGCGCGGCGGCATCGTCGACGAGGACGCGATGGTCGACGCGCTGGAGGCGGGCCGCCTCGCCGGCGCCGGCCTCGACGTCTGGACTCACGAGCCCCGCATCGACCCCCGCCTGCTCGCCTTGCCGAACGTCGTCATGCTCCCCCACATGGGTTCGGCGACGCTGGAAGGCCGCGAGGCGACGGGGGAGAAAGTAATTGCCAACATCCGCGCCTGGGCCGACGGCCACCGCCCACCCGACCAGGTGCTGGAGGGGTGGGCCTAGGCGAGCACCGTCGTCGCCCTTTGTGATTGCACGAGCTACGGCAATGCCATACATAATCCTATGAACGATCCACCCGTCCACTCGCTAGTCGAGACGCTGGCCTACAGCGCTCAACTCGATCGGCTAGGCGTGTCATCGAGCGAGCGTGCCGCCATCAACGACCAATATGCGAGTAAGCCGGATTATGGTGCGGTGATCAGACGGACCGGGGGTCTTCGCAAAGGACGGGTCGCGAAGGACGATACCGGTAAGAGCGGCGGCTACCGGGTGTTCAGCTTCTATTCGGACGCCGCTAATCCGACGTTCCTGCTGTGGATCATTGACAAGGCCAAGGACGATAGTCTGACCGCCGCGCAGGAGAAGGCGTTTAAACAGCTTACCACGGCGCTGAAACAGGAGTGCAGGTAGTGGATGACCAGGATTTTGATGGCATCGTCGCCGGACTCGGCGACGCTATCGCGTATCGCAAGGGCGACACCTCGCGCGCTCGCTTGGCGAACGGTCCCGACGTGAAGGCCATTCGCGAGCGGACCAAGCTGACACAGGACCAGTTCGCCGTGACCTTCAAGCTTCCGCTCGGCACGGTCCGCGACTGGGAACAGGGCCGTCGCCAGCCTGAAACGGGGTCACGCCTCTACTTGCGGATGATCGAAGCCGACCCCGCCGCCGTTAGAAGCATCCTCGCGAACATGACTTAGGAGCGAACCTTCGCTCCACCAGCGCTGGTGTCCTTTCATCTCCACCACCCGCGCGCCCAGCCGCTCCGCCTCGGCCGCGTCGTGAGTCACCAGCAGCATCGGCAATCCCGCCTCGTCGCGCACGCGTTCGATCGCAGTCATCACCTCCTCGCGCCGCGCGCGGTCGAGCGAGGACAAGGGTTCGTCGAGCAGCAGGAAGCGCGGGCGGCTGAGCAGCGCGCGGCCGATCGCCACCCGCCGGGCCTCGCCCCCCGACAGCGTACGCGGCCAGCGGTCAAGCAGGTGATCGATGCCGAGGAACCCGATCGCGCCAAGCTCGGTCCCCTTCGCCGCGCCGTAGAGCAGGTTCGCCCGCACCCGCAGATGCGGGAATAGCCGCGGCTCCTGGAATACATAGCCCGCCCGCCGCCGCTCCGGCGCGACATCGATGCCGGCCGCCGCGTCGAACAGCGTTTCGCCCCCGACCCGGATGTGTCCCCGCTCGGGCCGGAGCAGCCCGGCGACCATGTTGAGCACCGAGCTCTTGCCCACACCCGACGGCCCGAACAGCACGGTGACGCCCGCGCCCGCGACGAAGCTGACCGCCACCTCCGCCTCGCCCAACGCCCGCGCGACGTCGACGTCAAAGGACATGCAGCCCCCGCCCGCTCCGCCTCGCCAGCATCTCCGACGCGACCAGCGCGACCAGCGACAACGCCACCGAGATCGCCGCCAGGCGCCACACCGTCGCTTCACCACCCGGCTGCTGGAGCGCGGCGTAGATCGCCAGCGGCAGCGTCTCGGTCTCGCCGGGCACGCTGGCGACAAAGGTGATCGTCGCGCCGAACTCGCCGATCGACCGCGCGAAGCCAAGCACCGCGCCCGCCAGCACCCCCGGCATCGCCAACGGCAGCGTGATCGAGGCGAAAACTCGCCAATTGCCCGCCCCCAGCGTTCGCGCCGCCGCCTCCAGCCGTCGGTCGACCGCCTCGATCGACAGCCGGATGGCGCGCACCGTCAGCGGCAAAGCCATCACTGCCGACGCGATCGCCGCGCCCGTCCAACGGAACAGCACGCTCACCCCGAACAACGCTTCCAGCCATGCGCCGATTGGTCCCGTCCGCCCGAAGGCGAGCAGCAGCAGCCACCCCGTCACCACCGGCGGCACCACCAGAGGCAGGTGGACGACGCCGTCGAGCAACAGCTTGCCCGGGAACCGCCCCCGCGCCAGCAGCCACGCCAGCGCGAAGGCGATCGGCAGCGTCGCCGCCGTCGCCACGCCGCCGACCAGCAGCGACAGCCGCACCACCTCCCACTCCGCCGCCGAGATCACCGGGCGGTAAAACCGTATCGCGCGAACACCGCCCTGCCGCGCGCCGACAGCAGGTATCGCCGGAACCCTTCCGCGTCCGGATGCCGCGACGCCGTCAGCCTTGCCACCGGATAAGTGATCGGCGGGTGGCTCGCCGCCGGGAAGGTCGCGACGACGCGCACCGCCCGGGACGCCCGCGCATCGGTCGCGTAGACCACCCCGAACGGCGCCGCGCCGCGCTCGACCAGCGCCAGCGCGGCGCGGA
>CAXTRJ010000152.1:0-6988 GCA_964246585.1 uncultured Sphingomonas sp. | reverse complement strand
GCCGATCGCCAGCGCGATGACCGCCGCCCCGCCGGGACCAAACGCCGCGCGCATGACGTCGGCGGCGACCGCCTGCGACGCGGCCATGCCGCCGAGCCCCAGCACGCGCAGATAAGCGAGGTTGGCGAGAAGGTAGAGCGCGGCGATGACGCCGAGACTTAGCAGCAGCACGCGCACGATCCGGCCGCCGCCGCCGCGCATTTCCGCCGACAGATACGCCGCCTCGTTCCAGCCGCCATAGGTCAGCAGGACGAAGACCATGACCAGGCCAATCGACCCGCCCGCGCCGGCGGTAGGCCGGGCGGCTGGCGCGGCTTCCGGTGCGATCAGCAGCCCCGCGACGACGACCAGGACTAGCCCGCCGACCTCGATGATCGTCAGCCAGCGCTGGGCGCCGATGCCCTTACGAACACCGATCCAGTTGACCCAGGTGACCGCGACCACCGTCAAGGCCGCGTAGATCGCCGACGAGGCGGGGCCGAGCGGCAGCAGCGCCGACGCGTAATCGCCGAAAACGAAGGCGAGGACAGCGATCGAACCGGTCTGGATCACCGCCAGCCGCGCCCAGCCGTAAAGGAACGCGAGGCGATCGCCGAACGCGCGTCTGAGGAAGTGGTAGTCGCCGCCCGCGTCCGGATAAGCGCTGGCCAGCTCGGCGTAGCAAAGCGCGCCGACGAACGCGATCAGCGCCCCCGCGACCCAGACGAGCAGGAGCGCCGCGCCGCTATCGACCCCGGCGGCAACCAGCGACGGTGTGCGAAAGATGCCCGCGCCCAGCACGATTCCGATCGTGATCGCGACGCCGCCACCAGTCCCGATCACCGGGCTGGGCGCGTCGACCGTCTTGGTATTGGAGATGTCGTGATCGAGGCCTGGCACCCTGCGCTCCTTAGCCTTGCTTCTCTGGTCGTACCAAACGCCCGGCGCGATCGTCACCGCCAATGGGCGTTCGGCCGAAGCGCCAGCCAGGCCGCGAGCGCGACCATGCCCAGGAACACGGCCTCGATCGTGATCTGGCCCGGTAACCCCAGGATGTAGCTCGCGGGGACGTCGAATTCGGGATCGAATCCTCTCCGGTCGTCGGGAGTGTCGACCGGGCATGGGAGAGGGGACCACAGCCGGCGCGTCGCGTCCAGTGCGCCTACCGCAAGCCTAGCGGATGTCGGGATATCGGTCGCCCAGGCGGCGTCTCAGTCCCAACGCCCAGCGCATGCCGACCTGCAGGTAGATCCAATTCGCCTTCCACTCGCCCCACCGCGCCACCCGGCGGTCGGACGTCAGGATGACGCGGTTGACCAGCCGCACCCGGCCGAACCGCGCCATCTTCACGCACAAATCGGCCTCTTCCATCACGGTCATGCCGGGATCGCAGCCGCCGGCGGCGAGAAAGTCGTCGCGGCGGAAGAACATGGCGTGGTCGCCGAACAGCAGCCGCACGCCGCGCAGGAACAAATGCGGGCGGAGCAGGAGCGGCGCGTACCAGGTCTTGATCCAGTTGTGGAACGAGGTGACCCAACGCACCTTGTCGGGGCCGCTCAACAAGGGCGTGAAGCCGGCCAGCGCCACGCTGGGATCGGCGAGGGCGCGGCGGATCACCGCGACCATGTCGTCGGGCGGCAGCGTGTCTGCGTGGAGGACGCAGACGTACGGGCTAGCGACGGCGGCGACGCCGCGGTTGATCTGCGTCGATCGGCCGCGCTCGCCATGCTCGATCACCTGCAAGCCGAGCGCGCGGGCGAGCGCGGCGGTGCCGTCGGAACTGCCGCCGTCGACCACCAATATTTCGGCCGGCGGCGGGTCGAGCGCCGCCAGCAGCCGGGCGAGGCGGGGCAGCGTCGTCGCTTCGTCGAGCGTCGGGATGACGAGGGCGACGTCGTCGGCGCGCGGGGTCACGCCAGCAGTTCCGGCCAGCGGGCGAGATCGTCGGGGCGATCGCAGTCGGCCAGGCGCGGCAGGATGATGGGGTCGACCTGCGCCGCCGCGAGCCGCGCCACCGTTTGCGCGAAGACGCGGTCGGTGCTCCAGTCGATGCCCTCGAACACGCTGGCGACCGCGCTGGCGAGCCCGAGCAGCCAGTAGCCGCCATCCTCCGCCGGGCCGATCGCGGCGGGAGCGGTCGCCAGCGCCTGGGCGGCGACCAAGAGGTGGTCGGCGGTCAAGTCGGGCGCGTCGGCGCCGATGAACAGGGTGGGATAGGGCGGTCCGGCGCGGGCCAGACGATCGCCGAGGTCGCCGTCGCCCTGGTCGCGGACCGTGACGGGGCCGAGCCAGCCGGTAAAGGCGTCCGGGCTGGCGCCGGTAGTCCACAACTCATGCGGCAGCCCCGAGGCGCGGACGGCGGCCAGCGTCCGCTCGGTCAGCCGGCGGTGGACGTCGGCGGCGCGTTCTGGGCCGATCGCCGGGATCAGCCGCGTCTTGGCGCGGCCGGGTTCGGGAAAGCGGGTGAACAGGACGACGCGGGGCTGGTTCATCACCTTCGCGATAGAGGAACGCGGCGACGATCGCCAAATCGCGACGCAACCGGCTGGTCGCTGATCGGTTCTGACTCCATGGCGCGACGCGGCAAGACATGGACCGTGCTCGGCGGCGCGGCGCTCGGCCTCGCCGCGCTGGCGATCGTCGTCGGCGAGAGGCGCCGGCCGCTGCGTCGCGCGACGCAGGCCGAACCGGAGCGGAGCATCGCCAACCTCGCGCTTGGGGCGATGAGCATGGCGGTCGTCGCGCTGGTCGAGAAGCCGATGACCGAGCCGCTGGCGCGAGCGGCCGAGCGCGAGCGTCGTGGCCTCGCCCAGTGGCTGCCGGCGTCGCCGCTGGTGCGCGACGCGGCGGCGGTGCTGTTGATGGACTACACGATCTACTGGTGGCACGTCGCGACGCACAAGCTGCCCTGGCTATGGCGGTTCCACCTCGTCCACCATGTGGATCGCGACCTCGACGCGACCACCGCGCTGCGCTTCCACGCGGCGGACATGGCGATCTCGGCGCCGTACCGGGCGGCGCAGGTCGCGGTGCTCGGCGTCAGCCCGCGCGCGCTCCGGGTGTGGCAGGGCTGGTTCTTCCTCGCGGTGTTGTTCCACCACAGCAACCTGCGGCTGCCCGCGCCATGGGAGCGACGCTTGGCGCGGATCGTGACGACGCCGCGGATGCACGGCATCCACCATTCGACCGTCAAGGACGAGACCGACTCGAACTGGTCGAGCGGCCTGGCCTTGTGGGACCACCTCCACCGCACCTTTCGCCTCGACGTGCCGCAGGATCGGATCGCGATCGGCGTGCCCGGCTACCGCGACGAATTGGGCGTCGCCGCGTCAATGCGCCTGCCGTTCGCGCATTAGCGCGACGCTTGGACGCCGCCGCCGGGCGGCACGGACGCGCCGCTCGCGCGTTTCCCGACGATCGTTTTCAGGAGCTCTCGTAATGACCGTCGAACTGCTGTCCCCGCCCGAGCTGAGCCGGCAACTGCGTACCGGAACCAGCGACGACCTGCGCCGCCGGCGGATCGGCATCGCCTTGTCGTTCGGCGGCGCGGCGATCGCGGCGGCGGTCGCGGCGTATCAGACGGGCATCACTCGCCGGCTGCCCGGTATCCTGCCGGGGAGTGTATGGGACGCCGAAAAGGTCGACGCGTCCGACTACGCCTATGCCAATTTGCAATCGCCCGACGGGCCGATGATGCTGGTCAATTACGGGCTGACCGCGATGGCGATCGCCGCCGGCGGCACCGACCGCGCGACGCAGAACCCGGCGTTGCCCGTCGCCGCCGCCGCCAAGGCCGGCTTCGACTTCGCCTTATGCAGCGCAATGGCGGTCAAGGAGTGGCAGGAGAACGAGAAGCTGTGCAGCTGGTGCCAAGTCGCGACCCTGGTCTCGGCGGCGACGCTGGCGGTGACATTGCCGGAGGCGGTCAAGGCGTTGCGCGGGGCGGGGGCGGCGAGTCGGTAGGGCGTACGCAGTCTACCGCATTGTTCGTTTACGAGATCGCGTCGCGTGCCGCAGCGTCCGATTTGCCCGGCATGATGACTTCGACGCGGCGGTTCCTGCGTCGTCCATCCTCATCGTCACTGCCGTCGGGCTTGGCATTGGGCGCGATCGGGCGTAATTCACCTAGTCCGATAGTGCGCAGCCGATCGCCAGCCACGCCCTTCTCCGTCAAGTGTTTCCTTACCGCCTCGGCGCGAGCCTGGGACAGGCGTTTGTTATACTCGTCGTCACCCTTGGCGTCGGTATGCCCCTCGATCGAGATCACGCCTTGCGCGCTCGCCTGAACCAATTGCGCCAGCCGGTCGAGCGTCGCGCGCGCATCTCCCCGGACAGTCGCCTCGTCGAAGTCGAAGGTGACGTCGCCGGGAAGCGAGACGATCGTGCCGCGCTCGGTCTCCACCGCGCCGAGTTCGGTCTTGAGCGTCTCGACCACCTGGAGGTTCGACGTCGCCTGTCCCGCCGTACCCAGGCTCGATCCACTCTCCCGAGCGAGCCGGAGCTGTGACGCGGGATTGGGGCGCATGCCCGAAAGGCTCGACGTCTCACCGATGGTGGCACCGCCGCGCGAGCCGTCGAGCGTAAGCGCGACCTCGAATTTGGGCGAACTGGTCGACTCGCGATCGACCCGTCCGTGTTGATTGATGACCAGCATCGCGCGCCCCGATGACGGCAACGCTCCCTGGAAAACCAGATCGCCATCCATCGTCTTACCGGCGGGCACCGACAAATCCGGATTGGTCGCCGGTTCGATCAGCATCAGCTTTTCGCCGCTGTCGGTAATCAGATAGGTGTTCAGCCGAGCGGGATCGAGCGAGATGTCGCTATTGTACCCGTTCATCACCCGAACCTTGACCAACGATCGCTCGCCGGCGCTGCGCACCGATAATACATCGAGGACGACACCCCCGACGCTCGGCGCTTGCACTCCGACCGGTGCGCCATCGGTGCGTCCGCCGAACGGCAAGCCGCCCTCGCACGCGGTCAGGACGAGGGCGGAGGCAAGCACCCATGACCGCCGCGTCGGATTCCATGGTGTCATGCCGCTGGTGCCGAAAGCGGGATGTCGATGCGGAAGCCGGGAGTCGTCGAGTACTCGTTATCGATGGGCGAATTCTCGTTCAGTACAAGCACCGCGTTCCGCGCCTCGGGCAGGCGCCCAAGGAACACGAGGTCTCCTTCGAAAGTCTGCCCGGCCGGGATGGTGAGGCGCGTGTTGCTGGCCGGGGGCGACAGGAACAGCCGCTCGCCGGTATCAAGCAGCAGAAAACCGTTACGCCGGTTGAAACGGTTGAGATCGACCTCCCGCTCGCGCCCGTTGATGATGCGTACGCCGACCGTCGTCTGGGTCGATGTCGTCTGGATCGACGAAAGCTGTAGGACCACGCCCGAAGGGTGCGCCACCTGTGTGTCGAGCACACGCTTCGCGCCGTCGTTCCACAACCTGGGCGCGGCCACGCCGGCGATCTCATCGTTCGCCGTCACGGCGGCGTTGTTGGTCGCATCCGTCTTCGATGCATCCGAGCAGGCTAGGAGGCCGACCGCAATCAGCGGTGTCAGACGGCGGCGGCTCGATTGGAGAATTCGCAAGAGTTCCACCTCCCAGGCTGGTGCCGCAAGACCCTGGTCGCACCAAGAAGTGGAACGCACCGCGCCTTGCGACGACCGACTTAGCAGCGACACGGGGTTGGGCCAACCGGCCGAACGATCGCGGATCTACGACCCCGGCAGGAACCCCACCGCGATGCAGTGGTCGATCAGGCGGGCGAGGTAGGCCGCGTCGGTGGTCGGGCAGGCGAGGCCGGTCGCCGCGCGGAAGCGGGCGTCGTCGAACCGGGGGTCGCGCTGGAAGTAGCTGGCGTAGAGGCCGGCGACGCGGGCGTAGAGGCGGCGTTCCAGCGGCGGTAGCGTCGCCGGGTCGAAGCGGTCGGGCGGCACCAGCGTCGGCGCGGTGAACCGCGGATAAGCGCCGATCGCGGCGGCGAAGGCGGCGACCGGGATGGGCTGTCCCGAGACGAGGTGGTAGCGGCCGCCGCTCGCCGCCTTCATCCGTTCGGCCAGCGCGACGATGCCGGCGGCGACATGGTCGAGCGGCACGAAGTCGAGCGTCGCGTCCGAGCTCGCCGCCATGTGGCGGACGCGGCCCTCGGCGAGGAGCTTGAACGCGGCGTAGATCGTGTCGAAGCCGCGGATCGCGCCGGTGGCGTGATCGCCGACGACGATGCTCGGGCGGGCGACCGCGAAGCGCAGGCCGCTGGCGGCGACCAGCGCCTCGCCCGCCGCCTTGCTCGCCTCGTAGCCGTTGGCGAAGCCGATGGTGGGGAGCGGGTCGTCCTCGTTGACCGCGCCGTCTCGACCGCCGCAGACATAGGCGGTGCTGACATGGAGCAATGCCATATCGCCCGCGTTCGCGAGTTCGATCGCATGGGCGGTGCCGGCGACGTTCACCGCTTGGTACGCGTCCTCGGTCAGATCGAAGCGGGTGGTGGCGGCGCAGTGGATCAGCAGGTCGTGGTCGCCGGCGACGGCGGCGAGCGCGGCCTCGTCCCAGCCGAAACGGGGTCGCGACACGTCGCCGGTCAGCGTTTGATGGAGCACCGGCGCGCGACCGTCGTTGCCGAGAACCTCGCGGTTGCGGTGGACCAGCGCGGTGACGCGGTGGCCGCGCTCGACCAGCCGCTTCGCCACCTCGCCACCGATCAGCCCGGCCGCGCCGGTGACGAGTATGCGCGAACTCATCCGTGTCTCCAATGCCGCAACCTTAGGCGATGCCGGGACGTATCACGAGCGTGGAACGCTTCGACCTCATCGTCATCGGCGCCGGGTCGGCGGGGCTGACCGCCGCCGGCGGCGCGGCGATGTTCGGGCTCCGGGTGGCGCTGGTCGAGGCGGGGGCGATGGGGGGCGAATGCCTCAACACCGGCTGCGTGCCCTCCAAAGCCTTGATCGCCGCCGCCGCGCGGGCGCATGCGGCGCGTGAGGGCAGCCGGCTCGGTGTCGCGATCGACCC
>CAXTRJ010000151.1:0-6990 GCA_964246585.1 uncultured Sphingomonas sp. | reverse complement strand
GGTCGAGGCGGTGGAGCGGCCGGACACCGGCGACGCGCCCGAGGATGGCTATCTCTACGGCTATCGCCTGTGGCAGGCGAAGCTGTATCCGGAGGCGCAGGCGCAGTTGAAGAAGACCGTCGCCGACCATCCCCGGCATCGGCGGGCGAGCTTCGCCCAGAACCTGCTTGGCCGCGCCTATCTCGATGAGGGCAAGCCGAGCCTCGCCTCCATCGCGTTCTACGATAATTACAAGAAGATGCCCGACGGCGAGCGCGCGCCCGACAGCCTGCTGTACCTGGGCCAGGCGCTGGTCCAGCTGAAGAAGCCGGCGGACGCGTGCAAGGTCTATGGCGAGCTGACCGACGTCTATGGCGACAAGATGAGCGCGGCGATGAAGGCCGATGTCGCGCGGGGGCGCACGACGGCGAGGTGTTCGTGAGGGCCGTGTTTCGATCCCATTTGGGATGACGTGGTCGGGTCGCGACGCCGACGCCGCACGCTTCCATGCCGATTTGACCCGTGTCGCGGGCGAGGAGCCGCAAGGGCCGGTGGCGCTCGCAATATCGGGCGGTCCAGACAGCATGGCGATGCTGGTGCTGGCGAACGCGGCTTTTCCCGACCGGATCGTCACGGCTACCGTCGACCATCGCTTACGCATCGGTTCTGGCGAGGAGGCGGCGATGGTCGGTCGATACGCCGCCGGACTGGGCGTTCCGCACCATACGTTGAAAGCCGACACGCCGATCGGGGCGGTCAACCTCCAGGCGCGGGCACGCGTCACCCGTTACGCTCTACTAAAGCGGTGGGCGGTCGAGGTTGGCGCCCACGTGCTCGCGACCGGCCACCATGCCGACGACCAAGCGGAGACATTCCTGATGCGGGCGAACCGGGGCAGCGGGCTTTCCGGCCTGTCCGGCATTCGCCAATGCACCAAGGACGGGGTGACGTTCCCGATCGCTTCGATGCCCCTTTCACACAGTGTCCACACACTGACGATCGTACGGCCGCTGCTGCACTGGCGACGAGCGACGCTGCGGGCTATCGCGAAAGCGGCGAGGGTACCGTTCGTCGATGACCCGTCCAATCGCGACGACCGGTTCGACCGCGCGCGGATGCGACGCTTCGTCGAAGGGCAGGACCTGCTCGATCCCGCGCAGCTCGCACGCGCCGCCACGTACCTTGGTGAGGCTGACGCGGACTTGCGCGCAATGCGCGACTGGCTTTGGCGATCACGGCGACTTGCAAGTGACGTATACGAGGTCCGGCTCGACGTCGATGACTTGCCCCGGACGCTGCGGCGAATGCTAGCGCGACTGGCAATCGGCGATATCAGGCTGTTCCAGGGGATTACCCGGCCAGATTTCCCGGAAGGTACCAATATCGAACCGCTGCTCGACGCGTTAGGGGCCGGCCGATCGGCTACGCAGGCCGGAGTGCTCGCATCGGCTGACGGCGCGGTTTGGCTCTTTCGCGAAGCCCCGCCGCGCCGTGGCGAATCATCGGCGAACGCGTAGCGCTGTTCCATTGCCATTAACCGGGCGGCGCTTATCTTGCGACTATCGAAAGGTAGCGTCACACCCATGAACGACAACGACAAGCGGCCCGAGGGCGGCAACGGATCGAACGGCCCCAACGGCAATGCGCCCGGCGGACCCAATCCATGGATGAAGAGCCTGTTGATCTGGGTCGGCATCCTGCTGGCGCTGGCGATGTTCGTCACCATGTTCGACGGCCGCGGCGCGGCGTCGGCGGGCAACACGATCGCCTATTCGGCGTTCCTCGACAAGGTCGAGGAGGGCACCGTCAAGGAGGTCAACGTCAGCCGCGACGTGATCACCGGCGCGCTGTCGTCCGGCGAGCGGTTCCGCACCAACGCGATCCCCGATCCGACGCTGATCACCAAGCTGCGCGAGGCGAACGTCCAGATCTCGGCCAAGCCAGAGGAGGGGCCGTCGATCTGGATGATGCTGCTGTACCAGTCGCTGCCGTTCCTGCTGTTCCTCGGCATCGCCTTTTTCGTGCTGCGCCAGATGCAGAAGAACTCGGGCTCGGGCGCGATGGGCTTTGGCAAGAGCCGCGCCAAGATGCTGACGCAGAAGGAGGGCAAGGTCACCTTCGAGGACGTGGCGGGCATCGACGAGGCGCGCGAGGAGCTGGAGGAGATCGTCGAGTTCCTGAAGGATCCGACCAAGTTCGCCCGGTTGGGCGGCAAGATCCCCAAGGGCGCGCTGCTGGTCGGGTCGCCCGGCACCGGCAAGACGCTGCTCGCCCGCGCCATCGCGGGCGAGGCGGGGGTGCCGTTCTTCACCATTTCGGGCTCCGACTTCGTCGAGATGTTCGTCGGCGTCGGCGCGAGCCGGGTGCGCGACATGTTCGAGCAGGCCAAGAAGTCCGCGCCGTGCATCGTCTTCATCGACGAGATCGACGCGGTCGGTCGCCACCGCGGCGCGGGCCTCGGCAACGGCAACGACGAGCGCGAGCAGACGCTGAACCAGCTGCTGGTCGAGATGGACGGCTTCGAGGCGAACGAGGGCATCATCATCATCGCCGCGACCAACCGTCCCGACGTGCTCGACCCCGCGCTGCTACGGCCGGGCCGGTTCGATCGCCAGGTCGTGGTGCCGCGGCCAGACATCGAGGGCCGCATCAAGATACTCGAGGTGCATATGAAGAAGGTGCCGCTGGCCCCCGATGTCGACGCGCGCGTCATCGCGCGCGGCACCCCGGGCTTCTCGGGCGCCGACCTCGCCAACCTGGTCAACGAAGCGGCGCTGACTGGCGCGCGCAAGGGCAAGCGGCTGGTCGCGATGGCCGAGTTCGAGGAGGCCAAGGATAAGGTCATGATGGGCGCCGAGCGACGGTCGATGGTGATGACCGACGACGAGAAGCGGATGACCGCCTACCATGAGGCCGGCCATGCCATCGTCTCGATCCACGAGCCCGCGTCCGATCCGATCCACAAGGCGACGATCATCCCGCGCGGCCGGGCGCTCGGCATGGTCATGCGGTTGCCCGAGCGCGACAGCTACAGCTATCACCGCGACAAGATGTACGCAAACCTGGCGGTCGCCATGGGCGGGCGCGTCGCCGAGGAGGTGATCTTCGGCTACGACAAGGTGTCGTCGGGCGCGAGCGGCGACATCCAGTACGCCACGGGGCTGGCGCGCGACATGGTCACGAAGTGGGGCATGTCGGACAAGGTCGGGCCGGTCGAGTACGCCCAGCCCGAGGGCGAAAGCTTCCTTGGCTATTCGTCGTCGCAGCCGGTCAGGATGTCGAACTCCACCGCGCAGCTGATCGACGACGAGATCAAGAACATCGTCGAGGGCGGGCTGGCCCGCGCCAAGCAGGTGTTGTCCGATCACCTCGACCAGCTCCACCTGCTGGCGGGCGCCTTGCTCGAGTATGAGACGCTGTCGGGCGACGAGATTAAGAAGCTCGTCGTCGGCGAGGATATCGGGCGCAACGACACGCCCAAGTCGGCGGGCGTGCCCAAGGCGGGGACGTCGATTCCGAAGACGCGGCGTCCGGGCGGTCCGTTCGGCCAGCCGAGCCCGTTGGGCGCGTAAACTAGTCCGCGTTAAGAGAAGGGCCGTCCCGCCGATCGGTGGGGCGGCCCTTCGTCCGTCAAGGCTGGATATCACGGGCGACCGTTGCGCCGCGCGCCGCGCGTGCTAGCGTCGCGGCATGGCCGATGTTGACCCTGCCGATGACATGATCCGGGCAATGGGCGGGCGCGCTCGCGCGGCCGCCGCGACGCTCGCGCGCACGTCGTCCGAGGCCAAGGTCGTCGCCTTGCAAAATGCGGCGGCGGCGCTCCGAGTGGCGGAGGGCGCGATCCTTGCCGCTAATGCCGAGGACGTGGCCCGCGCCGAGGCGGCGGGGCTGTCGCCGGCGATGCTCGACCGGTTGCGGCTCGACCCGGCGCGGGTGGCGGGCATGGCCGACGGCTTAGTGGCCGTCGCGGCCTTGGCCGATCCGGTCGGCGCGGTGATTGACCAAGCGACGCGCCCGAACGGGCTGCATCTCGCCCGCGTCCGCGTACCGATCGGCGTGATCGGCATCGTTTACGAGAGCCGCCCGGGGGTCACCGCCGACGCCGCCGCGCTGTGCGTCATGGCGGGCAACGCCGCGATCCTGCGCGGCGGGTCGGAAGCGGTGGCGAGCAACCGCGCTATCCACGCCGCCTTCCTGGCAGGGCTCGCCCAGGCCGGACTGCCGACGGACGCGGTCCAGCTGGTGCCGACGACCGACCGCGCCGCGGTCGGCGCGATGCTGGCGGCCGACGGCGTGCTCGACCTGGTGATCCCGCGTGGCGGCAAGGGGCTGGTCGCGCGAGTCCAGGCCGAGGCGCGCGTGCCGGTGCTGGCGCATCTCGACGGGATCAACCATGTCTATGTCGACGCGTCGGCCGATCCGGCGATGGCGCGGGCGGTCGTGCTCGACGCCAAGATGCGGCGGACGGGGATTTGCGGCGCGATGGAGACGCTGCTGATCGACCGCGCCTTCGCTGGCGCGGCCGAGCTGGTCGGCGCGCTGGCGGCGACCGGGTGCGAGGTGCGTGGCGATGTCGCGCTGCGGGCGATGATGCCCGAGCTGCGGCCCGCGTCGGACGAGGATTGGGACACCGAATATCTCGACGCGGTCGCCTCGGCCGGGCTGGTCGACGGCGTCGACGGCGCGATCGCGCATATCGCCCGCCACGGGTCGCGCCACACCGACGCGGTCGTCGCCGAGGACGTGGGCGTCGCCGAGCGTTTCCTGGCCGAGGTCGACAGCGCCATCGTGCTGTGGAACGCCTCCACCCAGTTCGCCGATGGCGGCGAGTTCGGCCTGGGAGCCGAGATCGGCATCGCGACCGGGCGTCTCCACGCGCGAGGCCCCGTCGCGCTGGAAGGACTGACGACGTACAAATGGGTGGGCCGTGGGACGGGGCAGGTGCGGGGTTGAGAACCGCGATCGAACGGCATAGGTTCGAATGATGACCGAGGCAGCCTTCATTAACACGCCGGTCAGCGGCGAGACGCTGAGCCTGGTGGACCAACTCGCGATCGCGAGAGGATTGACGCGTGAAGCTTTCGCGGCCGAAGCGGTCCAGCGTGTCTGCGAGAGCCAAGTCGACTTGCTGGCCTTCATTCAGGTCGGAACCGATGCCGCCGACCGTGGCGACGTCGTTCCGCACGAGCAAGTCATGGCCGAGTTGGACGCAATGATCGAGAAGCATCGCGCGCGATGCGTGAGCTAGTCTGGACATCACCCGCCTTGGCCGACTTGCGCTCGATCGAGGGCTGGCTCGAGCAGGCGGCTGGTCCCAGGTTCGCGGTGCAGATGCTATCAGCCATTCGCGAGCGAGCGACGTTCCTGTATGACTTTCCTCATGGCGGCCGGCCCGAGGCGGACGGTTCGCGTGTCCTACGAGTTTTGAACACCCCGTACCTGATCCTCTACCGATTGACGCCGGAGCGAACCGAACTGCTTCGGATCCGTCACGAGCGTGAGGACTGGCAGGTCGACTTCTGACCCGTCGCATCGGCCTCCTCGGCGGGTCGTTTAACCCGGCTCATGGCGGGCATCGGCGGATCACGCTCGGCGCGATCGCGACGCTCGGGCTGGACGAGGCGTGGTGGCTGGTGTCGCCTGGTAATCCGCTCAAGACCGGCGCCGGCGACATGGCGCCGCTCGCCGTCCGGCTCGCCTCCGCGCGCCAGATGGCGCGGCGCGCGCCGATCCGGGCGACGGCGGTGGAGGCGCGACTGGGCACGCGCTACACCGTCGACACGCTTGCCGCGCTGCGGCGACGCCATCCGCGCGCGCGCTTCATCTGGCTGATGGGTGCGGATAACCTTGCCCAGTTCCACCGCTGGCGCGACTGGCGGCGGATCGCGCGTATCGTGCCGATTGCGGTCCTGGCGCGTCCGGGCTATGACGCATCCGCTCTTGCGAGCCCGGCGATGGGTTGGCTGCGGCGTTTCAGGCGGCCCGCGGCATCGGCGAAGAGCTGGACGACCTGGGAGTTGCCGGCCCTGGTGCTGTTGCGCCTGCCGCCCGACCCGACCTCCGCGACCGCACTCCGCGCGGCCGATCCCGGCTGGCAACGCCGCTTCCCGCCGCACCCTTCCCGTTCCTAGGAGCTATCTTGGCCTCGATCCCGCAACCATCCACCCCGCACGACGACGACCGCGATCACGAGAGCGTCGAGCAACTGCACAGCCTCGTCCTGGCCTCGTTGGAGGACGATCAGGCGGTGGACACGATCTCGATCCCGCTGGCCGGCAAGTCGACCATCGCCGATCACATGGTCATCGCCAGCGGTCGATCGACCCGGCAGGTGGCGTCGATGGCGTCGAAGCTGGCGGAGAAGATCAAGGGAGAGTTGAAGCGCACGGTCAGGATCGAGGGACTGCCCACCGCCGACTGGGTGCTGATCGACGCGGGTGACGTGATCGTTCACCTGTTCCGCCCGGAGGTCCGCACTTTTTACAACCTGGAGCGGATGTGGGCGTTCGGCGACGCACCCCCGCCCCCCGCTGCACCCTCTCCCACCCAGGCCTGATCGCCTGCTGCTCCACATCGTCGCGCGTGGACGCATTGGGCGGTCGCCGGAAGCCGAACTGGTCGAGCGCTATCTGAAGCGGGTGACATGGCCGACGCGGGTCACCGAGCTGCCCGACACGGGCGGGCGGATGCCGGCGCCGGGTGGGGCGATGCGGTCGGTCATGCTCGACGAGAAAGGCGAGACAATGTCGTCGACCGCGTTCGCCGAGTTGCTCGGGCGATGGCGCGACGACGGGGTGCGCGAGGCGCGCTTCCTGCTGGGGGCCGCCGATGGCTTCGACGACGTGGCACGGGGCGAGGCCGACCTGCTGCTGTCGTTCGGCCGGGCGACCTGGCCGCATCTACTCGCCCGCGCGATGCTGGCCGAACAATTGTGGCGCGCGGCCAGCATTCTCGCCAACCACCCCTATCACCGTGAAGGCTGACATGCGGCGATGGCTCCTGATCTTGGCG